>NZ_CP084752.1:900000-1035000 GCF_020535545.1 Roseateles sp. XES5
GCCGGTCCATTGGGTTTCCGTCGACCAGATCGCGGCGACGCTCGAGGGCCAGCCCGCCATGGCCGTGGGCTTCGACGTGGACGACACGGTGCTGTTCTCCAGCCCCTGCTTCTATTACGGCAAGATGAAATACTCGCCGACTTCGGAAGACTACCTGAAGATGGATGCCTTCTGGACGGATATCCACACCAACAATTGCGACCAGTATTCGGTGCCGAAGGAGGTCGCGCGCAAGCTGATCGACCTGCACGCGGCGCGCGGCGACGAGATATTCTTCATCACCGGCCGCACGCGCGGCACCGGCGGCGAGACGCTGACCGCCGCCATCCAGAAGGCCTTCAACATCCAGAAGATGAACGACGTCGTCTTCACCGCCTCCTCGGAAAACAAGGTGGAATTCCTGAAGGAACACAAGCTGAAGATCTACTACGGCGATGCGGACAGCGACATGAAGGCGGCCATCGCGGCCGGCATCCGTCCCATCCGCGTCATGCGGGCGCAGAACTCGACCTACAAGCCGGAGCCCAAGAACGGCAAGTTCGGTGAAGAAGTCATCGTCGATTCGACCAATTGAGACGGTTTAAGGAAGCGACGCGTGACAAATCTCGGCGATCTTGAAATCTTTTCCCGCGTCATTTCCATGGGCAGCATGTCGGCGGCGGGCCGGGCCCTCGGGCTCTCGCCCGCTGTCGTCTCCAAGCGGGTGAAACGGCTGGAGGAGCGCCTCGGCACCCGCCTCTTCCAGCGCACGACGCGCCAGATTTCGCTGACCGAGGCAGGACAGGGCTTCTACGAGCGCATCGTCGGCATCCTCTCCGGCATCGAGGAGGCGGAAGCCTTCGTTTCCGGCCGGTCCGGGGCGGTGCGCGGCACGCTGCGCATTTCCGCTCCGACCTCCTTCGGCCGCATGCATATCGCGCCCCATCTCAAGGGCTTCATGGACCTCTACCCCGACCTCATCGTCAATCTCGTCCTCACCGACGATTTTTCCGATATCGTCGGCGGCGGCTTCGATATTGCCATCCGCATCGGGGAGCTTTCGGACTCCTCGCTCGTCGCCCGCCGGCTCGCCTCGGTGCGCCGCGTGCTCTGCGCCTCGCCGGCCTATATCGCCCGCCGGGGCATGCCCGCCTCGCTGGAGGACCTTGCCGACCACGTCTGCCTGCCGCCGCACACGCAGGACGTCTGGCGACTGGAAGGACCAGATGGCAGCGTCACCTATCGTCCGCATGGCCCGCTCTATACCAATTCCAGCGAAGTGGTGCGCGAAGCGGTGTTTTCCGGCATGGGCATCGCGCTGCGCTCCACCTGGGATGTCGGCCCGGCGGTCAAGAACGGCGAACTCGTGCAGGTGCTGCCGGACTACGAGGGTTCGCGCAACGTGGTGCTTTCGGCGGTCTATCCGAGCCGGCAGTTTCTGCCGGTCAAGGTGCGCCTGTTCATCGACTATCTCGCCGAACTCTACGGCTCCCTGCCCTATTGGGAGCGTTGAGGCGACCCATCCGTTTGCAAATCCCCGAGGAGGATGACGCATGATCGGTAGAATGACGCTTGCCGCGGCCTTCATCGCACTTGCCGCGACACCCACGCTGGCCGGATCGCTCGATCCGCTGCTGAAAGGCTTCGACGACGGCTGCGACTATACCGAGGCGCTCGGCGGCCTGCTCCAGTCGAGCTACGCCTTCGCCCGCAAGGAGGGCAAGGTCGAACTGCCCTCGGGCTACAAGGCGCTCTTCGGCGAGGTCACGGTCACGCCTATCGAGGACTATCTCGAGATCACCATTCCGGTGAAGAACAGCACCTGGCGCGGCGTGCCGGTCAGGCAGATCAACGCCTATATCACCCCGCTCGAAAGCGGCCTCAGCTCGCATGTCATCGTCTTCCCGAAGGACGCCGAGAAGGCTGCGGAAGCGGCCTTCAAGGAACGCGGCGTCGCCTCCCAGAAGAAGGTCAAGGCGAAGGACGACGGCGGCTTCGGCTGGGGGACCGGCTACTCCATCGACAAGGATGGCGCGCCGTCCTACATGTGCGACCTGTCGACCTGATCAGTGCCGGTCTTCCTCCGCGTGGCGATTGCGGATCGCGCGGACGAGCAGCCACATGCCGAGAATGACGAAGGGCACGGCGACACCGGTCAGCGTCTCCGGCTTCACCGGCAGGCCGAGGCCGTGCGCGGCCTTGGCCATGTAGCCGAACAACCCGACGACATAATAGGAAATCGCCGCCACCGACAGGCCTTCGACGGTCTGCTGCAGGCGGAGCTGCAGCTTGGCGCGCCGGTCCATGGAATTGAGCAGCGTCGAGTTGAGCTGTTCCAGCTCCACGTCGATCCAGCTTCGCAGCAGCGCCGTGGCGCGGGCAAGCTTGCGCGACAGGTTCGCCTGGCGCTCTTCCACCGACTGGCAGGTGCGCATGGCGGGCGCGAGACGGCGCTCCAGGAAGAAGCCGAGCGTTTCGTAGCCGGGCACCGCGGTTTCCGCCAGCGTGCGGATGCGCTCCTGCACGATGCCGTAATAGGCGCGGCTGGCGCCGAAGCGATAGAGGCTGACGGCGGCGTTCGCCTCCAGCTCGGCGGCAAGGCGGGTGATTTCGGTCAGCAGTTCGTCGGCCTTGTCGCGGGCATGCTGCTTCATGCAATTGGTGATGCCCGTCAGTCCGTCCTCGATGCGCCGGATATCCGGCGAGAGCGACTGGGCGAGCGGCAGGCCCATCATGGCGAGCGTACGGTAGGTCTCGATGTCGAGCAGGCGCTGGACAAGCGCGCCGCGCCC
Organism: Roseateles sp. XES5; assembly: GCF_020535545.1. Lineage (NCBI taxonomy): Bacteria > Pseudomonadati > Pseudomonadota > Betaproteobacteria > Burkholderiales > Sphaerotilaceae > Roseateles > Roseateles sp. XES5. Next base: position 902,772 of record NZ_CP084752.1, read on the forward strand.
GGCCTCCGTCATGCCGCGGTCGATGACGAGGATCTGCGTCAGCCCGTCGCCGTTCTGGCGGAAGTCGGTGAGGATGACGCCCTGACCGTTCTTGATCTCGCTGTAACAGAGGCTCGTCGGATCGAAGGTGGAGATGGCCTCGCGCGTTTCCGGCGAATCCGGCCGGATTTCAAGGCGGATACCCGAGATCAGCGTGCCGGGCGGCGAAAAGCTGTCGCCGAAGGGATGCACGGGCACGTCGGCGCCGAACGCCTCCGGCGCGGGCGCATCCCAGAAATAGGTCGAGAATTCGGTATGCCGCTCCCAGCGCAGCGTGCCCTGCCCCCAGCTCAGCGCGTGGTGGCTGGAATCGCGCCCCGGCGGCGAGATGCCGCGTGAACGCGACAGTTCCGCCATGACGGCGTGATCGACCGCCGAACCGCCCTCGGTGAGGAACGCCAGCTGGAAGATGACGCGCGGCGATGGAACCAGCGCATACGGTCTTGCGTGAATTTCCCCGAGCGCCTGCGCGCGGGCGGTCGCCTGCGGAAAGGCGAAGCTGCCTTTAGCCATGTCCTGCACCTTCCCCTCATGTGCAACAGCATAGTCTTAACAAATGTCAGGCCCGCGCAGATGGGACGCATTGACGCAGGTGAGCGCGGGAGAAGTGGACAAGATTGTTGACCAGTTTCCGCCCGCATTGGTAGTGTTTGCCCGTGACCGACGCCGCCTTCGACCTTTTTGCCCGCATCAGCCATAGCCGGACCTCCGACGAGGTCGTGCGGCAGATCGAGCTTTTGCTGCTGGAAGGCATACTGCGCGACGGCGACCGCCTGCCCGGCGAGCGGGAATTGTCCAAACGGCTCGACGTGTCCCGCCCGATCCTGCGCGAGGCGCTGAAGGAACTGGAGAACCGGGGCCTCCTTGTCAGCCAGCATGGCGACGGCACCTATGTCGCCGATATCATCGGCCAGGTCTTCTCCCGCCCCGTCGTCGACCTCATCGCCCGCCATCAGCGCGCGACGGAGGATTACATCGAGTATCGCCGGGAGCTGGAAGGCATTACGGCGGAACTCGCCGCGCGCCGGGCGACGGACTACGACCGGCAGATGCTGACGCGCATCATGGAGGCGATGCGCGCGGCCCATGACGGCGGCTCCTTCGAGGCCGAACTCGAGACCGATGTCGAACTGCACAATGCCATCGGCGAGGCCGCACACAATATCGTGCTGCTGCACACGCTGCGCGCCTGCTACCGGCTGCTGGCGCAGGGGATCTTTTTCCATCGCCACCTCGTGTTTTCCTCCGCCGAGGCGCGCGGGCACCTGCTTGCCCAGCACGAGGCGATCTATGCGGCCATCATGACGGGTGACGGAACCGCGGCACGCCAGGCCGCCCAGGCCCATATGGATTATATTGCCGCCGCGATCCGCGACGCCGAGCGAAGCGGCGAATGGCAGAGAATTTCGCAATTGCGCATGCAAAAGCGGAGCCTCCCCCCACAAGCCTGACTTGCGCCGCAAATTCCACGCAAGCAAGATATGAGACAACCGACTCAGCAGGCATCTTGCGAAAGAGGGATGAAGAAGACCTTGAACATTCTCAACCGTATCGTCAGCGACGTGCACCTGATGTTCCGCCGGCCCGTGCGCGAACAATACGGGGCGCTGTGCTACCGGTTGAAGAAGAAGCGCCCGGTCGTCGAAGTGCTCCTCATCACCAGCCGCGACACCGGCCGCTGGGTCATTCCCAAGGGCTGGCCGATGGATGGCAAGAGCGCGCCGGCCGCCGCCGCGCGAGAGGCCTGGGAAGAGGCCGGCGTGAAGGGCACGGTCGGCGAAGAGCCGATCGGCAGCTACCACTACATGAAGGGCCTGCCACAGGGTCTGAAGGTCGATTGCCGGGTGCGCGTCTTCGCGCTCACGGTCGACGACATCTGCAAGAATTTCCCGGAAAAGGGCGAGCGCCGCGCCGAATGGGTGGATTGCGCCGAAGCCGCCACCCGCGTGCAGGAGCCGGGCCTGAAGACGCTGCTTCTGGCTTTCGAACAGAAAATGCTCGCCGAGATCGGCGCCGGCGCCAAAAACGGCACGCCGGACGCCTGATTGGACCGTTGTCATATTGCCGCCGCTGCGCTGAGGCGATAGTGCCTTTTGTCAAAGAGCCGCTGTCAAAACGTCCGGGCATCGCCACGGGCTTTTCCTCCGCCCGAACGAAGCCGACCACCGCCCATGCGTCCCGCAGCGGCGAGGATCGGCGAAGGCGAAAGCAAGGGCCTGGCGACCGTCTCTGGGGTGTTTTGACAGCGGCTTCCGAATGGAGCGGCATGAATGGCGAATTCTGAAGTCCGGCTGCGCAAGCCGACGCTGGACAAGGACCTGGAAAAACTGACCTTCACCGAGCAGGCGACGCATTTCGTGCTGCGCTCGTGGACGGGCGTCGGCATTTCGCTGGTCTTCCTGCTCATCGCCATGGCGGTCGCCAGCAGCTTCGCCACCGGCACGCAGGGCGCCGTGGTCGTCGCCGTCACCGCCGCGCTTGCCGCCTACATGGCCATGAACATCGGCGCGAACGACGTGACGAACAATGTCGGCGCGGCCGTCGGCGCGCGCGCCATGAGCATGGGCGTGGCGCTCGTCATCGCCGCCATCTTCGAGATCGCCGGCGCCCTGCTCGCCGGCCAGGGCGTCGCCGAGACGGTCGCCTCCGGCATCGTCGACCGCGCGATCTTCCCGAGCCCCGAGAGTTTCGCCTGGGCCATGATGGCGGCGCTCATCTCCGCCGCGCTCTGGATCAACATCGCCACGCTCGCCAATGCGCCGATCTCCACCACCCACGCCATCATCGGCGGCGTCATCGGCGCGGGGGCGGCGGCCAGCGGCTTCAACAGCGTGCAATGGGACGCCATCGCGATCATCGTGGTGAGCTGGACCGTCTCGCCGATCCTCGGCGGCGTCATCGCCGCGGCCTTCCTCTATTTCATCAAGGAATTCATCATCTACCGCGACGACAAGATCGCGGCGGCAAAGACGTGGGTGCCGGTGCTCGTGTCCCTGATGGCCGGCGCCTTCGCCGCCTTCCTCGCCAATGGCGGCACGAACGGCTTCTACGATCTTTCCCTCGACAAGGCCCTCCTGATCGGGCTCGGCTTCGGCCTCCTCACCTATGCCGTCACCCGGCCCATCGTGCGTCGCCATGCGGAAGGCCTCGACAGCCGCAACCAGTCGCTGCGCGCGCTCTTCCGCCTGCCGCTGATCGGCTCGGCCGCCCTGCTTTCCTTCGCGCACGGGGCCAATGACGTCTCCAACGCCGTCGGGCCGCTCTATGGCGTGGTGACGGCGCTGCGCTCAGGCACCGCGGGCGATACGGCGACGATCCCGCTCTGGGTGATGATCATCGGCGCCTTCGGCATCTCGCTCGGCCTGCTGCTCTTCGGCCCGCGTCTCATCCGCATCGTCGGCAACGAGATCACCAAGCTCAACCCGATGCGCGCCTTCTGCGTGGCGCTGTCCTCGGCCGTCGCGGTGCTGACGGCTTCGGCCTTCGCCATTCCCGTCTCCTCCACCCATATCGCGGTCGGTGCGGTGTTCGGCGTCGGCCTCTTCCGCGAGTGGTACACGCGCAATTCCCAGCGCCGCATCGACTATATCCGCACCCGCGGCAACCGCATCGCACCGGAGGAGCCCTCCGCCGATCCGGACGAGACGCGCCGGCGCTACCTGGTGCGCCGCTCGCATTTCATGACGATCGTCTCGGCCTGGATCGTGACGCTGCCCGTTTCGGCGATACTGTCGGCCGCCGTCTTCCTCGCCCTCAACGCGCTCTTCACCTGAGAGACCCATCCATGCGTGCCAACTACCGGATGCAGCGCCTTTTCGTCGGCGACGCCCTTTCGGCGGGCGTTTCCTTCGAGGCGTCGAAGGACCACTTCCACTACCTCGCCAACGTGCTGCGCATGGAAGACGGCGAGGCCGTGCTGCTCTTCAACGGGCGCGACGGCGAGTGGCATGCGACGCTCTCCTTCCCGACGCGCAAGCGGCTCTTCCTGACGCCAACCGCTGAGACCCGGCCGCAGCCGGCGCCCTCGGATCTGCACTATCTCTTCGCGCCGCTGAAGGTCGGCCGTCTCGACTATCTCGTGCAGAAGGCGGTGGAGATGGGCGCGGGCGTGCTGCAGCCCGTCATGACCCGGCACGTGCAGGGCAAGATCAGCAATCTCGACCGGCTGGAAGCCAATGCCATGGAGGCGGCCGAACAGTGCGGCATCCTCGCCATCCCGCGCGTCGAGGCGCCGCGCAAGCTGGAGGACCTCCTGGCCGACTGGCCGCGCGAGCGCCGCATCATCTTCTGCGACGAGGGCCATGGCAGCCAGAACCCGCTGCCGGTGCTGCAGGGGATCAAGGAGCGCAAGCTGGCCCTGCTGGTCGGCCCCGAAGGTGGTTTTTCCGACGAGGAGCGCGCCCTCTTGCGCAGCCTCGACTTCGTGACGCCCATTCCGCTCGGGCCGCGCATCCTGCGCGCCGACACGGCGGCCGTCGCCGCATTGGCGGTCATCCAGGCCGCGATCGGGGATTGGGAATAATTTTCCGCCGGGAAGGTTGGGTTTTTTTGAATCTGCCTTGAAAGGAATTCGCTTGCACCGCATTTATTTCCGGTCCAAGCACCCTCCTACGCCCGGCCTTCCGCCAGGCGCCATCCGTTCAGAAGAAGACGCCCATGGCCCGTGATACCACCGACCAGACGCCGGTCCGCTCCGTTGCAGACATGGCGGACTATCTTGCCGACGGCAACAAGCCGAAGGAAAAGTTCCGCATCGGCACCGAGCATGAGAAATTCGTCTTCTTTACGGCGGACAACAGTCCCGTCCCCTATTTCGGCGAGGCGAGCATTTCCGCCCTGCTGAACGGCATGCAGGCCAAGACCGGCTGGGAGCCGATCATGGACGCCGGCAACATCATCGGCCTCGCCGAGCCTTCGGGCATGGGCGCCATCTCGCTGGAGCCGGGCGGCCAGTTCGAACTGTCGGGCGCGCCGCTCGAAACGCTGCACCAGACCTGCAAGGAATCCAACCAGCATCTCGCCACGCTGCGCGAGATCGCCGAACCGCTCGGCATCCGCTTCCTCGGCATGGGCGGCAGCCCGAAATGGTCCTTCGCCGAAACGCCGCGCATGCCCAAGAGCCGCTACGACATCATGACCCGCTACATGCCGAAGGTCGGCACCAGGGGTCTCGACATGATGTACCGCACCTGCACCATCCAGGTGAACCTCGACTTCTCCTCGGAAGAGGACATGCGCCGCAAGATGCAGGTGTCGCTGAAGCTGCAGTCCATGGCGACCGCGCTCTTCGCCTCCTCGCCCTTCACGGACGGCAAGCCGAACGGCCTTCTGTCCTGGCGCGGCGACATCTGGCGCGACACGGACAACAACCGCGCCGGCCTCATCCCCTTCGCCTTCAAGCCCGATTTCGGCTTTGCGGACTATGTGGAATGGGCGCTCGACGTGCCGATGTATTTCGTCGTGCGCGACGGCAAGTACCACGATTGCACGCATGTCACCTTCCGCCAGTTCATGAACGGCGCGCTGAAGGGCGAGATCGCCGACTGGGAGCCGAACATGGGCGACTGGACGAACCACCTGTCCACGCTCTTCCCCGACGTGCGCCTGAAGCGCTTCCTCGAAATGCGCGGCGCCGATGGCGGTCCGTGGCGGCGCATCTGCGCGCTGCCGGCCTTCTGGGTGGGCCTGCTCTATGACGACGGCGCGCTCGACGCGGCCGAGGCGCTGACGCGCGACTGGACGGTCGAGGAAGTCTCGGTCCTTCGCGATGCCGTGCCGGCCCAGGGCCTCAAGGCCGATTTCCGCGGCAAACCGCTGCTCGACGTCGCCCGCGAGGTCGTCTCGATCTCGCGCCAGGGCCTTGCCGCCCGCGCCCGCCTCAGCGGCGACGGCGTCGACGAGACGATCTTCCTTGCCCCGCTCGACGAGGTTCTGGCCAAGAAGGCGACGCTCGCCGAGGACATGCTGGCGCTCTACAACGGCCGCTGGAACGGTTCCGTCGAGCCGGTCTTTGCCGAATACCAGTACTGAGCAGGCTTCAAGAAAGCAGTTTGCGCGGCTGAAATTCCCGTTATAGTGCAGGCACATGCAGTGCCTGCCAGGGGGAAGGGTTCGCGATGCTTTCGCTTTACGACATGATGATGCAGGCGCAGAACGGCAGTGCCGTGGACGCCATGGCGCGGCAGTTCGGCCTGGCACAGGAGCAGGCGGCAAAGGCCGTCGCCGCGCTGATGCCGGCCTTTTCCGAGGGCTTCAAGCGCAACGCCGCCAACCCCTATGATCTCGCCGCCTTCATGAAGGCGCTGACGACGGGCGACCACGCGAAATATTTCGAGGACATCTCCAAGGCCTTCACGCCGCAGGGCATGGCCGAAGGCAACGGCATCCTCGGCCATCTCTTCGGCAACAAGGACGTCTCGCGCGCCATCGCCGCGCAGGCGGCGCAGATGACCGGCATCGGCCAGGAAATCTACAAGCAGATGCTGCCCGTGATGGCGAGCACGCTGATGGGCGGCATTTTCAAGCAGTCGCTCGCCCCCTTCTTCCCGGGCGCGGCCGGCGCAGGACAGAGCAATCCCTTCGCCGACATGATGCAGCAATGGGCCGAGGCGACGGGCCTTGCCAAGAAGCAGGAACCGTCCAACCCGTTTACCGACAACCCCTTCACGCAGGCCGCGCAGGAGTTCTTCGGCACGAAGAAGGAAGCGCCCGCCAACCCCTTCACCGACAATCCCTTCGCCAAGGCCTTCCAGGACATGATGGCGGGCATGACCGGCCAGCCGCAAGCCAGCGAAAAGCCGAGCGCGCCCGAAGGGTCGCCGGCCGATTCCCTGAAGACCCTCGTCAACACGATGTTCGATACGGGCCTGGAAATGCAGAAGGATTACCAGCGCAACATCGAATCGATCTTCGAGACGATGCGCTCCGGCGGCGAGAAGGCCTGATCCCTCAGGCCGCCGCCCGGATCCTTGCCGTCTCCGACGGCAGGTTGAAGCGCTCGACAATGGCGGCGAGCGCCCGCGTATCGCCCGCAAGGCCGGACATGCCGGCCGCCGTCTCCGAGACCGCCTGACGGTTCTGCGCCGTCACCGCCTCCATCGCGCCCATCGAGCGGCTGATGTCGCCGAGGCTGGACGACTGCTGGTTGGCGGCCGCGGCGATGGAATGGATGTGATCGTTGATGCGCGCCACCTGGCCGGCAATGCCCGACAGCGCCGTGCCCGCCTGCTGTACGAGGTCCACGCCCCTCGTTACCTCGACGCCCGATTTGGTGATCAGCGCCTTGATGTCCTTGGCGGCATTGGCCGAGCGCTGGGCAAGCTCCCGCACCTCCTGCGCGACGACGGCAAAGCCCTTGCCGGCTTCCCCTGCCCGCGCGGCTTCCACGCCGGCGTTCAGCGCCAGAAGGTTCGTCTGGAAGGCGATCTCGTCGATGACGTTGATGATGCTGGAGATTTCGCGGGATGCGCCCTCGATGCGCTCCATGGCGGCGACGGCATCGGTGACGACGCCGCTGGAAAGGTCCGTGCTCGCCTTCGCCTCCGTCGCCATGCGCGAGGCTTCACCGGCCCGGGCGGTGGAGCCGCGGATCGCCTCCATCATCTCGCCGACGGCCTGCGTCGTGTGCTCCAGCGCCGCCACCTGGCTTTCGGTGCGTGCGGCGATGTCGCGGGCGGCCGCATCGACATCGGCGACCTTGCCGTCGATGGAGTGGGCATTGGAGGAGACGGCGGCGATGGTTTCGGCAAGGCGGCGGACGGACGTGTTGAAATCGACGCGCAAGGCGTCCAGCCCGCCCGAAAATTCCTGGTCGATGCCGGTGGAAAGATCGCCGGCGGACAGGCGCTCCAGCGCCGCGCCCAGCGTGCCGACCGCCGCCTGCACCTCGCGCTGCTGCGCCGCCTTGGCGGCCTCCTGCGCCTGCTGCTCGCGGGCCGCGAAGGCGCGCGTTTCGGCGCTGGACCGCTCCAATGCGTCCTTTTCCAGCGCCGCGGCGCGGAAGACGGCGACGGAGCGCACCATGTCGCCGATTTCATCGGCGCGGTTTTCCCTGGGAAGCGCAAGATCGGTGTCGCCGGCGGCAAGCGCCGTCATCGCCTTGACGAGCTGGTGGATCGGCCGCGTCAGCGCACGGGAGAAGAGCGTGGCGGCGAGGATCGCAAGACCAATGATCGCAGCGGTGAGAGCGAGCACGATGAGCGTGCCGCGCGTCAGGCCCGCCATCGCCTCCGCCTTGGTGATCTTGGCGATGACCGACCACTCGGCGCCGCCGAAGGAGAGCGGCGAGGCCGCCGCGTAAAGCTCCGTGCCGGCCGCATCCGCGATGGTGCCGTAGGTCTCGCTGCCGACCGACAGGTTCGCGATGTCGAGACGCACCTTCAGCGCGTCGGCTTCCGGCGTGCGGGCGGAATCGGTGAGCACCGTGCCGTCGCCGCGCACCAGCACGGTCTCGCCCGTTTCGCCGAGGCCCTTGGCATTGCCGAAGATGGCGTCGATCTTGGCGTTCGGCACGCGCAGCGCCATGATGCCGAGCGTGCGGCCGTTCATGGTGATGGGCGCGGCAAGGAAGGCGGCCGGCGCGCCGCCGAGCGCGGCATAGTCGGCGAAATCCGCAAAGACGATGCGGCCCGGCTCCTTCAGCGCCATCGCCTCCCGGAAGGCTTTCGCAAGGCCGCTCTCCTTGTAGGGGCCATCGAGGACATTGGTGCCGAAATCCTCCGCCTTGGCGACGGAATAGAGCACGTTGCCCTTGGGATCGATCATGTAGAGATCGGCGTAACCCTGCGATTCAAGGTGCTTGCGGAAGGCGACATGGTACTGCTTGTGCGCACGGTCGAAATTGTCCTTCTTCGCCGTATCCATCAGGGCGCGTTCGGCCGGCGGATTGGGATTGCCGGCGATGTAGCGCTGATGCAGTTCCGCCGCCGGGTCCTTGCCGAGGGCGCCCCAGGCGCCGGCAAAGCCGTAGAAGGCCTGCGTCGTCGGCATGGCGGCGGACAGGCTGAGAAGGTCGAGCTTCATGCCCTCGAGATAGACGCGCGCCTCGTTGCGCCGCCCGTCCGCGGTCGCCTCCAGTTTCTGCATGACCTGATCGGTGACGGTCTCGGCGCTGACGACGAGCGACACGGCGCTGGCCGCGCCGATGGAAAGAAGCGTGAGCACGGCAGCAGCAAGGGGCAGTTTCCGGGAAATCCGCATGGCGATCCGTCCGAGGGCTCGGGCAATTCCGGCGAACGTCAAACGGTCCCGCCGTGGAACTGCATCAAACAAAACGTGAGGGGGCCGGTTCATCCGGACGGCAGACGGCGTCATGCCCACGGACGGTTCCGCGGCTGCCGAGCCAACGGTAGCCGAGGGTGGTTTACCTAAGGTAAAGCAGATTCTACGGGTTTTCCGGGGAAAAAGCCCGACGCGGACCTTGGGAGTCGCACGCCGGGCAAGCGGCAGGGTTATTGGCTCTCACCCTGCGGGGAAGCGAGGTACCGACCAGAAGGTTAGGCCGGTACCGGGAAAAATCAATCCAGGCGGCCGCTACGCAGGTGACGGCGGGCGCGTTCACGCGCCGCGATCGTCAGGTGCAGCCCCGCATCCGAGAAGAACGACGCGGACCGGATCTCCTGAACATCGTTACGGCACAGCCCCATGTCGAAGAGGCGGTGGTCGTCGAGTTCGTTCAACCGGTTGATCACACGGCGATTCTGCCAGGCGCGGACCAGCTTGGCGGCGGTGGTGCGGAGGCGCGCGAAGAGGCTGGGAGCCGGACGGCGCGTCGCGAGGATATCGATTTCCATTTTGCGGTCGATCATGCGCATGGCATTTTCTCCTTTCCGGCGCTGCGCTCCATCGTCCTTCGATGGGGTTCACACGGCGCCCGTGATCGTTCACCGCCCGCAGGGACGGGCGACGGTTCAAAGGTCAAGTCTTGAGTAGATCCGCCGCCCACCGGGAGGTCGTGGCGAAACGGCGTGGTCTGAAGAACGACCGCAGGCGGACGCGCAATCGTTCAACAATTGCTTTTTCGCAGAATCTCATTGATCAGTCCAACGAATGTTTCTAATAGTATCAATCAAACAATCTTATGGGTATCGTTATGTCCGCTCCGTTAGACATAGACCAGCTCCAGACCTTCGTCGCGATTGCAGATACCGGAAGCTTCACGCGTGCGGCCGAGCGGGTGTTCAAGACCCAGTCGGCCGTTTCCATGCAGATGCGCCGCCTCGAGGAGCGCATCGGCAAGCAGCTTTTCATGAAGGACGGCCGCGGCAACCGGCTGACCGCGGAGGGCGAGCGCCTGCTCAACTATGCCCGCCGCATGCTGCGCCTCAACAACGAGGCCATCGCCGCCTTCGACGACAACCGCCTCGAAGGCCTGCTGCGCATCGGCACGCCGGATGACTATGCCGACCGCTACATGCCCGAAATCATCATGCGGTTCGCCAAGACCCATCCCAATGTCGAACTGTTCATCGTCTGCGAACCCTCGGTCGACCTTGCGGAAAAGATGGCCAAGGGCGAGCTCGACATCGCGCTCGTCACCCACAATCCGCGCCAGCGCCAGTCGGACGTGGTGCGCACGGAACCCCTGTGCTGGGTCATGTCGGCGAACCATCCCCTGCCGGAAAACGCCCCGGTGCCGCTCGCCGTCGGCCGGCGCGACTGCCAGTGGCGGCAGATCGCCTGCGCCGCGCTCGATTCGGTCGGGCGCGACTACCAAGTGCTGTTCACAAGCTGGTCTTCCACCGTCGTCGCCGCCGCCGTCATGGCCGGCATGGCGGTCTCGGTGCTGCCGGAATCGGCGCTGCGCCCCGGCATGAAGGTGCTGACGCAGGCGGACGGCTTCCCGCCGCTGGCGCCCGTGCAGATCGGCATCATGCGCCGGCCGGGCCTTTCGCCCTCGCTGTCCAACGCCATCACCAGCCACATCACGGCCTGCCTCGACAACATCACGCCGCTGACGGCGGCCGACGACCTGCCCGAGGCGGAAGTGAAGATCTTCCCGCGCATGCCGCGGCTGCGGCCCGGACATATCCTGCCGGGATGGTAACGCTCATTCCCATGGACGGCGCGCCCGCCGGCAAGGCGGGGCCCGCCAGCGTTGCGATCCGGCCGGCCCGCGAAGACGAGGTGGAGACGCTGCGCCGGATCGAACGCTCCGCCGCGCAGGCCTTCCGGCTAGTCGAAGCCTTTTCGTGGATCGCCACCGGCGAGGTGCAAAGCGCCGCGCTGCATCTCGACCTCATCGGCAGGGGCACGAACTGGGTCGCGACCGCCGATGGCGATCATCCCGTCGGCTTCCTCAGCGCAGAGATCGCCGGGCCGGAGCTGCATATCGTTGAAATCTCGGTCGATCACCTGCACCAGGGCTTCGGCATCGGCCGCAAGCTGATCGCCCATGCGGTCGGCGAAGCGCAGGCCCGCGGCCTTGATGCGGTGACGCTGACGACCTTCCGCACCATTCCCTGGAATTGCCCGTTCTATGAACGGCTCGGCTTCCGCACGCTCGACGAAGCCGACCTCTCGCCGCGCCTGACGGCCGTGCTGGACGAAGAAGCCGCGCATGGCCTGGCGCGCGACACGCGCTGCGCCATGCGCCTCACCCTGCCCGCGGAATAAACCCCGGCGCGTCGCTACGCCGGGGCCTTGGTCTATCAATCGGGTGGCCTCTCAGTCGAGAACCTGTCAGTCGTAGGTCGCCTGCTTGCCGTCGAAATAGATCGTATTGGCTTCGCAGATGTTGATCGAGGTCTCGTCGCCCTTGATGCTGGAGCCGTCGTCGGCTTCCCAGGTCACGTAGAACTCGATGTCGCAGGGACCGTCGTAGTTGAACTCCATGTTGGCGGTTTCATTGCCGTTCAGCTTGAAGTTCATCCAGTTGGCGCTCCATTCACCGCCTTCGCCGGTGTAGAAGCCATCGATGATGAAGTCGGAATCGTTCTTGATATCGAATTTCATGCCGGCGGCGAAAGCGGCCGGCGTGGCGATGAGCATCGTTGCCGCCGCAAGCGCGGCGATCGTTTTGGTGGCGATGGACGTCACGGGAATGATCCTGTTCGTTTGATGGTGGACCGCGCCGCCGGATGCCGCAATGTTTTGCTTGGCTGCCCGCGCGCGATAGTGCTGTTGCCCCTCGTTCCGGCGCATCATCCGACGCCGAAGCGATGCCGCTTCGGCCGGAAATGCTTCGGAACGGGGCCCGGCTCCACCCGGAGCCCGGCCCCGTTTTGTCAAACGGATCAGTAATTTGCTTTATTCTGCGCGCCGCCGGCTCAGCCGAGATTCTTTTTGAGGAACGCCACGGTGCGCTGCCAGGCGAGATCGGCCGCCGCCTTGTCGTAGCGCGCGGCGGAGGTGTCGTTGTTGAAGGCGTGGTTGACGCCGTCATAGACGTGGATCTCGAAGCTCTTGCCGCCCGCCTCCAGCGCCTTGCGATAGGCGTCGATGCCGGCATTGATGCGCTCGTCGAGACCGGCATAGTGCAGCAGCAGGGCGGCCTTGATGTTGGGCACGTCCTCGGCCGGCGGCTGCGCCCCGTAATAGGCGACGCCCGCCTTCAGCGCATCCGATTTCGTGGCGAAACGGTTGACGAGGCCCCCGCCCCAGCAGAAGCCGATGGCGCCCACCTTGCCGTTCGCCCCATCACGCTTTTCGAGGAAGGCGAGGCTCGCCTCGGCATTGGCGACGGTCGCCGCCGGATCGAGCTTGCCGATCATCTCGCGCGCCTGGTCCTCGTTGTCGGGCGTGCCGCCGGCGGGCGACAGGAAATCGGGCGCCAGCGCGACGAAGCCTTCCAGCGCCATGCGGCGGGCGACATCGCGGATATGCGGATTGAGGCCACGGTTCTCATGGATGACGATGACGCTGCCGAGGGGGCCCGCGGCCTCCCTGGGGCGCACGAGATAACCCTTCATTTCGCCGGCGCCGCCGGCATAGACGACATCTTCGGCGGCAAGGCGCGCGTCGCCCGCGGCGATCATCTCGGCGCTTGCGGAACTGGCGGCCAGCAGCGGCGCGATGGCGGCCGCCGCCGCGCCGGAGCCCGCGAGAGCCGTCAGCCGCTCCATGAAGCGGCGACGGTCGAGCGTCAGGTGGGTGTATTCATCGTAGGCGTCGATCATCGCCTGCGTGATCTGCGGCTTGTCCATGGCGCGTCCTCCGATTGTCCGGCTCACGCATAAGATAGGCCGCCGGCGCAAAGCCGCCGCACACAACTGCGTTACCGTAAGCGAGGTCGTCCAATCAGGTCAGGGCGAGCCAGACGCCGAGCCAGACCCACAGCAGCATGACGACCAGCAGCCCGGCGATGAAGAGCGGGCGGCGATAGCGCAGGCGATTGCTGGTAACATGCACATAGGCATGGGCATAGCGCAGCGCCACGAACAGCCAGCCGCCGGCAACGGTCACGGGATTGTCGGCATCGACGAGATAGAGAAGGATGCTGACGGCATAGAACAGCACCGGCAGCTCGAACTGGTTGGCGATGGCGTTCTTGACGATGAGGCTTTCGGCCGGCTCCTCGCGGTTTTCGCGGAACTGCTCGGGGCGTACGCGCCCATCCCGGACCGCGCCCATGCGGCGCGAGGAGAGCAGCAAATAGAGGCAGAAGACGAGCGCGACATGCGCGATCATCGGCCAGATCGTGGCTTCCGTGGGAGACATGTTCATCCTTGGGCTTTGCGTTTCAGGCCCTTGCATAGGTGTTTCCGGCCGAAGCCTCAACCGGAAACACCCTGGCCCGCACGCCCGAGGCTTACTGCGGCGTCAGCACCTCCGTGCCGGAGCCGTCCTTGCCGCTGATCGTCCAGGCGCCGTGCAGCGTGCCGTCGCTCTTGACCTCGTAGACGACGAGGCCGACCGCATCGCCCAGCACATAGGCGGCCGCGAAGGCGTTGTCGTAGAGCATGCAGATGCCGTTGGACGTGGTGGAGCCGGTGCTCCATTCGATGGAGCAGGTCGTCTCGCTGGTCAGCGCGATCGTCGCCGTGCCGCCATAGGTCGAACCGTCGAGATTCGTGCCTTCAACGTCATAGGTGCCGGCATTGACGGTCTGCGCATGCGCAGGCGCAATCAGCCCCAGGCCCAGAAGGGCCGCAGCCAATATCTTCTTCATGAATATCCCCCAGATAACCGGCGAGATTGCCGGCGCCGCATAGTAGCGCATGCCGGGTAAAACGGAACTGGAATCACATATGCGTGAAAACGAAAATGCCCGGCAAAGCCGGGCATTCCGAAGGGTTTGCGATGCCGTGGAACCGCTCAGAGGGCGCCCGGATAGTTCGGGCTCTCGCGGGTGATCGTCACGTCGTGGGCGTGGCTTTCGCGCAGGCCCGCGCCGGAGATGCGCACGAAGGTGGCCTTCTCCTGGTAATCCCTGATGTCCTTGCCGCCGACATAGCCCATGGAGGCCCGCAGGCCACCGGCCATCTGGTAGACGATGGCGACCATGGAGCCCTTGTAGGGCACGCGGCCTTCGATGCCCTCGGGCACCAGCTTGTCCGCGTTGGGGTTGGTGGTCTCGTCGTTTTCCTGGAAGTAGCGGTCGGCCGAGCCGGCCTTCATCGCACCGATGGAGCCCATGCCGCGGTAGCTCTTGTAGCTGCGGCCCTGGTAGAGGATGACCTCGCCCGGGGCTTCCTCGGTACCGGCGAACATGCCGCCCATCATCACGGCGCCAGCGCCGGCGGCGATGGCCTTGGAGATGTCACCCGAGTAGCGGATACCGCCGTCGGCGATCAGGGGCACGCCCGTGCCCTTGAGCGCGGTGGCCACATAGTCGATGGCGGTGATCTGGGGCACGCCCACACCGGCCACGATGCGGGTGGTGCAGATGGAGCCCGGGCCGATGCCGACCTTGACGCCGTCCGCACCCGCTTCGATCAGCGCCTGCGTGCCGCCGGCCGTCGCGACGTTGCCGGCCATGACGCGCACCGAGTTGGACAGCTTCTTCACGCGGGTGACGGCATCGAGCACGCGCTGGGAATGGCCATGCGCGGTGTCGACGACCAGAAGGTCGACGCCGGCGTCGATGAGGCGCTCGGCGCGCTCGAAGCCGTCATCGCCGACGGAGATGGCGGCGGCGGCGCGAAGGCGGCCCTGCGCATCCTTGGAGGCATTGGGGTTGAGCTGCGACTTCTCGATGTCCTTGACCGTGATGAGGCCGACGCAGCGGCCGTCGCCGTCCACCACCAGCAGCTTCTCGATGCGGTGGCGATGCAGGAGGCGCTTGGCTTCCTGCTGGTCGACCGTTTCCTTCACCGTGATGAGGTTTTCCCGCGTCATCAGCTCATAGATCTTCTGCGCCGGATCGGAGGCGAAGCGCACGTCGCGGTTGGTCAGGATGCCGACGAGGCGGCCCGCCTTGGCGTTGCCGCCGTTCTCGACGACCGGGATGCCGGAAATGCCGTGCGCCTTCATCAGCGACAGTGCATCGGCGAGCGTGGCGTCGGGGCCGATCGTCACGGGATTGACGACCATGCCGCTCTCGAACTTCTTGACCTGGCGGACTTCCTCGGCCTGCTCGACGGGCGTCAGGTTGCGGTGGATGACGCCGAGGCCGCCGGCCTGCGCCATGGCGATGGCAAGGCGGCTTTCCGTGACCGTGTCCATCGCGGAGGACAGGATCGGCAGGTTCAGCTCGAAATCGTGGGCGATGCGGGTCGCGATGTTCGTCTGACCCGGCATGACCTCGGAGTGGCCGGGCTGCAGGAGAACGTCGTCGAAGGTCAGGGCTTCGAGACCGGTTGCGGTTTCAATGATGCGCGCCATGGGCCAAGTTCCTTTAAGGTAAAGCTCACGCACCAAGGGGGACATTGGGAGTGGTCCGCCTCGGTCGCTTGCAAGAAATTCTTGGAAGTTGGCGAGGGCTGGTAACACGTTCATGACGGGTTGGGAATAGCAAAAAGGCCGCAAACGCATCCGGCGGCCTGCTTGTGGACAAGCACGAAGCGGCAAGGCCCCTCGCCCCGCCGCCGCAACCGTCTTCCCGCAGGCGGAGAAAAGGTGCGCCTTCAGGATGAGGGGCAAACGCGAAAAACGCGCGGCTCAGATATCGAACTGATAGCTCACCGGCACGAAGCGATAGCCCTCGCCCGCCTTCTCCACGAAGCCGGCGGCGGGGAACGGCATATGGTAGCCGATGAAGGCGAGCCGGTCGGTGGCGAGCATGTCGAACACCTTCTTGCGCGTTGCGGCCGCCTGCGCCTTGTCCATGTCGAAGCGCACCTCCCAGTCCGGCCGCTGCAAGGACAGGACGAAATGGTTCGCGGTATCGGCCGTCAGCATCAGCGCCTTGCCCTCCGATTCGACGCGGAAGATCATGTGGCCCGGCGAATGGCCGAAGGCATTGAGGCCTGTGATACCGGGCACGACCGTGCCCTCGTCCTCGATGAAGGCCAGCTTTTCGGCGAGCGGCTGCACCTTGGCGAGCACGCCCTGATGGCCCTGCTCGGCCGGTGTGCCCATGCGCTCGGGATTGACCCAGAAATCGTATTCCGTGCGGCCGGTGACGTAGCGCGCATTGGGGAAGGCCGGCTTGCCGCCCTCCAGGAGCCCGCCGATATGGTCGCCATGCATATGGGTGAGGACGACGACGGAGATCTGGTCCGGCGTATAGCCGGCATAGTTGAGGCCTTCGAGAAGGCGGCCCATGCCGGCGTCGCGCCCGCCCTCGCCCATGCCCGTATCGAACAGCACGACCTCGGAACCTGTATCGACCAGCGCCGGCGTGAAGCTGTTGACGAAGCTGTCGGCGGGCAGGAAGTTTTCCGTCAGCAGCGCGCCGACAGCCTCGGCCGGCTGGTTGGTGCCATAGGTCTCGTTCGGCGCGCCGGCGGCGCGCATGCCGTCGCGCACCGTGAGAATGCGGAAGCTGCCGAGCTTGAAGCTGCGGGTTTCGAGGGGGCTTACTCTCATATCGGTGGCATCGCTCCCGGATTGCTGCGCGAAGGCGGCCGCACGGTTCAGCGCCAGCGGCGCGGCCAATGTGGCGGCGCCGGCGGCAAGAAACAAGGATCGGCGCGAGAGTGTCGAACGGTCTGCCATGGATCTCCCTCTTCTCGGTAAGTGCTGCGCGGGCAGCAAAGTGAGTGCTGCGCGGACAGCAGGATGACACGGCTTCCATCTAGGGCGCGTCACGATCCGGTCCCGCCCCATCACGGGCTTGTGATCCTTGAGGCCAATCCTCACGATTTGACAGATGGCAGAGACGGGCGCAGAAGACGGGCAGCCCACCCACGGGTTTGCGCCCCTTCCGGATGCCGGAACGCCAGGCGCCCTGCCGGAATTGCTCCTGGACCTCGCACTGCGATTTGCCGATGAACCGTATCGTTCCCCTCATCCTTGCCGTCGCGCTCTTCATGGAGCAGATGGATTCGACCGTCATCGCCACCTCGCTGCCGGCGATCGCCGCCGATCTCGGCGTGGGGCCGATCACGCTGAAGCTGGCGCTGACCTCCTACATGGTCTCGCTCGCCACCTTCATACCGCTGAGCGGCTGGATGGCGGACCGGTTCGGGGCAAAGCGCATCTTCCGCCTCGCCATCCTCGTCTTCGTCGCCGGATCGCTTCTCTGCGCCGTCGCCGACAGCCTCGTCGGCTTCGTCGTCTCCCGCTTCCTGCAGGGCATGGGCGGGGCGATGATGACACCCGTCGCCCGTCTCGTGCTGGTGCGCTCCACCTCGCGCTCCGAACTCGTCTCCGCCATGGCGCTGCTGACCATTCCCGCCCTGGTCGGCCCGCTTGCCGGTCCGCCGCTCGGCGGCTTCATCACCACCTATTTCTCCTGGCACTGGATCTTTCTCATCAACGTGCCGGTCGGCATCGCCGGCTACATCCTCTCCGGCATCCACCTGCCGGAAATCCGCGCCGCCGCGCCGCCGCCGCTCGACTGGCTCGGCTTCGCGCTCAGCGCCGTCGCCGCCTCCGGCACGATGTTCGGCCTTTCGGTGGTGAGCCTGCCCGCCCTGCCGCCGGTCATCGGCGTCGTCGCGACCGCCATCGGCCTTCTTTGCGGCGTGCTCTATGTGCGCCATGCCCGGCGTCACCCGACGCCGCTGCTCGACCTGAAGCTCTTCCACGACAGCGCGTTTCGGGCCGCCGCCATCGGCGGCACACTGTTCCGCATCTCCGTCGGCGCCGTGCCCTTCCTGATGCCGCTGATGCTGCAGGTCGGCTTCGGCCTCTCGCCCTTCCAGTCCGGCCTCGTCACCTTCACCGGCGCGGTCGGGGCCATCACCACGAAATTCATCGCCAAGCGGGTGCTGACCGTCGCCGGTTTCCGCACGACGCTGATCATCGCCGCCATCTGCGGCGCGGCGCTGACCTTCGTCAACGGCCTCTTCACGCCCGCCACGCCCTTCTGGTTCATGGCCGGCGTGCTGCTGGTCGCGGGCTTTGCCCGCTCCTTCTTCTTCACCAGCGTCAACGCGCTCTCCTTCGCCGACATCCCGGATGCGGATGCCAGCAAGGCGACGTCGATGAGCGCCGTGCTTCAGCAGATCAGCCTCGCCATGGGCGTCGCCGTCGCCGGTGCGATCCTCGAGATCGAGACCACGCTCACCGGCTCACCGCTGGAATTGAAGGACTTCCAGATCGCCTTCATGATCATCTCCGCCCTGACGCTGCTGGCGGTCCTGCCCTTCCTCGCCATGGCCAAAAACGCCGGCGCCACCGTCTCCGGCCACCGGATGGCAACGGGGGAAGAGGAAACGGCGGCGGTGAAGTAGCCCCGCACGTCAAGAATTCGCACGCTAACCGCGCCCCATCCAGGCTTCCGTGCGGCGGCGGAGCCCGGAACATGGCGATGAGCTCGGGCACATTGACGTTTCTATCCACGCCTCTGGGAGGAGGCGGCCCACGATGCCCAGGAAGCCCGAGTACCAGTAGCCGTTTCTATCCACGCCTCCGTGAGGAAGCGACCGGCCGCGTGTTCGACCGCGACGGCCTCCAGGGCGTTTCTATCCACGCCTCCGTGCGGAGACGACCCCGTCCTCCTCGGAGAGGACCAGCTTCTTGCCGGTGTTACTATCTACGCCTCCGTGCGGAGGCGACCTCGGCTTGTCTAACGCATTGTTTGAATGGAGAAAAGGCGGGCGGCGGCGCGAAGCTCTGGCGGTGGGGGTAGTGTTTGCCAGTGTCGGGTGTCCCTGCGGGAGTGCTGCGCAACGATTTCAACGGGTTCCCGTTGGTGCGACCCTGCCGGGGATCGGCGGCACGCTTTGGGTTCGCACCGTCGTGGGGGATGGAACATTGCTGCCGTGGCGGAGGCGTGGGTAGGCTGCATTCGTAAATGAAGACGGCAGGGCCGGCAGGGCCTCCGTCTTCCCCGCGACGCGCCCGTCACTCCGCCTTTTCGCAAACGGCGGCCAGCTTGTTGCCATCGGGATCGCGGACGAAGGCCGCATAGAAATTGGCGTGGAACGGCCGCAGGCCCGGTGCACCCTCGTCCATGCCCTTCGCCGCAAGGGCGGCGGCATGGAAGGCGTCGACGGCGGCGCGGTTGGGGGCGACGAGAGCGATGGTGACGCCGTTGCCGAAGGTGGCGGGTTCGCGGTTGAAGGGTTCCACCACCCAGAAGCGGCAGCGCACGTCATCGTCCGCCGAATAGCCGATCTCGCCGGGCGCTTCCTTCTGCCGCCGGTAGCCGACACACGGCAGGACGGCATCGTAGAAACGGCCGGCGGCCTCGAGATCGTTCGTGCCGACGGTGGTGTAGAGCAGCATCAGGCGTCCTCGCCCGCTTCCGCCGCCTCTTCCCTTGCCTTGCGGCCCTTGAAGCCCTTGGCGAGCAGGAACATTTCCACCGATTCGGCGCGCGAGGCGCCGGGCTTCACATGGATGACCTGCTTGAAATTCTGCTTGAGCATGTTGAGCAGCTCACGCTCCGTGCCGCCCTGGAAGGTTTTCGCCAGGAAATGCCCGCCTTCCGCCAAGACCTCGACGGCGAAATGCGCGGCGACCTCGCACAGATGCATGGTGCGCAGATGGTCCGTCTGGCGGTGGCCGGTGGTGGGCGCGGCCATGTCGGAGATCACGAGGTTCGGCGTGCCGCCGACCGCGTCGATGAGGTTCTGCGGCGCGGCGGGATCGAGGAAATCCATCTGGAGGATGCGCACGCCGGGCAGCGGATCCATCTCCAGGAAGTCGATGGCGGCGACGCGCGGGTCGGCATCCGTCGAATCGGTCACCTTGGCGGCGATCTGCGACCAGCTTCCGGGCGCCGCGCCAAGGTCGATGATGCGCCGGGCACCCGAAAGGATGTTGTGCTTCTCGTCGATCTCCAGCAGCTTGAACGCCGCGCGGGCGCGGTAGCCTTCCAGCTTCGCGCGCTGCACATAGGGATCGTTGATATGGCGCTCGAGCCAGCGGCGCGAGGAGGCCTTCAGCTTGCCCTTCTTGACCTTTTGGCCGAGCTTGCGGCCGCTGCGGTTGCCGCCGATGGGGGGCTTGGTCATCACGCCTGTCCTTCGGATTTGACCGTATTGCGGTGGCCGCCGCGCTGGTTGCGGCGGTGGCGGCCGCGGCGCCAGACGCCGTCGTCGGCCATCATGTCGGTGAGCAGGCCCTCGCGCAAGCCGCGGTCGGCAACGCGCATGCGGCGCGACGGCCAGCGTTTGCGGATCGCCTCCAGGATGGCGCAGCCGGCAAGCACGAGATCCGCCCTGTCAGGCCCGATGCAGGGATTGGCCGCACGGGCCGAAAAATCCCAGGAGAGAAGCCGTGCCTGCATGGCCGTCACCTCGTCGTCCGACAGCCAGACGCCGTCGACGCGGCGGCGGTCATAACGCGGCAGGTCGAGATGCACGCCGGCGAGCGTCGTCACGGTGCCGGATGTGCCGATGAGATGGAAATCCTCCGGCGCGTGCACGAGTTCGCCGGGGCAATCGAAGGCGGCCAGCATGCCTTCCACTTCCGAGACCATGCCCGCGAAGCTTTCCGGCGTCACATCGCGCCCGCCATGGCGCTCGGAGAGCGTGACGACGCCGACCGGCAGCGAGGTCCAGTGGGTGATGTGGTTGGCAAGCCGGCTGGAGCGGTTGTCGCCGATGCGGATGACCGCGATTTCCGACGAGCCGCCGCCGATGTCGAAGAGCACGACGGACTTCGCCTCGCGCCCGACCAGCGAGGAGCAGCCGGATACCGCAAGCCGCGCTTCGGTCTCGCGGTTGATGATTTCG
This sequence comes from Roseateles sp. XES5, assembly GCF_020535545.1. Lineage (NCBI taxonomy): Bacteria > Pseudomonadati > Pseudomonadota > Betaproteobacteria > Burkholderiales > Sphaerotilaceae > Roseateles > Roseateles sp. XES5. The sequence goes on from NZ_CP084752.1 coordinate 923,981, forward strand.
AGGTCGAGACCCGTTTCCTCCCGCACGCGCTCCAGGAAGGCCTCGCCGTTTTCCGCCGCGCGGCAGGCCTCGGTGGCGATGAGGCGGCTGCGTCGGATATTGCGGTTCTTCAGCTTGGCGGCGCAGATCTTCAGCGCCTCGACGGAGCGATCCATCGCCTCGTCGGAAAGGCGCCCGCTGGCCGCGAGCCCCTCGCCCAGGCGCACGATGCGCGAGAAGGCATCGACGACGCGGAACTGGCCCGGCCGGGTCGGCTGCGCGATGAGCAGGCGGCAATTGTTGGTGCCGAGGTCGAGCGCCGCATAGAGCGGCGCGTCATAGCCGTCGCGCTCGGCGGCGCGAGGCATGGAGGCGGGCTCGCGGCGGGGTTCGCTCGCCTGCGGCTGAGGCCGCGCCTCGACGATCTCGACCGCCTGCTGGATGATCGTGATATCCGCAAGAGGATGGGCGGGATGCGCGCCGGGCTTCTTGCCACGGTGCTTGCGCCGGTTGCGGCGGCTTTCGCCCTGGCGCTGGTCGTCACGCGCGGCTTCGCGCTGGCCGACGGGCGCGAGCGGGCGCACGTTTTCCTGCCCGGCGCCTTTGCCACGCCGGCGGCGCTTGTTCTTGCGCGCGGTATCGCCGCTTGCGGCGGCCTGGGGGCGCTCGGCGGGCGCGGACGAACCGGCCGCCTGGCCTGCGGACGGGGAAACGGCAGAGGGACCTGCGCCCTTCTGCTTGCCCTTGCGACGGCGCGACCGCTTCGGTCGCCCCGCATCGCCCGCATCTCGCGCCCCGGAAGCAGACGGCTTTTCGCCGTGGTCGGGGTCGTTCACGTTACTGCCTATGGCGCCGCGCAAAGCTGAAAAGCTGCAAGCAGGCGCTCTCTCGATCTTCGTTGGGGCGACATTACCAGCGCCCGGCCCGTTCGCCAAATTCTTTTTGTGACGGAAGGGCGACAGCAACGGGGACAAATGCCGGATGCATTTTTCCCAAAAAAACCATTTGCATCTCGTCGCCTTTTGTTTATAAGCCCGCCTCACAGGCACCGGCTAAACCGGTTTCGCCCCTGCTGGGGAATAGTTCAACGGTAGAACGACGGACTCTGACTCCGTTAATCTTGGTTCGAATCCAGGTTCCCCAGCCAGCTTCTTTTTAACTCACTGAAACCGCTCAAATGCCTCACGCCAACTTTGGCGGGTACGTGCATTTTGCTACAATCCACCGCTACTACTCCAATATCGGCTTTGCTTCCTATAGTTTCCTGGCCAGTCGGCTGCGATGACTAGGGCTTCATTAGACCGGCCCTGGGATAAGTGAGGGAGTCACGTGAGGGAAGAGGAATTCAAAGACTGGCTAGAGTCAGGGGGCGCAACGGCCGAGGCTGCGCGAAACACGCGTGCATATGCCGTCCGCACGATCGAGAAAAATCTAGCGGTGCTCGGGTCATCACATTCCGATCTTGAGAGTGCGTGGGGCGCTGATCGTTTTCAGCAACTCCGCGGAAAGCTAAAGAGCCTGCGCGAGGATTTTGCGGGCGGCGGTACGGAGTACCGAAAGCTGATGCCGCAGTCGGAAAACCCATTGAACCGACTGTCAAGCTGGCGCTCATGGCTCGGACAGTATGGCCGGTTCCTCAGCGGCGAGCCGCGAGGCGAACGTGATGCGGATCGGATCCGCCAGTATGTGCTCGAACACTATATCGAGGCCGCGCGAGAGCGGGACGCAGAATCAGTCGATGTGTTGGTGCGTCGTGTCAATGAGGCGCTTGAGCTCAATCAGGCCTGGCCCAACATTTGTCAGGCAATCACAGGCTCCAAATTTTTAGAGATGGCAGATGTAGGGCAGCCTGAACGGATTGGCGCCGAACAAAGTTCGGCGACGGTCTTCCGCTTTCACTTGAATGAAGAAGCTGGAAATGGGACCAGAGCGGTTGGCGAACGGCCCTTCATCCTTTTCGACGCAACAGGAGCGGCGTTCAAACCAGTCCTGAACCACAACCGCCAAACAGGACACGCGGCATATCGGATCAAGCCACCGGGCGCGAGTAACAAAGCAGATGAGGCGGTCGAAGTCGCCACCATCGCGGAAGTTGCACGTGCAATGTTGGTCGATGGTCGACCGGCGAGGGTGCAGTCGACCAGTGGCGGCGTAGTCAACTATCTGGCCTATGGAAAGCAGAAGCTAGTGCGCTATGAGCTTGATCCGACAATCGCAACGGAAATTGGAGTGCCACCGCAAGGCAGACTTTCTGGCGTCACGAACACCTCCACCGAAGCCGACAATAAAATGAGCGAACTCGTGTCTGAGCCCAAAAATCTGATATTCTATGGACCGCCTGGCACAGGCAAAACGTTCGCTACGGCAGCTGAGGCCATCCGGCTCTGTGGCGAGCCCGTGCCTGAGGGCCGACCTGAACTAATGGCGAGCTACCGTCGCTTGTCCGAGGCTGGTCGCATCGAGTTTGTTACCTTTCATCAGTCCACGTCCTACGAAGGGTTCGTCGAGGGACTTCGCCCGACACAAGCCAGCGAGGACGGCGTAGCCGGATTCGAGCTGAAGCCTGAGCAAGGAGTATTTCGTCTAATAGCGCGCCGCGCGGAAACAAGCACGGGACCCGGTGAAATCGCCTTTTCAATCACCGGTCGGCAGGTCTTCAAAATGTCGATCGGCGAAGCGGCCAGTCCGGATGATGCTTATCTTTTCGAAGAAGCTATTGCAGGTGGCTACACGCTGCTTGGATTTGAGGACATAGATTGGAGCGACGATCGTTTCTCCAGTCGTGACGCGATTATTGAGGCCGTTCGCGCTCAAGGAGCAGCTGAACAGGGAGAGCCAAATGCAAAGAGCGGGCGGGTCCAGATGCCTTTCATCTTTCGCAACTGGGTCAAACCTCGCGATATAATAATCGTTTCCAAGGGCAACAGTCTCTTCCGTGCCATAGGTGAGGTTACGGGAGACTACGAGTTCGTACCCCGCGAAGGCGGAGGATACGCTCATCGCCGCGCGGTGAAGTGGCTATGGGTCGACCGCGCCGGTGTCCCCGTCAGCGAGATCTATGCGCGTGATTTCATGATGAAGTCGATCTATCTGCTAGCAGATACCGATCTGAAAGTGCCAGCGCTTGAACGCTACATTGCGAGCCAGCAGGACGCAGGCAGCGGCCTCCCTGAGCCGTTCGTGATGATCATCGATGAGATTAATCGTGCTAATATCTCTAAGGTGTTCGGTGAGTTGATCACTCTACTAGAACCGGACAAGCGCATTGGTCGCCCAAATGCGTTGATGGTGCGGCTACCTTACTCGGGTGACTTGTTCGGCGTGCCGGCGAATCTCAACGTCATAGGCACAATGAACACTGCAGATCGCTCTATCGCGCTGCTCGACACAGCGCTTCGACGCCGGTTCGAATTCCGCGAACTGATGCCAAACCCTTCATTGCTTGCAACGGTCGACGGTGTTGACCTTCCTGCACTACTCACTTCGATAAACGAACGCATCGAGTATCTGTTTGATCGCGAGCATCAGATTGGCCACGCCTATTTCATAGACTGCAAAACCATTGCTGATCTCGATGAGGTGATGCGCCACAAGGTTATCCCGTTGCTCGCCGAATACTTTTATGAGGATTGGGCGAAGGTGGCCGTCATCCTCGGGGACGGGCACGATAGCGAAGGCGACCGTGAGGGCAATTTCATCGACCGATTCCGGCTGAAGCCCCCCAAGGGCATGGCCGGAGATGAGGATGCCGCACCCCGTTATCGTTGGCACGTTCGCGACACCTTTTCCTTCCGGGATTTCCAGGCCAAATGATCCGTCGCACGATCCTCGAGTGGGAATCGATGCGCTATGGCGGCGCTTCCGATGAAATCCCCACTCACGCCGCAGATCGTATCGCGGCGGTTGCGGCGAGGTCTCCACTAGCCGGTAGAGGCGGTGGCGGCGTTCTGGAGCATGGACGCAGAGGGCTCCGGGCGAGAGGCGTCGTCGGAGTGATTGCTGCCGAAGGCTGCGCGCTGGAAATTTTGCCTAAGATCGACTTCAAAAGCGTGGATGGAGCCGAAACTAGAGGTCATATTCGTCGCCGTCTTGTGCACATGCTAGCCACTGCGTTGGACCTAAAGATCGATTCGGGCCAGATCACAACTCTGGAATGGCAGCGCGAGACACTGCTTGAAATCCTGATCCGGTTATTTTCAGAGAAGCTGGTCGATGCTGTCCGGTTGGGTATGCCGCGGCGGTATGTAGAGCATACCGAAGATCTACCCGTATTGCGCGGACGGCTGGATTTGACACGGCAATTCACGTTGTTGGCCGCAGAACCATCGCGGCTGGCCTGTCGTTACGATGCGCTTACGGTTGACATCGCCCTCAATCGCATCATGAAGGCCGCCATTGTCCGACTTGCCCGCATCTCACGGGCCGCCGACAATCAGCGCCGGTTGCGCGAGCTGGCATTCGCGTATGCCGACATAGAGAGTGTTCAGATTTCCGCGCTGCGATGGGATGAGGTTGTGCTCGACCGCACAAATAGCCGTTGGCGAGAGTTGTTTAACCTCGCTCGACTACTTCTCGGCGAGCGCTTCCAAACGTCATCCGCGGGAGGCAGCGATGGCTTCTCTCTACTATTCGAGATGAACACCTTGTTTGAGGAGTATGTTGCACGGATGCTGAAGCGTTCGTTTGCGGACACCGATATACGAGTCGTGAGTCAGGGCGGGCGGCTCTACTGCCTTGAAACGGTTGACGGTCGGGGCCTGTTCCAGACGCGGCCTGATATCCTATTGAAGCGCGGCGACGAAGTGGTGCAGGTTATTGACACGAAGTGGAAGCGAATCGCCGCGCGCATGGACGATCGCAAGCAAGGCGTGTCGCAAGGTGACGTCTATCAGATGATGGCTTATGGCCACCTTTACCAGTGTGACCAGCTGACACTCCTTTATCCACACCACGCTGCAATACCGCACCAAGAGGGCGTGCTCGTATCGCACCAGGTCACTGGGAGCAGCTACTGGCTGAAAACGGCTTCAATAGATCTTTCTAAAGGCGAGATGTTCGGTGAGCGGTTGAGAGCCATTATCAGCTACAAGTCCGAACCTGACCAGCTTCCACCGCAATAATGCTCAGCTGCCATCGACGCTCGCGCCATAATAAAAAAGCAGCGATCGTCAGGTCCAGACCTTGGCAAAATCCACGTCTAAATAATCAACCTTCAACGCAGGGCAGGCCTACGGTCGAAGCTCGACTATGTAGTCAACATTCGTGCAGATTTTCTGGTTCATCTTACCGGAACGATCACCGTATAGGCTGACAAAAAGGTGAGCGATTTTGCCGTATCCAATCACGTTTAGAATGTGATCGTGCAGGGTCGAGGTTCCCCAGCCAAACTCTCCTTAAAGCTTCAATTGACTTATTTTCCGGTCATGCCGGATATCGGTTCTGCCTCTTTGGCGCCCTGATTCCTGAAATCCTGGCCCGGAGATTATGTGCGCACCGACTAAGCGCGATGGCGAAGCTCAAGAGAAAGACAGGGATTCATCATGGCCGTGCACCACGGCAGATGGCGCTCCTCGCTCGCTTGCCCCTTCCCTCATTCCACCCAGCCTGGTAGCCAGGATGGACTGATAATACTTTCTGCGTGAAAGAGCGCGCTCGATGGCGAAGGCAATTCTGACAACCAAGGTCGATCCGACCTATGACGACTTGCCAGAGCAGCGGTACCATTTTCCGCGAACCTACCTTCGCCAGATCGAAGCCGCACGCGGCGATTGGATTGTGTATTACGAGCCGCGACGTCCGAGCGGCGACCTCATGAAATCAGGCGGCAGGCAGGCCTATTTCGCGACGGCTAGAATCACCGACATCGTTCCGGATCCATCGAAGCCGGATCACTTCTACGCACTGATCGAAGATTTCCTACCGTTCGACCATGCGGTCCCGTTCAAGGACGCGGACCACTATTACGAAACTGGCCTTCGCAAGGAGGATGGCTCGACCAACAAGGGTGCGTTCGGCCGCGCCGTGCGAAATATTCCCGACGCCGAATACGACATGATCCTGGCAGCCGGCTTTGCTCATATCCTGGGACATCGCGACAGAGCGCGCCCGATACCCGATCCGGTCGAAGAGGCGCGCATCGGATTTGGCGATAACCCGCAGATGCCCTTCGAGATCGACAGCGTCGACCGGCGGATCGTGTCGCAGGTCGTGCAGCGCCCTTTCCGGGATCGCGCCTTCTCCGCCGCCATCAAGACAGCGTATCACGACACCTGCGCCGTGACCGGCATCAAGCTTTTCAACGGCGGCGGACGCTCGGAGGTGCAAGCCGCTCACATTCGTCCGGTGGCGCACGGCGGCCCTGACAGCGTCCGCAACGGGCTGGCGCTATCCGGCACGGTGCACTGGATGTTCGATCGCGGCCTGATCTCGGTGGATGACGATTACAGCATGCTGATCGCGAGCGGCGGCGTGCCGGATACCGCCACCCGGCTCATCAATCCCGAACGCCGCCTGCTTGTGCCCGTACGCGCCGACGAGCGGCCGCATTCGCAATTCCTGCAATATCATCGTGAGCAGATATTCAAAGGCTGAGAACCGGGAAGTGATGTCTACGTCTCACTTGCCGTGGCCGGCAGAGATCCCCTGCGACCGCAGCTCTGCCGGGGCGAGCGCATCATTTTAATTCGGCGCGTCCTTTCCACGATCTAACGCCTATCCGCTCGCTGTATCTGCCCAGCAAAACGAGTTTCATTGAAATGACGGCCAACGCCCCTATTATTCTGTCACGCCGTGCCAGGGCCGGCTGGAAACAACAGGGAGTCAGACATGGGTATCTTCAGTTCCATCAAGGAAAAGCTCTTCGGCAAGGCCGCGGAAGAAACGCCGGCGGGGACGGTCACGGCCGAGGCGGTGAAGCCGGTGACGGCGGATGTTTCCGCGACGCCGACGAAGGCTGACGCCTCTGCAACGGCGGCGACGGCCGGCAAGGATGTGGCGGTGACGCCCGCCGCCGGGACGGCGACCTCCTCCGCTCCGGTGGATGTTGCGGCGATCATGGATGCCGCCGTCAAGAAGAACGGCCAGAAGCTCGACTGGCGCAAGTCCATCGTCGACATGATGAAGGCGCTGGATCTCGATTCCAGCCTTTCCGCCCGCAAGGAACTGGCGGACGAACTCGGCTACACCGGCGACAAGAACGATTCCGCCACGATGAATGTCTGGCTGCACAAGGCGTTGATGAAGGCGCTGGCCGAGAACGGCGGCAAGGTGCCCGCCGATCTCCTCGATTGATCGACCCGAGAGCCCGCCCCTCCGGCGGGCTTTTTCCTTTCAGAAGGTCGGCGGCGTGCAGGCGCTGATGACCTCGCAGGGCACCGGGCCGACGCAGCGGAAGCGGTGCGGGCGGCGGCTTTCGAAATAGTAGGCGTCGCCCGGGCCGAGGATGCGGCGCTCGTCGTCGACGGTCACTTCCAGGCGCCCGGAGAGCACGATGCCGCCCTCCTCGCCGTCATGCACCAGCGGGATCTTTCCGGTGTCGGCACCGGGCTGGTAACATTCCTTCAGGATCTGCAGGCTGCGGCCGAAGGTGTTTTCACCGATCTGGCGGAAGGAGATCGGGCCCTTGCCGATCTCCACGAGTTCATCCGCATGGTAGAAGGCCTTCTTCGGGCGGTCGGGCTCGAAGGCGAAGAACTCGGCAAGGCCGATGGGAATGCCGTCGAGAATGCGCTTCAGCGCGCCGACCGAAGGGTTGGTGGCGTTCGATTCGATCAGCGAGATCGTCGAGTTGGTGACGCCGGCGCGCTTGGCGAGTTCCCGCTGGGAAAGATTGTGCGCCATGCGCAGATGGCGCAGCCTGCCCCCGATATCGACCGACATGGCTTTTCCTGTTCTAGATGTTCGAAATAGCGAAAACCGCTCTTTCCATATCCTTTCTTTTCAAAGGCTTGGCGTCAACCAGAAAAGGACTTGTTCGGCATGGCAAATCATGGCGTCTATCGTGCCAATCACAGGAGACCTGCCATGAACGTCCACAACAAACCCAACGCCCCCGTGCTCGACAGCTACTGGATGCCGTTCACCGCCAATCGCCAGTTCAAGGCCGCGCCGCGCCTGCTGGCGAGCGCCGAGGGCATGTACTACACCAGCACCGACGGCCGCCCGGTGCTCGACGGCACGGCGGGCCTGTGGTGCTGCAATGCCGGTCATGGCCGCCGCCAGATCGCCGCCGCCGTCGAGCGGCAGCTGACGCAGATGGATTTCGCCCCGTCCTTCCAGATGGGCCATCCGATCGCCTTCGACTTCGCCGAGCGTCTCGCCGAGATCGCCCCCGGCCCCGAAGGCGCCAAGCTCGACCGCATCTTCTACACCGGCTCCGGCTCCGAATCGGTCGACACGGCCCTGAAGATGGCCATCGCCTACCAGCGCGCCATCGGCCAGGGCACGCGCACGCGCCTCATCGGCCGCGAGCGCGGCTATCATGGCGTCGGCTTCGGCGGCATCTCGGTCGGCGGCATCGTCAACAACCGCCGCGTCTTCCCGCAGCTCGCCGGCGCGGACCATCTGCGCCACACGCATGACCTCTCCAAGAACGCCTATGTGAAGGGCCAGCCCGCGCATGGCGCCGAGTTCGCCGACGATCTGGAGCGCCTGGTCGCCCTGCACGATGCCTCCACCATCGCCGCCGTGATCGTGGAGCCTGTGGCAGGCTCCACCGGCGTGCTGATCCCGCCCCAGGGCTATCTGCAGCGCCTGCGCGAGATCTGCGACAAGCACGGCATCCTGCTGATCTTCGACGAGGTCATCACCGGCTTCGGCCGCACCGGCAAACCGTTTGCGGCCCAGACCTTTGGCGTCACGCCCGATCTGATGACGGTGGCCAAGGGCCTGACCAATGGCTGCGTGCCCATGGGTGCCGTCTTCGCCTCGGACAAGATCCACGACGCCTTCATGAACGGCCCGGAAAACGCCATCGAGCTGTTCCACGGCTACACCTATTCCGGTCATCCGGCAGCCTGCGCCGCCGGTATCGCGACGCTGGACATCTACCGCGACGAAGGCCTGCTGACCCGCGCGGCGGAACTGCAGGACGACTGGTATGCCGCCATGCATTCGCTCAAGGGCCTGCCGCATGTCATCGACATCCGCACGATCGGCCTCATCGCCGGCATCGAACTGGCGTCGCGCGACGGCGCACCGGGCGCCCGCGCCTATGACGTCTTCGTCGACTGCTTCGAGAAGGGGCTGCTGATCCGCGTCACCGGCGACATCATCGCCTTCTCGCCGCCGCTGATCGCCGAGAAGAAGCATTTCGAGGATATCGTCTCGATCCTCGGCGATGCGCTGAAGCGCGCTGCCTGACGCTTTCCTCGACGGGAAACGCTGCTATATCTGGGCCCGTATCCATACGGGCCCTTTTTCATGTCTGCAGCCAAGAGCGAACCGAAACTCATCTTCCGGATCCAGCTGGAACCGGAGGGGCGGATCGGACGCGGCAAGATCCAGCTTCTCGCGCATATCAGGCAGACGGGCTCGATCTCGGCCGGCGGGCGGGCGATGGACATGTCCTACCGCCGGGCCTGGCTGCTGGTCGACGAGATGAACCGGCTGTTTCGCGAGCCGGTGGTTGAATCGCAGCGCGGCGGCAAGCAGGGCGGCGGCGCGGTGCTGACGCCCTTCGGCGAGGCGCTGATCGCGCATTACCACGCGATGGAAGAGAAGGCGCGGGCGGCGCTCGCCGAGGATATCGGCTGGATCGCCGCCAATCTCGCCGAGTAAACCTATTCCAGCGCCACCGTCTTGACGACGGCATGGACCGGCAGGCCGGGCGCAAGACCGAGGCGCTCGACGGAAAGCGCCGTGATGCGGGCGCGCACGATATCGCGACCGCAGGCGATGCGCAGGCTCGCCATGCCCTCCCCGTCCGGCTCGATGCCTTCCACCACACCTTCGAGACTATTGAGCGCGCTGAGGCCCTCCGGGCGGATGGTCGCCACCAGGACGTCGCGCGCGGGAATGCGCAGGCGCACCGCCTCGCCGGGCGCGACCGTCGCGCCCGGCACGAGGATCGCCGCGCCGCCCGCAAGCCGAATGGTGGCAAGGCCATGGGCGGCATCGCGCGCCTCGACATGGCCGGTCAAGACGCTGCCGGCCTCGCGCCGGTCCGCGGCGGCGGCAAGACGCGGGCCGCCGAGCACGTCGGAAGGCGGGCCGATGGCCTCGACGCGGCCACCCGCCATCAGCACCACCCGGTCGGCAAGGCGCGCGACCTCGGCGACCGAATGGCTGACATAGACGATGGGAATGCCGACCTCGTCGCGCAGGCGCTCCAGATAGGGCAGGATTTCCGCCTTGCGCTCCTCGTCGAGCGCGGCCAGCGGCTCGTCCATCAGGAGAAGGCGCGGCGCTGCGAGCAGCGCGCGGCCGATGGCGACACGCTGTTTCTCGCCGCCGGAAAGATGGGCCGGCTGGCGGTCGAGCAGGCTGTCTATACCGAGAAGATCGACGATCCGCTCCGGGCTTTCCGCCCGCGCGCCCTTCGGCGCGAACCAGCGGCCGTAATTGAGATTCTGCCGGACGGTGAGATGCGGAAAAAGGCGCGCCTCCTGGAAGACATAGCCGAAGCGGCGGCGGTGCGGCGGCACGAACAGGCCGTGCGCGGTATCGACCAGCACGTCGCCCTCCAGCACGACCCGTCCCTCAGCGGGGCGCGCAAGGCCGGCAATGATGCGCACGAGCGAGGTCTTGCCCGAGCCGGACCGGCCGAACAGGGCGGTGACACCGCCTTCGGCGGAAAAGGCGGCGTCCAGCGCAAAATCGCCGAGCCGGTGCCGGGCTTCGACGACGAGGCTCATTCGAGGTGCACCTTGCGGCCGATGCGCTGCGCCAGCACTTCCGAGGCGAGCAGCGCGACCATGGAAATGGCGATGGCGACGAGGGTGAGGCGCAGGGCGCCGGCATCGCCGCCAGGCACCTGGGTGAAGGTGTAGATGGCGGCAGAGAGCGTCTGCGTTTCACCGGGAATGTTGGACACGAAGGTGATGGTCGCGCCGAACTCGCCCATGGCCTTTGCGAAGGCGAGGATCATGCCGGCGATGACACCGGGCAGGATGAGCGGCAGGGTGACGGTGAGGAAAACCCAGAGGGGGCTTGCGCCGAGCGTGCCGGCCGCCTCTTCCAGCTTGCGGTCGACCGCCTCGATGGACAGGCGGATGGAGCGCACCATCAGCGGAAAGCCCATGACCCCGCAGGCGAGCGCCGCGCCCGTCCAGCGGAAGGAAAGCACGATGCCGAACCAGTCGGCAAGCAGCGCGCCGACGGGGCCGCGCCGGCCGAAGAGGATGAGCAGCAGGAAGCCGGTGACGACGGGCGGCAGGATGAGCGGCAGGTGGACGACGCCGTTCAGCAGCGACTTGCCCCAGAAGCGGCCGCGGGCGAGCGCCAGCGCGACGAGGATGCCGAGCGGCAGGCTGACGAGGACCGCCACCGCCGAGACGCGCAGGCTCAGCCGGATCGCCGTCCATTCCTCATCGCTCAGGGCAAACCAGTCCACGCGTCCTCCTCGATCGACGGCCGCCCCGACGTGTCTCGCCATCGGCCGGAAAACAAACAGCCCCGGACATACCATCCGGGGCTGTCGCAAGGCTCGCCTTACTTGAGGATCGTGAAGCCCTGCTCGGTGAAGAACGGCGCGGCCTTGTCGGACTTCAGGAAGTCGAGATAGGCATTCGCAGCCGCGCTCTTGGAGTCCGAGAGGATGGCGACGGGGTAGATGATCGGCGGGTGGCTGTCTTCCGGGAAGGTGCCGACGACGGCAACGCCCGGATCGGCGGCGGCGTCCGTCTGGTAGACGATGCCGTAGGGCGCCTCGCCGCGCGAGACGAGGGCGAGGGCCGCGCGCACGCTTTCCGCGCCGGCGACCTTGCCTTCGACGGACGACCAGACGCCGAGCTTTTCGAGCGCCGCCTTGCCGTATTTGCCGGCCGGCACGCTATCGACCGCGCCCATGGCGAGCTTGCCGTCGCCGACGAGGCCGGCAAGGTCGAAGCCGTCCTTGATCTCGACGGTGGCGGCCTTGTCCTTCGGCGCGACGAGCACGATGCGGTTGCCGAGCAGGTTGACGCGCGTGTCGTCCTTGATCAGCTTCTTCTCGGCGACATAGTCCATCCAGGCAAGGTCGGCCGAGATGAAGAGATCGGCGGGCGCGGCGGCCTCGATCTGCTTGGCGAGCGCCGAGCTTGCGGCATAGGAGACCGTCGTCTCGTTGCCGCTGTCCTTCTGCCAGGCGGCATTGGCGGCATCGAGCGCGTTCTTGAGGCTCGCGGCGGCAAAGACGGTAACCTTTTCGGCGGCGGCGGCCGGAAGGCCCAGCGGCAGGGCCGCAACGGCGGCGACGACCAGTTTCAGAAGCAGACGACGGTTCATTCCAGTTCTCCCTTTTCCCGCCTTTGCGGCAGCGTGATATCTCTTTGAATATATCGGCCTTTGCGGCTTGGCCAGCGCTATATTTTCAAAAATATAAGGAAACTGACGATGGCAAATCGGCCGGAAAGACCGGCCGATGCAACGTTCCGTGACCGCGGGCCGGAGGGCTCAGAACAGCGCGTCGTCGAAGAGGTCTTCGTCGCTCTGGGGCGCCGCCTGGGCGGCGGGCGCCTCGACGGCCGTGCCGAAGATGCGGGCATGAACCTCGCGCTCGGACACCATCGTATAGGTGCGCGCGATGCGGCCGCCGAGTTCGGCCATCGCCTCTTCGAGACCATCCACATCGGGAAGCGCCTCGCCGCTCAATTGCCCGGCGCACGCCGCGCAATCGGCCAGCACGTCGCCGAGTTCCGCGTCGAAATCGAGGCCCGCAATGGTGCGGCCGGTCTTGGCGGAGACATCCGCGCCGCAGGCGCGCAACGCCGTCATGTCTTCCTCCATGCGGTCGCCCGCGCGGCGGATATGGTCGAGCACCTCTTCGAGATGGGCGTCGAGCGCGCCGCCCGCGGCGGCACCCGCCTCCCCGAGCTTGCCGGCGTCGCCTTCCAGCGATTGCAGGGCAACGAGGATGCGTTCGGCGGTCTCGTCGAGCTGGGCGGAGAAGGTGCGCAGCTCCGCCGTCACCACGTTGATCGCCCGCCCCTCCTCGCCGAGCTTGCTGCAGCGCAGGTTGGTGTTGAGCGCCATATAGTGGATGTCGGTGCGCACGAGCTGGATCGTCTTCACGCCCTTCAGCAGTTCCTGCACGGTCTCGACCGTGCTGGCGCCGAGCGCATTGGCCTTGCCGGCGGTCTCCTCGATATCGCGCACCACGGCGCGGGCGGCGGCGATGTCGGCCTCCAGCGTGCGCATGGCCCGGTCGGCCGAGCGGCCGTCGGCGGTATCCATGTCGCCGTAAAGCGCCATCAGCCCGTCGATATCGGCGCCGAAGCTGCGGATCGTGCCGACCACGGTGCGGCATTCGCGCTGGAAATCGCGGGCGATCTCGGCGAGCAGGTCGTGCACCAGGCGGCGCACCAGCGCGGTCAGGCGAGCGGCGGCCTCCGCATCGAGCGGGCCAGCCGAAAGATAATCCTCAAGGAAGGTGAAGGCCGACTGGCAATGCTCGATGCGCTGGCGGGTGATATCGCCGATCTGCATGGAGGAGAGCGTCGTCGCCACCTTGGTCTGCACCTGGCGGGCGGAGGCGCCGACCCTCGCCGCCAGCTGCGCGAGATGCCGGCGCTGGGCCGTCAGGTCGGCGGCATTGCGCGAAAGGTTGCCGGCAATGTCGGGCACGCTGCGGCGAAAGCGCTCCAGCGCCGCCCCCCCGGTGGAGGCCGCGCCGATCACCGCGCCAAGCGTGCCGATCTTCGCGCCGAGCGCATCGACCGCGCCGGCGCCGAAGCGGATGCGCTCCAGGATTTCCTCCGCAAAGCCGGCAAAGTCGGGAATGGCCGCGCCGGTGATCTTGGCGGTGGTGGCGAAGGTGCGCAGGTAACGCAGCGTCTCCTGCATGGCGGAGATATGCACGCCGAGCGATTTTTCGGTCAGGGCGACGGCGGCGAGGCGCTGCTGGCGCGTCTCCTCGATGCCCGGCAGGGCGGTGAGCTGGCCGACGGTCGCCGACAGCCGGCCGATCGTCGCCTCGGCGGTATCGTCATCGAGCGAACCCGAGAGGTTTTCCAGCGATGCAACCAGACGGTTCAGCACGTCCAGCACGGCGAGCAGCACGACGCCGCCGTCCAGGAACCGCTGTTCAATGCGGGAACGGGCCCCTTCGAGACGGGAAACCAGTTCTCCCTCAGCCGTCTGCCGCTCGACGCGGACTGCGTTCGCTGTTCCTGACACGCCATACCCCACTTTCAAGAAACCGTGGGCCGACGCTACGGCGAACAATGTAACGCGCAGTAAATTCGCACTTCCTCATGGAGTAATAAACGGGGCGAATCCCGCCCTTTCGGCCTTGCTACCCGAGGATGCAGCGCCCCTTAGAATTAGGGATTTATAAATAATATCACTTATGTCTAATCATCTTCTGTTTCATTCAAAAACAGACACTTAAGCTCATTTCCTGCCCCTGCGTGAAGTGGTGCATTCTTTCGTGAAGACCTACTAATGGATGAAATTATCAACCGCACTTTACCGTTCATTAAGTCTGCCTGACGATTCTGTCGCGGGAAATACTCTCCTGCGGAACGAATATCGAGGCCTCCATGTCATCACCCCTGCCCGGTGACGCGTCGTTAACCTTACCGGCGACGCTTACCATCAAGACTATAGTGGCAGTCCATGAGATGATCTTGGACTTCCTCAACAAGAATACGAATGCCGTGCTGGATATCGACGAAGACGCTCAGGTCGATCTCAGCTTTGTCCAGCTCGTTACGGCCGCGCGCAAGCATGCCGAGTCCCGTAACGGCCGGGTTCTACTTGCGCGGCCCGCCGGAGGGGACTTTTACGACGTGCTGAAGCGCGGCGGCTTTCTCGACGAGATGACGCCGGACGCTGCACATTTCTGGTTGCATCAGGAGAAGAATTGATGACCGCGAAAATCTTGACCGTTGACGATTCCGCCAGCATCCGGCTGACGACGCGGGTCACCCTCAGCAATGCCGGCTATACCGTCACCGAGGCGGTGGACGGCCTCGACGGCCTCAACAAGCTGAAGGACGGCGAATACGACCTCGTCGTCACCGACCTGAACATGCCCAACATGGACGGCCTGACGATGATCCGCGAGCTGCGCAAGCTGCCGGCGCATACCGGCGTGCCGGTCATCTTCCTCACCACCGAATCCGACGGCGAACTGAAGGCGCAGGCGAAGGCCGCCGGCGCCACCGGCTGGCTCACCAAGCCGTTCGATCCCGAAAGCCTCGTCAAGATCGCCAGGAAGGTCCTCGGAAAATGAGCAACCCGGACCCGATCTCAGTCTTCCGGACAGAAGCGGCCGAACTGCTGGAACAGATCGAGTCCGGCCTCCTGGACCTGACCCGCAGCCTCGACGACCGTGACCAGATCGACGCGGTCTTCCGGGGCCTGCACACGTTGAAGGGCTCGGGCGCGATGTTCGGCTTCGACGCGCTCGCCGCCTTCACCCACCATTGCGAGACCGCCTTCGACCGGGTGCGCAAGGGCGATGTGCCCGCCACGCACGAGCTGGTCTCGGCGGTGCTCTCCGCGCAGGACCACATGCGCGCGCTGCTGGAAACGCCGAACGGCGATCACGACGCGATGAGCGCGGCCCTGCTCGACAACCTGCACCGCGCCGTCAATGGCGCGGGCGGCGCCTCCCCTGCCCTCGCCCCGGCCGCAAGCGCGGCGACGGCAGCAGCGCCGGTCGCGGAACAGGCCGGCGGCCTGCGCGAATGGCGCATCCGCTTCAGCCTGCCCGCCAATGCCATGGCGAATGGCACCAATCCGCTGGGCCTTCTCGACGAGATGCGCGACCTCGGCGAATGCCGCATCCTCGCCGATGCGGCGAAGGTGCCGGAGCTTGGTGCACTCGAACCGCGCGACATGCATCTTGCCTGGGACGTCACGCTCAGGACTGACAAGCCGCGCAGCGACATCGAGGATGTCTTCATCTTCGTCATGGACGACATGGCGCTCGAGATCACCGAGATCGCCGCCCCGGCGCCCGCCGCAGCGCCCGCCCCCATGCCCAAGGCCGTTGTCGTCACGGAGCGCGAAGCGCCGGCCGTCCAGGCGGCCAACGATTCCAGACAGGCGAAATCCGCCGAAAACGTCCGCGTTCCCGCCGAACGGCTCGACGAGATGATGGACCGCGTCGGCGAACTGGTCATCGCCCAGTCGCGCCTCACGCAGCTTGCCGGCGCGGCGGCCGATCTTGGCCTGCGCTCCGTCTCGGAAGAGATCGAGCGCCTGTCGGGCGAATTGCGCGACACGATGATGGTGCTGCGCATGATGCCGGTCGCCAGCCTCTTCAGCCGCTTCCGCCGCCTCGTGCACGACCTGTCACGCGAGACCGGCAAGGAAATCGAGCTGATCACCGAGGGCGAGACCACCGAGGTCGACAAGACGGTCATCGACCGGCTCGCCGATCCGCTCGTCCATCTCGTGCGCAATTCCATCGACCACGGTCTCGAAAGGCCCGAAGATCGCATCGCCGCCGGCAAGGACCCGAAGGGCAAGGTCATCCTCTCGGCGCACCAGACGGGCGGCGAGGTGATCATCACCATCAAGGACGACGGGCGCGGCATCAACCGCGAGCGGGTGCGCGCCAAGGCGGAAGCGTCAGGCCTCATCCAGCCGGGCCAGGCGCTCGCCGACCAGGACCTGTTGCAGCTCATCTTCCAGCCGGGCTTTTCCACCGCCCAGCAGGTCACCAATCTCTCGGGCCGCGGCGTCGGCATGGATGTGGTGAAGAAGACGGTGGAGGCGCTGCGCGGGGCCATCGACATCGTCAGCAGGCCCGGCGAAGGCTCGGAGGTCTCGCTGCGCATCCCGCTGACGCTCGCCATCATCGACGGCCTGCTCGTGCGCGTCGGCCAGGGCTGCTACGTCATCCCGCTTTCGGCGGTCGAGGAATGCCTGGAACTCTCGCTGGAAGACGACCTGCGCTCGCGCGGGCGCTCCTTCATCTCGCTGCGCGACAGCCTCGTGCCGTTCCTGCGCCTGCGCGAACTCTTCCGCACCGGCACCCAGCCCGACCCGCACCAGAAGGTCGTCGTCATCTCGACGGGGTCGGAACGCGTCGGCCTCGTCGTCGACCAGATCATCGGCGACCACCAGACGGTCATCAAATCCATGTCCAAGCTGCACCATGACGTCGCCACCTTCTCGGGCGCGACCATTCTCGGGGACGGCAGCGTCGCGCTGATCCTCGACGTCACCCATCTGGTTGCGGCCGGTCAGCACCAGGAGGCGCAATTGCGGGCGGCAGGATGAGCGAAGCAGCACGAAAACTCGACTACGACACGATCTGGGGCGAAGCGGACGAATTGTCCGTGCTCACCTTCAACCTCAACGGCGAGACCTTCGCCATCGAGGCCATCGTCGTGCAGGAAATCCTCGACCTGCTGCCGGAAACCCACGTGCCCGGCAGCAAGCCCTATGTCTCCAGCGTCATCAATTTCCGCGGCAAGGTCATTCCGCTTGCCGATATCCGCCTCGCCTTCGGCATGGACGCGACGGAAACGACCATCGACAGCCGCATCGTCGTGATCGAACTCGATCTCGACGACGAGGCGACGCTGATCGGCATCCGCACGGACAAGGTCAACGAGGTCACCACGCTCCCGAAACTCGCCAGCGAGCCGCCGCCGAGCGTCGGCATGCGCTGGCGCCCCGACTACATCAACTGCCTCGTCAAGCGGGGCGGCGAATTCATCATCGTCCCGAACCTGCACGCGATCTTCTCCTCCCAGAAAGACCGCACCGGCACGGCGCAAGCGCCGAACTAGGACCTCAGGAGAGACCCATGCGCTTTACCATCAAACTCAAGCTGTTCCTGACTTTCGGTTTCATGCTCGCCGTCCTCGTCGGCACCGCGACCTACGGCATCATCAGCCTTGGCGGCCTCAACACGACGCTGAGCGACGTGCTGAACGGCCCGGCCGAGCGGCTGAAGCTCGCCCAGATGCTCAACAACTTCCAGCTCCAGCAGATCCGCCAGCAGAAGAACATGCTGGCGGCCACCAACGCCACCGAGACCAACCGCTATATCGGCCTCAGCGACGAAGCCCGCAAGGAATTCGACGCGGCCTTCGAGCAGGTGCTGGAAAAGGCGACGGAACAGGGCAAGGTGCTGTGGACCAAGCTTTCCACCTTCACCTCCGATTTCCGGCGCAATGACGACCGCATCCGGGCGCTGGCGCTGGCCGGCGACACGGCCGGCGCGACGCGCATCTCGACCACGGATGCCCGCACCGTCACCAACGAGATCGACAGCCTGCTCGGCGAGGTCGTCAAGCTGGAGGAAGCACGCCTCAACGAGGCGGAGCTTGCGGCCGACGCCCAGTACCAGAGCACGCGGACCATCATGGTGACGGTCGCCGCCATCGCGCTCATCATCGCCACCATCGCCGCCTTCTGGATCGTCCTGTCGATCAACCGCGGCATCGGCCGTGCCGTCGGCGCGGTGCAGAACGTGGCGGACGGCGACCTGACGCGCTTTGCCGAGATCACCACGAAGGACGAGATCGGCGACATGCTGGGCCACGTCAACACGATGATCGAGCGCCTGCGCGGCGTCGTCGCCGATGCCCTTTCGGCCTCGGACAACGTTTCCTCCGGCAGCCAGGAACTCTCCGCAAGCTCCGAAACGCTCTCGCAGGGCGCGACGGAACAGGCCTCCTCCGCCGAAGAGGCCTCCGCCTCGATGGAAGAGATGGCCGCCAACATCAAGCAGAACGCCGACAACGCCGCCCAGACGGAGAAGATCGCCCGCCAGTCCTCAAGGGACGCGGAAGCCTCGGGCGAGGCCGTCGGCCGCGCCGTCGGCGCCATGCGCACCATCGCGGAAAAGATCTCCATCGTGCAGGAAATCGCCCGCCAGACCGACCTTCTCGCCCTCAACGCCGCCGTCGAGGCCGCGCGTGCCGGCGAACATGGCAAGGGCTTTGCCGTCGTCGCCTCGGAAGTGCGCAAGCTCGCCGAGCGCAGCCAGGCGGCCGCCGCCGAGATCAGCACGCTCTCCGGCCAGACGGTCTCCGTCGCCACGGAAGCCGGCGAGATGCTGAACCGGCTGGTGCCCGACATCCGCAAGACCGCGGAACTGGTCTCGGAAATCTCGGCCGCCTGCCGCGAACAGGATATCGGCGCCTCGCAGATCAACGAGGCGATCCAACAGCTCGACAAGGTGACGCAGCAGAATGCCGGCGCTTCGGAAGAAATGTCGGCGACCTCGGAGGAACTCGCAGCGCAGGCCGAGGAGCTTCAGGCCTCCATCGCCTTCTTCCGCGTCGAGAACGCTACCCGCAAGGAACCGAACCACGCCGACAAGCTTCGGGCGACCGCCGCGAAGATGGCCGCCCCGGCGACCAAGCGCCCCGCCGCCGCCCCGGTGCACCGCGCGGCGCCCGCCGCCAAGGCATCGCGTGGCAACGGCTTTGCCCTTGACATGTCGATGGGCGGCCCTGACGCCGACGACGCGGACTTCCGCGAAAGCGCCTGAGCGAACGAACCATGCGGCGCATCCGGCACCGGATGCGCCGCACGCATGACCGGGCGCGTGTAGGCGTCCGTAAAAAGGGCCGTGGAGCGGCCCGCGGAAGGGTGAGTGTATCGGTCTTCACGCATGGCAGCGCCGCAACCGCGGCGACTGCGCCCTGACAGGCATCTGCGACAAGGAGAACCGGGATGCGCCTTACCATCAAGCTGAAGCTGGGCCTCGCCTTCGGCTTCCTGATCACCCTTCTTTGCGTTTCCGCCGGCATCGGCGTGCGCAGCCTCAGCGAAATGAACACGCTGCGCAACGATCTCATCGAAGGCCCGATCCAGCAGGACGACTATGCCAACGACATCGCCGCCGCCTTCGACGGGCTCGGCCTTGCCGAAGCCGACCTCCTGATGGCCAATTCCCTGGAGCGCACGAACAAGGCCAAGGCCACCATCGCCGCGGAACGCGAAGCCTTCGAGAAGGCGCTGAACGACGGCGAGAACGACGCGACCGGCGAGTTCAAGGCCAAGTGGCAGGAAATCCGCGACTTCTGGGACGACTATCTCGTCATCAACGACAAGATTACCTCGCTCGTCGCGTCCGGCCAGCGCGAGATGGCGCTGGAAGTGAACCAGACGGACGGCGCCGTCGCCGCCGACAAGCTCGACGCGATGACCGAGGGTCTTGCCGCCCTGACCGAGGCCGCGATCCAGAATTCCGATACCGTGGCCGATGCCAGCTACACGACGGCCTTCTATACGCTCGTGACCCTTTCGGTCGCCGCCTTCGCGCTTTCGGCCGCCGCGGCCCTCTGGATCGCGCTCGGCATCAATACGGGCCTGCGCAAGATCCGGACCGTCGCCGAAGCCGTCGCCGTGGGCGATCTCGACCAGACCGTCGAGATCCGCACGAACGACGAGATCAAGGACCTTGTCGACACGATCAACGTGATGACCGGCAACCTGCGCAACACCGCCACCATTGCCGACCAGATCGCCAATGGCGACCTCACCGTCACGCCGAAGGCGCTGTCGGACAAGGACACGCTCGGCATTTCGCTGGAAAGCATGGTCGAGCGTCTGCGCGGCGTCGTCGCCGATGCCCTGTCGGCCGCCGACAATGTCTCCTCCGGCAGCCAGCAGCTTTCGGCCAGCTCCGAGCAGCTCTCGCAGGGCGCGACGGAACAGGCCTCCTCCGCCGAAGAGGCCTCCGCCTCGATGGAGGAGATGGCCGCCAACATCAAGCAGAATGCCGACAACGCCGCCCAGACGGAGAAGATCGCCCGCCAGTCCTCCAGGGATGCGGAAGCCTCGGGCGAGGCCGTCGGCCGCGCCGTCGGCGCCATGCGCACCATCGCGGAAAAGATCTCCATCGTGCAGGAAATCGCCCGCCAGACCGACCTTCTCGCCCTCAACGCCGCCGTCGAGGCCGCGCGTGCCGGCGAACATGGCAAGGGCTTTGCCGTCGTCGCCTCGGAAGTGCGCAAGCTCGCCGAGCGCAGCCAGGCGGCCGCCGCCGAGATCAGCACGCTCTCCGGCCAGACGGTCTCCGTCGCCACGGAAGCCGGCGAGATGCTGAACCGGCTGGTGCCCGACATCCGCAAGACCGCGGAACTGGTCTCGGAAATCTCGGCCGCCTGCCGCGAACAGGATATCGGCGCCTCGCAGATCAACGAGGCGATCCAGCAGCTCGACAAGGTGACGCAGCAGAATGCCGGCGCCTCGGAAGAAATGTCCGGCACGTCGGAGGAACTCGCCGCCCAGGCCGAGGAGCTTCAGACCTCCATCGCCTTCTTCCGCGTCGAGCGCGCCACCGGCATGGCCAGGCCCGTCCAGCGCCATGCGGCTCCGGTCGCCGCGCGCCCGGCGGCAAAGCCTGCCGCCGCACCGGTTCGCAAGTCCGACAACAGCGTCAACGCCCAGCAGGCCCGCGCCCGCGGCTTTGCCCTCGACATGTCGATGGGCGGCCCGGATGCCGACGACGCAGACTTCAGGGAAAGCGCTTGATCATGGCCGGCACGTCCTCGGAATCCCAGTACGTCACCTTCTCGCTCGACAACGAGGTCTTCGCGGTCCCCGTCTCGGTGGTCCGGGAAATCCTCGACCATGAGGATGCCTTCAAGATCCCGCACGGCCCGGAATACCTGCTCGGGCTGCGGGACGTGCGCGGCCAGGGCGTGCCGGTCATCGATCTGCGTCTTCGCCTCGGCATGACCAAGACCGAGAAGACGCCGCACACGCGGGCGCTCGTGCTCGACGTGCCGATCGGCGAGAAGACCCTGACGCTCGGCCTCGTCGCCGACCGGGTCTACGAGGTCATTCCCTTCCGCAACGAGGACATCGAGGGCGCGCCGGATATCGGCGTGCGCTGGCCGTCCGACTATATCGCCGGCGTCGTGCGCCGGAACGGCGGCTTCGTCGTCATCGTCGATCTCGCCCGCCTCTTCTCCAGTGCGGAAGTGGCGATGATGGGCACGGCCAACCGCCTCGCCGCCACGGCATAACCAGGAGAACCGGCGTGGGAGCAGCATTGCGGGCGCAGGCGAACGAAGACGGCTTGAGCAGCCGGAATTTCGAAGCCCTGTCGCGCTATATCTACGATTACAGCGGCATCAAGATGCCGATCAACAAGCTGACGATGCTGGAAGGCCGCCTGCGGCGGCGCCTGCGCGCCACCGGCATCGCCAATTTCAACGCCTATTGCGACTATCTCTTCAAGCATGGCGGCATCGAGAAGGAGGCGATCTTCCTCATCGACGCCGTGACGACGAACAAGACGGACTTCTTCCGCGAGCCGAAGCATTTCGACTTCATGGAACGCACCGGCCTGCCCGAACTGGTGGCCGCCGGGCACAAGCGCCTCAGGCTGTGGAGCGCCGCCTGCTCCATCGGCGCCGAACCCTATACGATGGCGATGGTGCTGCAGGACTTTGCCGAGGCCAATTCCGGCATCGACTACCGCATTCTCGCGACGGATCTTTCGACGGACGTGCTGCAGGCCGCGCGCCGCGGCGTCTATCCGCGCGACATGATCCAGCCGGTGCCGGCGGACCTGCAGCGGCGCCATGTCATGGTCTCGCGCGATGCCGCGCGCGGCGAGGTGCGCATTCACCCGCGCCTGCGCTCAACCGTCGGCTTTGCCCGCATGAACCTCATGGACAGCGCCTACAAGGTGGGCGAGCCGATGCACATGATCTTCTGCCGCAACGTGCTGATCTATTTCGACAAGCCGACGCAGGCGAAGGTTCTCTCCCGGCTCTGCGACTGCCTCGTGCCCGGCGGTTTCCTCTATGTGGGCCATTCGGAAACGGTCACCGGCATCACGCTGCCGGTGCGCCAGGTCGCCAACACGGTTTTCAAGAAGATCTGATGCCCCTGCCCGGCAAGAAAATCCGCGTCCTCATCATCGACGATTCCGCCAGCGTCCGCCAGGCGCTGACCCATGTGCTGGAGGAGGATCCCGAGATCGAGGTGATGGGCGCGGCCTCCGATCCCTTCATGGCGGCCAAGAAGATCCAGGAAGAAATCCCCGACGTCATCACGCTGGACGTGGAAATGCCGCGCATGGACGGCATCACCTTCCTGCGCAAGATCATGTCGCAGCGGCCGATCCCCGTCGTCATGTGCTCCTCCCTCACCGAAGAGGGATCGGAAACGCTGATGCAGGCGCTGGAGGCCGGCGCGGTCGACATCATCCTCAAGCCGAAGATCAGCGCGGCCGACCATCTGGCCGAATCGGGCACGCGCATCCGCGAGGCGGTGAAGGGCGCGGCCGTCGCCCGGCTCGGCACGAACCGGCGCAGCGCGGCGGCGAGCGGCCCGACCGCGAAACTCACCGCCGATGCCGTGCTGCCCCCGCCCTCCGGCCGGGCCATGGCCAAGACGACCGAAATGGTCGCCTGCATCGGCGCCTCGACCGGCGGCACCGAGGCGCTGCGCGTGCTTCTGGAGCAGTTGCCGGCCAATTCCCCCGGCATCGTCATCGTCCAGCACATGCCGGAAAAATTCACCGCCGCCTTCGCCAAGCGGCTGAACAGCCTGTGCGAGGTGGAGGTGAAGGAGGCCGTGCACGGCGATCCCGTCCTTCGCGGCCATGTGCTGATCGCCCCCGGCGACCGGCACATGATGCTGGAGCGCCAGGGCGCGCGCTACCATGTGGCTGTGCGCGAAGGCCCCCTCGTCTCGCGCCACCGGCCCTCCGTCGACGTGCTCTTCCGTTCCGCCGCCCGCGCCGCGGGGGCCAATGCCATGGGCGTCATCATGACCGGCATGGGCGACGACGGCGCGCGCGGCATGAACGAGATGCACCAGGCCGGCGCCTATACGGTGGCGCAGGACGAGGCCTCCTCCGTGGTCTTCGGCATGCCGAAGGAAGCGATCGCCCATGGCGGCGTCGACAGGATCCTGCCGCTCGACCAGATCGCCCGCGAAATCCTCGCCGCCGACCGGCGACGCTAGGCATTTTCACCACCCATTAACCATAAGGAACGAGGATGGCGAAGCACCATGCAGGGTGCGATCGACGAGCGATGACCGGCTCACGAACCGCTTCGGGGAGCCCCATGCCCGTCATCACTTTCGCCAACACCAAGGGCGGCGCCGGCAAGACGACGGCCGTGCTGCTGCTGGCCACCGAGCTTGCCCGTCTCGGCTTCCGCGTCTCGGTGCTCGATGCCGACCCGCAGCACTGGATCACCCGCTGGTCCGAGATTTCCGAAGGCGTGCTCGGCAATCGCCTGACCGTCGTGCCCTATGTCACGATGGGCACGATCGACCGGCAGGTGGCCGACGCGAAGGCGCATGCCGATTTCGTGCTGATCGACCTGCCCGGCTCACGCAGTTCCCTGCTCGCCAAGGCGGTCGGCTATGCCGATTATGTGCTCATCCCCGTGCAGGGCTCAGCCATGGATGCGCAGGGCGGCGCGAATGTCATCGAACTGCTGCACTATCTCGAGGACAAGGCGGCGATCCGCATCCGTCATTCGGTGGTGCTGACCCGCGTCAACTCCATGGTGACGACCCGCGCCATGCATGCGGTGAAGGATTTGCTGGCCGCCCGCCGGGTGCACCTGCTCGAAACGCCCATCATCGAACGCGCGGCCTTCCGCGACATGTTCGGTTGCGGCGGCACGCTCTATTCGATGGATGCCAAGCGCGTCACCAATCTCGACAAGGCGCAGGAAAACGCCCGCGCGCTGGCGCTGGAAGTGCTCCAGCAGATCCCCGCCGCCCGCCCCGCGGTCGCGCCAGGGCTCAGAAGCGTCGCCTGACGGGCGCTTCCAGCTTCCAGCAGCAAGGCCGCGGTTTCCGCGGCTTTTTTCGTTTTTGGGGCTTTTCGTTTTGGGGAAAACAGGGTCCAGAAATGGAAAAGCCTGCCGCGGGAGGAGGTGCGGCAGGCTTTCCGATAGAACCGAATGACGACTGGGAGGAGGAGTGCCGTCATTCCCGCAGTCGGCCTTGGGAGGAGGAGTAGGCCTTCTGCAATCATCGAAGCGTCGTGGGAGGAGGTACGTTGCTTCGATAAATATGACTATATCCGATTCCTGGTCATTTGATAGGCATCGTTTTGCAAGGCAGCTATGCGTTATGCGCGTAGCGTATATCTCAATTCTGTTGAATTAGGCCGTCTGCGACTGATTCGTTCGCACATGCAAAAACGCCCGCCGGAGGGGCGGGCGTCTTCGAAATCCTGCCTTGCGGCGTGCCGGTCAGAAGCCGACGGCAGCGCGGGCGACCGACTTGATTTCCGAACGTTCGATGCCGAGATCGCGCAGTTCGCGCGTGGTCATGCGGTCGAGTTCGTTGACGGTCTGACGGTACTTGCGCCAATTGCTGAAGGAACGTGCCATATTCATGATGATCCCCTTTCCTAGGGTTCTCTGTTCGGCACCGGTCCGTGGCGCCGCGTCTTTCGATGGCCGTCTTATAGCCCTATGTTGCAATGCGGAAAAGCGCCGAGGCGGCAGGACACCCATGCGCAAGGCGCATGGGTGCGGTAAGGCTTCGTTAAGGAAGGGTTCAGGCGGCGCGTGCCGCCTGCTCCTCCCGCAGGAAGGCCGAAAGGCGCGCCAGCCCTTCGCGCAGGATCGCCGCGCCATTGGCATAGCCGATGCGCAGATGCCCCTCCATGTCCATGGCGCTGCCGGGCGTCAGCATGACGCCGGTGCGCTCCAGCAGCCGCGTACAGAAGACTTCGGAGGTGAGCGGCAGGTCGTATTTCAGGAGCGCCGTCGTGCCGGATTTCGGCTTCACCCAGGACATCAGCGGCTCGCCGTCCATCCATTCCGCGAGAATGGCGAGATTCTCCCGGGTGATGGCCTGGCTGCGGGCAAGGATCTTGTCGCGATTTTCCAGCGCGATGGCGGCGAAGTGATCGTCCAGCATGCCGACGCTGATCGTGTTGTAGTCGCGGTGGATCGAGACGGCGTGCAACAGGGCCTTCGGCCCGACGATCCAGCCGAGGCGCAGACCCGCCAGCGACCAGGTCTTGGACATGCTGCCCGTGCTGATACCCTTCTCGTAGAGATCGGCGATGGAGGCCGTCATGCCGTCGCCCGTCTGGTTCGTGCCGCGGTAGACCTCGTCGCAGAGGATCCAGGCGCCGCAGGCGCGGGCGATGGCGACGACCTCCAGAAGGACATCGCGATCCATCAGTGATCCGGTCGGATTGTTGGGGTTGTTGAGGCAGATGAGCTTGGTGCCCGGCACCGCGAGCCGGCGCAGCTCCTCAAGGTCCGGCAGGAAACCGCGCTCCGCCGTCAGCTTGAGGATTTTGACGTCCGCGCCGAAGCTTTCGGGAATGGAATAGTGCTGCTGGTAGGTGGGCAGGACGGAGATGACACGGTCGCCAGGCTCCACCAGTGTCTCGTGCACCAGCGCATTGGCGCCGATGGCGCCGTGGGTGACGACGACATTCTCGACCGCCTGTTTTTCATGGAGGCCGGCGATGAGGCCACGCAGCCGCTCGCTGCCCTCGATGGCGCCATAGGTGAGCTTCATCGGCAGGAGTTCGGCAAGGATAGCGTCGCGCTTGCCGGCCATGTCGAGCAGTTCCTCGACCGTCAGCGATTCCACGCAGGTCTCCGCAAGGTTCAGCTCGCAATGGTTCTCATAGCGGTTCATCCAGATTTCAACACCGAAATCGCGTATCTTCATGGCCGGGTCCTTTCGGGTTAGAAGACGGCAAGGGCAATCCGCCCGCTCGACAATGGAACGGTATGAGCAATATAGTGCACAGTCAAGAACGCGGCGACGTGCTCGCCCATGTCGCCGGCAACCTGCGGCGCCTGCGCCAGGCGGCGGGCCTCAGCCAGGCAGCGCTGGCCGAAGCCTCCGGCATCAGCCGGCGCATGATCGTCTCGCTCGAAGGGGGCGATGCCAATATCAGCCTGTCGAGCCTCGACAAGCTCGCCGCGGCGATGGGCGTCGGCTTCGTCGATCTCGTGCGCGATCCGGCCCGCGCGCCCTCCGCCGAAATCAACGAGGTGACGTGGCGGGGCACGGCCGCGGACAGCACCGCGCTGCTGCTCGGCTCCGCGCCGGCGACGCGCGAGGCGCAGCTCTGGCTGTGGTCGCTCGGCCCCGGCGAGCGCTACGACGCCGAGCCGGATCCCGTCGGCTGGCACGAGATGATCTTCGTGATCGAGGGCACGCTGCGGCTGGAGCTTCCAGGCGCGGCGACGGATTACAGGGCGGGCGGCTTTGCCGTCTATGCCACGGACCGGCCCTATGCCTATGCCAATCCCGGCGCCGGCACCGTGCGCTTCGTGCGCAACGTGATTTCCTGAGACTCAGCCGGCAAGCGCCGTCCAGGCGATGCCGGCGAGCGCCGACAGGCCGAGCGTCAGCAGCACGGACGCCTTGAGGCGGAACAGTGCAAACGCAGCCGCGGCGGCAAGCAGCGCCGCGAGCGGGATGATGGTCGCCGGCACCGGCACCTCCAGCCGCAGGGGTCCGGCGGCAAACACCGTCACCGCGGAAAACAGCGTGTGCGCGGCGAACCAGACGGCAAGGTTGAGGATGACGCCGACCACCGCGGCGGTGATGGCGGACATCGCGCCCGAGAGCGCCGCATTGCCGCGCAGGGTCTCGATGAAGGGCGCGCCGAGGAAAATCCAGAGGAAGCAGGGCACGAAGGTGACCCAGGTCGTGAGAATGGCGGCCAGCGTTGCGGCCATCATCGGATCGAGGCTGCCGGGATCGCGGTAGGCGCCGAGAAAGCCGACGAATTGCAGCACCATGATGAGCGGGCCGGGCGTCGTCTCGGCCATGCCGAGACCGTCGAGCATCTCGCCGGGCTTCAGCCAGCCATAGTGTTGCACCGCCTCCTGCGCGACATAGGCGAGCGCCGCATAGGCACCGCCGAAGGTGACGACCGCCATCTTGCTGAAGAAGGTGCCGATGTCCGCAAAAACGCTGTCGCCCGCCAGCATCGCGATCAGCGCCACCGGCCCGAGCCAGAGACAGGCGAGCACGGCCGAGATTTTCAGCGACCAGCGGAGATTGGGCCGGGCATGGGCGGGCGTCGCCTCGCCGAGCAGCGAATCGCGATCGCGCACAACCGCACCCTTGGCCGCCGCATGCCCGCCGGACGTACGGAACAGGCGCGAGCCGGACGCCGAGCCGAGATAACCGAGAACAGCGGCAACGAGGATGATGAGCGGGAACGGCACCTTGAAGGCGAAGATGGCGATGAAGGCGGCGGCGGCAATGGCGATCATCGCCGGATTGACCAGCGCGCGGCTGCTGATGCGGAAGACCGCCTGCACCACCACGGCCAGCACCGCCGCCTTGAGGCCGAAGAACAGCCCCTCGACCACGCCGACATTGCCGAAGACGACATAGACATAGCTGAGCGCGAGAATGGACAGGAAACCCGGCAGGATGAACAGCAGGCCGGCGACGATGCCGCCGGGTGTGCGGTGCAGCAGCCAGCCGATATAGGTGGCCAGCTGCTGGGCCTCGGGGCCGGGCAGCAGCATGCAGTAGTTCAGCGCATGCAGAAAGCGGCGCTCGCTGATCCAGCGTTTTTCCTCCACGACGATGCGATGCATGACGGCGATCTGCCCGGCGGGGCCGCCGAAGCTGAGCGCGGCGACGCGCGCCCATACCCGCAGCGCCTCGCCGAAGGATACGCCATGGCCGTCCTCACCGGATGCGCTGTCGCTCATCGCAATCCCCTTTTCCCTTGCGGGATGGATCGCAACCGCCCCCTCTCCTGTCAAGGCGGGCCTGGGCTTGACGGTTGGCTTTCCTGGCACTATTAAACCTACTAGTTAATTAACCGAATGGATAAATTACGTGAGTGACCCGCTGAGCCTGACTTTCGCCGCCCTTGCGGACCCGACGCGGCGCGCCATTCTCGCACGCCTTTCCAACGGCGATGCGACAGTCAACGAGATCGCCGCCCCGTTCGACATGAGCCTGCCCGCCGTCTCAAAGCACCTGAAGGTGCTGGAGGCCGCCGGCCTCATCACCCGCAGCCGCACCGCCCAGTGGCGCCCCTGCCACCTGGAGGCGGGGCCGCTGAAGGACGCGGACGGCTGGATCTCCGCCTACCGGCGCTTCTGGGAGGCGAGCTTCGACCGGCTCGACGATTATCTGAGGCAATTGCAGGCCGGCGATCCCGAGAAGACGAACTGAGGAGAGACCTGATGCAGACCGTTCAAGCCGCCACCCCCATCGGCCTTGTCATCGAACGCCTGATCGATGCGCCCGCCGCCCTCGTCTTCAAGGTCTGGACGACGCCGGAACACCTTGCCCGCTGGCTGGGGCCGAAGGACTTCACGCCCCATTCCATTCGCATGGATTTCCGCCCCGGCGGCGCCTGGTCGGCGGTCATCCGCTCGCCGGAGGGCGAGAACTATCCGATGGGCGGCGTCTACCGCGAGATCGCGGAAAACCGCCTTATCGCCTTCACCTTCCGCTGGACCGAGGAGGACGGGCCGGACACGCTCGTGACCGCGACCTTCGAGGACCTTGGCGAAAGGACGCGGCTGACCTTCGCGCAGACGCCGTTCGACACCATCCAATCCCGCGACAGTCACGCCGAGGGCTGGGGCGAATGCCTCGACCGGCTCAAGGTCTATATTCAGCAAGGAGCCGAAGGATGAAGAAGACCTATCACGGAAGCTGCCATTGCGGCGCCGTCCGCTACGAATGCGGGCTCGACCTCGACGAGGGCCTGCGCAAATGCAACTGCTCCTTCTGCCGGCGTACGCGCATGCTGAAGACCTTTTCGACGCGCGAAGACTTCAGGCTGCTTTCCGGCGAAGACCTGCTCCTTACCTACCGCGCCGCGGATTCGAGCTGGCCGGAGGGCGATGTCGACCACTATTTCTGCCGGACGTGCGGCGTGCGATCCTTCTCGCGCGGCTACCACGAGACCTTCATGGGGCATTTCTACTGCATCAATGCCGGCACGCTGGACGATGTCAGCGACGCGGAACTCGCCGCCGCCCCCATCATCCATGAGAACGGCGCGGCCGACGACTACGAAAATCCGCCGGCCCACACCGCCTATATGTGAGCCGAAAACCGTTGCGCCGGCCGGACGATCCGCTAGGGTCGGGCGGCCGGCGCAGGCCGCTTGTCCGGGGACTGTCGGAACTGGTCACGGACGAGTCGCAGACAGGCTGCACTGGCACCGAACGAGGCCCTAAAATCGGCCGCAATTTCTCATCGGGGTCCAGCAAATGGCAGAGTTTCCGCAAAAGGCGAAGGTCGTCATCATCGGTTTGGGTGGCATCGTGGGTGCGTCGATCGCCCACCATCTCATCGAGCGCGGATGGGACGATATCGTGGGCATCGACAAGTCGGGCATTCCCACCGACATCGGTTCGACGGCGCATGCCTCGGACTTCTGCTACACGACCAGCCACGACTATCTCTCGGTCTGGACGACCCAGTACTCCATCGATTTCTACGAGAAGATGGGCCACTACGCCCGCATCGGCGGTCTCGAAGTCGCCCGCACGGGCGACGACACCTGGATGGAAGAGATCAAGCGCAAGCTGTCCTCCGCCAAGGCGTTCGGCACGCGCGCGCATGCCGTTTCCCCGGCCGAAATCAAGCAGATGTTCCCGCTGATCGAGGAAGACCAGGTCATGGGCGGCCTGTTCGACCCGGATGCCGGCCTCGTCATCCCGCGCTCGCAGACCGTTGCCGGCAAGCTGGTCGACGCCGCCGAAAAGTCCGGCAAGCTGCAGGTCTACGGCAACACGCCGGCCCAGTCGCTGATCGTCGAAGGCGGCCGCATCAAGGGCGTCGTCACCCATCGCGGCACGATCTTGGCCGACCACGTCATCGTCTGCGCCGGCATCTGGGGCCGCCTCATCGCCGAAATGGTCGGCGAGGACCTGCCGGTCATGCCGGTCGACCATCCGCTGACCTTCTTCGGCCCGTACAACGAATTCGAAGGCACCGGCAAGGAAATCGGCTTCCCGCTGCTGCGCGACCAGGGCAACTCCGCCTATATGCGCGACACCGGCGACCCGAAGACCACCGAGGGCGGCCAGATCGAGTGGGGCTATTACGAAACCACCAATCCGCGCCTCTGCCACCCGCGCGACATTCTCGAAAAGCATGAGGCGCGCCTGTCGCCGTCCCAGCGCGACCTCGACATGGAGCAGATCATCGAGCCGCTCGAACGCGCCATGGAACTGACGCCGATCCTCGGCGAACTCGGCTACAACGAAGGCCATTCCTTCAACGGCCTGCTGCAGGTTTCCGCCGGTGGCGGCGCGTCCTGCGGCGAGAGCCAGAAGGTGCGCGGCCTCTGGTACTGCGTCGCCATCTGGGTCAAGGACGGCCCCGGCTACGGCAAGCTGATCGCCGACTGGATGACGGACGGCCGCACCGAGATCGACCACAATTCGATCGACTATGCCCGCTTCTACCCGCACCAGCTCGAAGAAAAGTTCATCGAGGGCCGCACCTACGAGGCCGCCCAGAAGATCTACTTCCCGGCCGTGCACACCCGCGAGCCCTATGCCACCGGCCGCAACGTCAAGCGCTCCCCCTTCTACGAGCGTGAAGTGGAGCTTGGCGGCTACTTCATGGAACTCGGCGGCTGGGAGCGCGCGCATGGCTACAAGGCCAACGAGCATCTCCTGGAAAAGTACGGCGACCGCGTGCCGGTGCGCGAGAACGAGTGGGACAGCCGCCATTTCTGGCGCGTCTCCAATGCCGAGCATCTGGCGATGAGCGAGGATTGCGGCATCGTTAACCTCTCGCATTTCCACATGGTCGACATCGAAGGCCCCGATCATGTCGAGTTGCTCGAATGGCTCTGCGCGGCCAAGATCGGCGGCGACGGCAATATCGGCAAGGGCGTCTATACCCACTTCCTCGACGACGAGGGCATGGTGCGCGCCGACTTCACCGTCTTCCGCATGGCCGACCGCTGCCGCCTCGTCAACGGCGCCGATGCCGGCCCGCGCGATCTCCACTACATGAAGCGCGTGGCGCAGGATCGTGGCCTCGACGTCACGATCACCGACACGTCGGAAAAGTTCATCACCATCGGCATCTGGGGGCCGAACGCCCGCGAGACGCTGAAGAAGGTGGTGGCGGACCCGGCCGGCCTCGACCTGGAAAACTTCGCCTTCGCCGCGATCAAGCAGATCGAGATCGCCGGCAAGAGCGTGACCGCCTTCCGCATTTCCTATGTCGGCGAGCAGGGCTGGGAACTGCACATGAAGTACGAGGACGGCCTTGCCGTGTGGGATGCCCTGCGCGCCACCGGCGTCATGGCCTTCGGCGTCGAGACCTATGCGAACTCGCGCCGCATGGAAAAGAGCCTGCGCCTGCAGAACGCCGACCTGCTCACCCAGTACAACCTCATCGAGGCGGACCTTGCCCGTCCGAAGGTCAAGGAAGCCGACTTCCGCGGCAAGGCGAAGCACCTGGAGTACAAGGCGCGCGACCACCAGCCCGCCATGCTCTGCACGCTCGTCATGACCGAGAACACCGACAGGAACGGCGTCAAGCGCTACCCGCTCGGCAACCTGCCGGTCATGGACCCGGAAACCGGCGAGGTGCTGATCGACGACCTCGGCCGTCGCTCCTACACGACCTCCATCGCCTTCGGTCCGACCATCGGCAAGAACATCGCGCTGGCCTATCTGCCGGCCGCCTATTGCCAGGAAGGCCGCAAGCTCAACATCGAGTATTTCGCCGAGACCTACCCGGTCGAGGTGGTCGGCATCGGCTACAAGCCGCTCTACGACCCCGAGAACCTGAAGCCGCGCACGTAAGCGGTTTCAAGACCTCAAGGAAAAGGGCGTGCCGATGTCCATCGGCACGCCCTTTTTGTTGCCTCGCTCGGCGCTGCAAATCCGAGAGCATTTCCAGCCGAAGCGGCATCGCTTCGGCGTCGGACAATGCGGTAAGAACAAAAAGCTAGCGCAGCACCGCGCCGTTTTCCGCCACCAGCCGGCCCGCCTTGAACACCCGGCGACCCTTCGGCACCGCGACCACGGCCTCCGGCACATGCGCGGCGGCCAGCGTCACGAAATCGGCTTTCGCCCCCACCGCGATGCCGTAGCCTTCGAGGCCGAGGGCTTTGGCGCCGGCGGCGGTGACCACGTCGAAGGCGGCGGAAAGTTCCTCGTCGGTGTAGAAGCCGGAGCGGTAACCGATCATCATGGCGCGGCCGAGCATGTCGCCATCGCCGTAAGGCCACCAGGAATCGCGAATATTGTCACTGCCGCCGAAGACGTTGACGCCTTCGGCGCGCAGGAGCGCGACGGGCGGGAAGGCATGATCGCCGGGCGCATTGGTCATGATGGAGACGTCGGCGGCCGCGATCTTCGCGCCGATGCCGCGGGCGGCGTCCGGATCGAGATTGCCGAGACCGTAGGCGTGGCTGACGACCACCTTGCCCTGCATGCCGAGCGCCACCGTCCGCGCGCAGATTTCCTCCACCGTGAAGGCGCCGAGCGAGCCGAAATCGTGCAGGTGGATGTCGATGCCGACGCCGCGTTTTTCCGCGACCCCGAAGACGACGTCGAGATGGCCCTGAAGGTCGCGGTCGAAGCTTGCCGGATCGAGGCCGCCGACGAGATCGGCCCCCATGGCGATCGCCTCGTCCAGGAGTTCGGCCGTGCCGGGGCTTTTCAGGATGCCGCTCTGCGGGAAGGCGACAAGCTGGATATCGATGATGTCGCGGTATTCCTCGCGGATCGCCAGGATCGTCTCCAGCGATTTCAACCCGACGGAGCCGTCGACCATGACGTGGCTGCGCATCTGCGTGGAGCCGTGGGAGACGCAGAGTTCGAGCTGCTTGCGCGCGCGTTCGGCCATCGGCGCGGCCTGCGCCATGTTCTCGGCCTGGAAAGCGACGCGCTCATGCACGTCGAAGCCGTTGGTGCAGGGCTTATGCGGGATCCAGGTGTCGCCATAGAAGCTGGTGTCGAGATGGATGTGCCCCTCGACGAAGGCGGGAACCAGCAGCGCACCCGCCAGGTCGACCTTTCGGGCCGCATCCGAAGCCGTGCCGGCCGGCATGATGGAGACGATGCGTCCACCGGCAACGCCGATATCCTTCAGCGAACCGTCCGCCAATGTCGCATGGGTGAACAGGGTCTCGGTCATTTTCGCGTCTCCATGGGTGCGGCCCTGCCCGCCCCGAAGGGGCAGGCGGCATTGCACACAATAACGCGCGAAAATCGTATGCGGTCAATAGGCCGCGGCAACGGCGGGTGCGCCGAGCACCACGATGGGCGTGCCGTTCTGCACGCGATTGTAAAGATCGACCACGTCCTGGTTCAGCATGCGCACGCAGCCGGAGGAAACCGACTTGCCGATGGTCCACCATTCCGGCGAACCATGGATGCGATAGAGCGTGTCTTCCTTGTTCTGGAAGATGTAGAGCGCGCGGGCGCCGAGCGGGTTCTTGAGGCCCGGCTCCATGCCGCCATTGCGGGAGCTGTAGGGTTCGAGCTCCGGCTGGCGGGCAATCATCTCGTCGGGCGGCGTCCAGCGCGGCCATTCGCGTTTGTACTGGATGACGCCGCGGCCGGCCCATTCGAAGCCGGCGCGCCCGAGGCCGACGCCGTAGCGCATGGCCTGTCCGTCCTCATAGGTGAGGTAGAGGAAATGGCTAGCCGTATCGACGACGATCACGCCGGCGCGCTCGCCGGTCGGGTTCGCCACCATCTGGCGATAGAAGCGCGGATCGATCTTCTGGTAGGGAATGGCCGGCAGCGGGAACTGTTCGTCCGGCTTCGGCCCGTACATGGCGGCATAGATGCTGGTATCGACCGGTTCGGGCTCGACGACGACCCTTTCGCGGACCGGCGCCGTGGTGCAGCCGGCAAGAACCGTGGTTGCCAATCCTGCGCTGCCGAGCAGGAAGGACCGGCGCGTTACGCTTTCACCAGTCAATACAGTTTCCTCATGCCTCAATCGTCATAGGGGTCGGCAAGCGCGGCTTCGGGCCGGCTGACCGGATATTTCGTGCGCGAGATGCGGGCGGCCATGCCCTTCGCGCCCTCCTGCTTCAGGAGCGTGCGGAAGCTCGGATGCATGCCGCCGTCCACATAGGCGAAGCTGGAAACCGGTGTGGCGCCGGCAAAAGCCGCATCCAGCTTCTTTTGTTCCGCACCGATCTTCGCGACCAGATCATTTTGCGTGCCGTCGGCTGTCGCCGGGCATTGCGCCAGCGGATCGCTCGGCTCACCGCCGGCAAACTCCTTGTTGAAGACGTAGCGGCCGCTGCAGACGGAAACCTTCGGCTGCGTGCGCGTGAAGGCGAAGGCGTCGTAGCCCTCCTTCAGCGTGCGCCAGAAGGGCATGTTCGGATCGCCCTTGTGGCTCGCCATGTTCTGGGTGGTCATGCGGAAGGGATAGGCCTGCACCTGGAAGCGCTCCTGCCCGCCTTCCAGCGCCTTCTGCACGATGGCGTAGATTTCGCCGACGCCCTGGTCGGTCATGGCGTAGCAGCCCGACGACGAACAGGCGCCATGCACCATCAGCGCCTCGCCCGTATAGCCGAGCGCCGATTCCAGCCGGTTCGGATAACCGAGGTTGAAGGAGACGTAATATTGCGAGTTCGGGTTCAGCATGCCGGCGGAGACATGGTAGAAGCCTTCCGGCGCCTGGCGGTCGCCGCTCTTCGTCTTTGGGCCGAGCTTCCCGGACCAGCGGCACATCGGATAGGTCTTGAACAGCGCATATCTGCCGCTCGCGTCGACCTTCCAGACCTCCAGCTCGCTTTCCTGCTTGAAGATGCGCACCAGCACGGGGCTTTCCGGCCGCATCTTCTTCTTCGACATCTCCGCCTTCACCTTGTTGGAAAGCTGCGGCGTCTCGGCGAGCGAGGCGACATCCATCGCCATGCAGCCGGCAAGCAGGCCGCCGGCGACCGTGGCGGCGGCAAGGCGCGCGAAAAGCGACAGACGACGGGCGGTTTCGGAAGAAGGACGATGGCGAAGCGCAAACATGGGTCGTTTTCGGTTGTTCGGGGTTCGTGGGCGCGGCGAACCGCGCGGCCTTTCCTCAGAGTCCAAGCGATTGCTTAGAACTTCGTTAATCTTGTGGCCTTCATCGGCCCTGCGCGGCGTCATGCCTCGGTTTTCGCCCGAATCCGGGCTTTGATCCGGCCGAGCTTAAAGCCTCAAGCCCCTTGAGCTTCAAGACCAGATTTGCGGCTTTCTTTCGTCAGGACCTCACGGCGCGAACACAATATCGTCAGATGCTTGCGCCGGGCGGTTCCGCGGAAGAGAAAACTTGATTTGCCGGCGCGCCCGGCACATCTCTTGGGACAGTTCATTGAAGAGGCTAAGGAAATGCTGACGATCGGCGATCTTTCCAGGGAAACGGGCGTCAAGGTTCCCACCATCCGCTATTACGAGCAGATGGGGCTGCTTTCCCACGCCGAGCGTTCGGAGGGCAACCAGCGGCGCTATTCCAGCGAGGAGCGCGATCGCCTCGCCTTCATCCGCCATGCCCGCGATCTCGGCCTTACCATCGACGCGATCCGCGAACTGATCGAACTCAGCCAGCATCCCGAACGTCCCTGCCACGACGCCGACCGCATCGCCGCCGCGCAGCTTGCCACCGTCCGGCGCAAGATCGCCCGGCTGCGCAAGCTGGAGGCCGAACTGGAACGCATCACCAGCCATTGCCATTCCGACCAGATCAGCGACTGCTACGTCATCCGGGCGCTGGCCAACCACGACCTGTGCACCGACGATCACGACTGAAGCGCTTCCCGTCGGAGCGGCACCCCTCCGGCTGGCAAGGCTCTAGGAACTGGCCAGCAGCTTCAGTTTCTGGAGCTGGGTTTCGCGCGGCTCGTGCATGTCGAGCATGCCCTGCAGGCGGCCGTCGGCGCGGATGAGGAAGAGCCCCGCCGTGTGCTCCATCGTGTAGCTGTCCGATGCGGTCGGCACCTTCCTATAAAAGGCCGAAAACGCATCCGCCGCCGCCTTCGTCTGCCCGGCATCGCCGCGCAGCGCGAC
Organism: Roseateles sp. XES5; assembly: GCF_020535545.1. NCBI lineage: Bacteria > Pseudomonadati > Pseudomonadota > Betaproteobacteria > Burkholderiales > Sphaerotilaceae > Roseateles > Roseateles sp. XES5. The sequence continues at coordinate 961,009 of NZ_CP084752.1, forward strand.
GATCCGCGGATCGAAGGAGGTCATGTAGAGCGTCAAGAGGCCCGCCGTGTCCCGCTCGGAATCGATGGAGACGAAGAGCGGTGTGAGGCGGTCCGCCGCCGGGCCGATGTCCTTGAGGAGCGCCGTCAGCTCGAAGAGCGTGGTGGGGCAGACATCCGGGCAGTGGGTGAAGCCGAAGAAGACGAGATAGGGTTTTCCCGCCAGATCGGCCGAGCGGAAGGGCTTTCCGTCGACCGTCTGCAGGGTGAAGACACGCTGTTTCGGCTGGCCAGCGCGCGGCACGAAGGCCGCGACCGCCGCACCGGCGATCGCAGCCCCGAGGGCAAGGCCGATGAGGGACCTGCGCCTCATCCCTTGATGGGCCTCAGCAGGCGCAGGGCATTCATCGTGACGAGCACGGTGGCGCCGGTATCGGCCAGGATCGCCGGCCAGAGGCCTGTGATGCCGGCGATGGTCGTCACCAGGAAGACACCCTTGAGGCCGAGCGAGATGACGATGTTCTCGACGATGTTGCGCATGGTGCGCCGGGAGAGATCCGTCATCAGCGCGACGTCGCCGACGCGGCCGTGCAGGATGGCGGCGTCCGCCGTTTCCAGCGCCACATCGGTGCCGCCCCCATGGCGATGCCGATATCGGCGCGAGCCAGGGCCGGGGCGTCGTTGATGCCGTCGCCGATCTTGCCGACGACGAAGCCTTCGCGCTGCAATTCGCCGACGATGCGCTGCTTGTCCTCCGGCATCAGCTCGGCGCGCACCTCGATGCCGAGTTCGGCGCCGACGGCTTTCGCCGTGCGGGCATTGTCACCCGTCAGCATGATCGTCTTGATGCCGGCGTCCCTGAGCGTCTTGAGGCCGGCGGCCGCATCGGGGCGCGGCTCGTCGCGCATGGCGATGGCCCCGGCGAGCACGCCGTCGACGATCAGCATGGAGACAGTCTTGCCGTCGTCGTTGAGCGCCGTCGTCGCAGCCCGCACATCCTCGGAGAGGGTAACCCGTTCGGCGGCGGCCTTCGGCGAGCCGAGGAAGATGTCCCTGCCCTCGACGGTGGCGGTGACGCCCTTGCCGCCCAGGGCACGCGCACCGCTGGCGACCGGGGGCACCACGCCGTCGTCGGCGGCCTTGCCGAGAATGGCGAGCGCCAGCGGATGGCTGGATCCGGCCTCCAGCGCGGCGGCAAGGCGCAGCACCTCATCGGCCGGCGCGGCGAAGGCGACGATATCGGTGACCTTCGGCTTGCCCTCGGTGAGCGTGCCGGTCTTGTCGAAGGCGATGGCGGTGAGCTTGCCGAGACCTTCCAGCACCGCGCCGCCCTTCATCAGCAGGCCGCGGCGGGCGCCGGCCGAGAGCGCGGCGGCGATGGCGGCGGGCGTCGAGATGACGAGCGCGCAGGGGCAGCCGATGAGGAGAACGGCAAGCCCCTTGTAGACCCACTCGCTCCAGACGCCGCCGAAGAACAGCGGCGGGATGATCGCGACGAGCGCGGCGACGACGACGACACCCGGCGTGTAGTATTTCGAGAAGCGGTCGATGAAACGCTCGGTCGGCGCCTTCGATTCCTGCGCCTCCTCGACCAGCTTGATGACGCGGGCGATGGTGTTGTCGGCCGCGGCGGCCGTGACGCGGATGCGCAGGGCCGCATCGCCGTTGACCGTGCCGGCAAAGACGGTGTCGCCGACATCCTTGCGCACCGGTGTGCTTTCGCCGGTGACGGGCGCTTCGTCGATGGCGCTCTCGCCCTCGATGATCGTGCCATCGGCGGAAATGCGGTCGCCCGGGCGCACGAGGATGACAGCGCCGACGGCAAGCTGCTCGGCCGGCACTTCCTTCGTGCGGCCGTCCTCTTCGAGAAGCGCGGTCTTCGGCACCAGCGTGGACAGCGAGCGGATGCTGTCGCGCGCCTTGCCGGCGGCAACGCCCTCCAGGAGTTCGCCGACAAGGAAGAGGAAGACGACGGCGGCCGCCTCTTCGGTCGCATTGATGACGAGCGCGCCGACCGCGGCGATGGTCATCAGCATTTCGATGGAAAAGGGCGTGCCGGCCAGCGCCGCCATGATGGCGCGCCGCGCGATCGGCACGAGGCCGATGAACATGGCGATGATGAAGGCATAGGTCTCGACGGCCGGGAAGAGATGGCCGATGCCATAGGCCAGAACCAGCGCGGCACCGGCGAGAATGGTCAGACGTCCCTTCCTGCCCTTCCACCAGGGGCCTTCCGAAGGGCCGTGATCGTGGCCGTGCAGGCCTTCGACGGCCGCGGCCTGCGGCTTGTCGGCGTGCTCGTGACCCGCATGCGCATGGCCGGCGTGATCGTGGTCGTGCCCGTGGTCGTCACCGTGCCGGTGATCGGGCCCATGGCCGTGATTGCAGCCGGGGCCGTGCTCATGTTCGCCGGCCGGCTTCGGGGCCGCCACGGCGGCGCCCGGCGTCACCGTATAGCCGAGGCCGGAGACCTTGCGGCGAATCGCCTCCAGGTCGCTCGTCGTATCGTGCTGCACGCGCATCGTGCCGGCGGTGACGGAAACGGAGACGTCCGACACCCCCGGCATGCGGCGCACGGCCGTGTCGATCTTGCTGGCGCAGGAGGCGCAATCCATGCCCTCCACCCGGAAACGCGTCTCTTTCACATCGGACATCGCACAATCCTCTTTCGTCTCGTCAGGACCTTCTACGACCTCTAGCGACTAGAGGTGCAAGGGCCGATTTCAAAAAAACGAGCGAAAAGCCGCATTGAAATCGACGGCGGGCCTGTGCTAGAGAGCGGCCCACTTATTGCAGGTTTCATCTGCTGGTTGGGGAGGACGCCATGTCTTGCGACGCCCTCTTCCAATCGGGGATGGGCTCGGTAGATGCCCCCCGAACGGAAGAACGCTATACGATGCGTGCCATCGCGGCACGGTCTGGCCTTGACGCCGTTGGAGCTTTTTTGCCTTTCCGCAAAATCGCTTCGCACCTTTGCCCGAATGGCGCCATCGGCCCCGTGCGGCTGATGAAGACACCGCGCCTGCCCGTCCTCTTTTTCACGCGATACCTAGACCGGGCGAACAGCGCCAAGGCGCTGTCACATCGCCGTGTCCGGACGACGATACCGTAACAGACGGTTTCCTTCCCTGAACCCGCGCGGAGCGGGAGGCTGACGCCTCCCCTGCCGCGATTCCCATCGTGTTTCCGGCGCGTGTCCGGCGCGGGCCGGCGCGCGATCCACAGCCAGAAGACAGGTCCTCCATGTCCCTCAACACGCCCTATTACCTGATCGACAAGTCGAAGCTGCTCGCCAACATGGAAAAGATCGCGCGCCTGCGCGAAATTTCCGGCGCCAAGGCGCTGCTGGCGCTGAAGTGCTTCGCCACCTGGTCGGTCTTCGACTTCATGCGGGACTATATGGACGGCACGACCTCCTCCTCGCTCAACGAGGTGCGCCTCGGCCACGAGCGCTTCGGCAAGGAGACGCACGCCTATTCCGTCGCCTATGCCGACTACGAGATCGACGAGGTCATCAGCCACGCCGACAAGATCATCTTCAACTCCATCGGCCAGCTCGACCGCTTCTCAGACAAGGCATCCGGCATCGTGCGGGGCCTGCGCCTCAACCCCGGCATCTCCTCCTCCAGCTTCGACCTTGCCGATCCCGCCCGCCCCTTCTCGCGCCTTGGCGAATGGGACGTGAAGAAGGTCGAGCCGGTCATGGACCGTGTCTCCGGCTTCATGATCCACAACAACTGCGAGAACGGCGATTTCGACCTCTTCGACCGCATGCTCGGCACCATCGAGGAGAAATTCGCGCCGCTCCTGAAGAAGGCCGAATGGGTGAGCCTTGGCGGCGGCATCCATTTCACCGGCGAAAACTATCCGCTGGAAAAATTCGCCGAGCGGCTCAAGCGTTTTGCCGGCGAATACGGCGTGCAGGTGTATCTCGAGCCGGGCGAAGCCTCGATCACCAAGTCCACCTCGCTGGAAGTGACCGTGCTCGACAGGATGAACAACGGCAAGGACCTCGCCATCGTGGACAGCTCCATCGAGGCGCACATGCTGGACCTGCTGATCTACCGCGAGAGCGCCAAGCTTTCCCCCAATACCGGGCCGCACCGCTACATGGTCTGCGGCAAGTCCTGCCTTGCCGGGGACATCTTCGGCGAGTTCAATTTCGAAGAGGAACTGAAGGTCGGCGACCGCATCTCCATCCAGGATGCCGCCGGCTACACCATGGTCAAGAAGAACTGGTTCAACGGCGTGAAAATGCCGGCGATCGCCATCCGCGAGCTGGATGGCAGCATCCGGACCGTCCGTGAGTTCGCCTATGCGGACTACGAAGCAAGCCTTTCCTAATCCCCTCGTCAAAACCCAGAAGGAGCTATTCCGGGACATGAAGAAGAACGTGCTCATCATCGGCGCCGGCGGCGTTGCACAGGTCGTGGCGCACAAATGCGCGCAGAACAACGACGTGCTCGGCGACATCCACATCGCTTCGCGCACCAAGGCGAAGTGCGACAGGATCATCGCGTCCGTTCATGAGAAGAAGGCGATGAAGCAGCCGGGCGTGCTCGAAGGCCATGCCCTCGACGCGCTCGACATCGAGGCCACCAAGGCGCTCATCACGTCGACGAAATCGCAGATCGTCATCAATGTCGGCACCGCCTTCCTCAACATGTCGGTGCTGCGCGCCTGCATGGATACCGGCGTCGCCTATATCGACACCGCCATCCACGAAGAGCCGGGCAAGATCTGCGAGACGCCGCCGTGGTACGGGAACTACGAGTGGAAGCGCGCCGCCGAATGCGCGGAGAAGGGCATCACCGCGATTCTCGGCGCCGGCTTCGACCCGGGCGTCGTCAACGCCTATGCCAAGCTCGCCAAGGACGAATATCTCGACACCGTGACGGACGTCGACATCGTCGATATCAATGCCGGCAGCCACGGCAAGTACTTCGCCACGAACTTCGACCCGGAAATCAACTTCCGTGAGTTCACCGGCGTCGTCTATTCCTGGCAGAACGGCCAGTGGCAGACCAACAAGATGTTCGAGATCGGCAAGGACTACGACCTGCCGGTCGTCGGCACGCGCCGCGCCTATCTGTGCGGCCATGACGAGGTGCATTCGCTCGCCAAGAACATGGACGGCGCGAATGTGCGCTTCTGGATGGGCTTCGGCGATCACTACATCAACGTCTTCACCGTGCTGAAGAACCTCGGCCTGCTTTCCGAGCAGCCGGTCAAGACGGCCGAAGGCCAGGAGGTCGTGCCGCTCAAGGTCGTCAAGGCCGTGCTGCCCGATCCGGCATCGCTCGCCCCCGGCTACGAGGGCAAGACCTGCATCGGCGACTACGTGAAGGGCCTGAAGGACGGCAAGGAAAAGACCGTCTTCATCTACAACGTGGCCGACCACAAGGAAGCCTATGAGGAAGTCGGTTCGCAGGGCATTTCCTACACCGCCGGCGTTCCGCCGGTCGCCGCCGCCATGCTGGTCGCCACCGGCGAATGGGACGTGAAGACGATGGCGAATGTCGAGGAACTGCCGCCGAAGCCCTTCATCAACCTCCTGAACCGCATCGGCCTGCCGACCCGGATACAGGACGAGGACGGCGACCGCGCCGTCAGCTTCTAAGCCTTGAAACCGCCGGCCGCGCCCCTCGCGCGGCCGGCGCCCCTGGAAGGCCGTTCCGCATTCTCTACAAGAGGCGACCGCCATCACCGATGGCCCAACGCGGCAGCGGAAGAATGAATCGCTTTCCCATGTTCAGCCCGCAGCTTCTCATCAGCTTCGTGGCCGTCTGCGAGACCAGCAGCTTTACCCGCGCGGCCGACCGCGTCTCGCTCTCGCAATCCACCGTCAGCCAGCAGGTCCGCCGTCTCGAGGAGTTGATCGGCAAGGCGCTGTTCGAGCGCACCTCCCACGAGGTGCGGCTGACCGAGGAGGGCATCAAGCTCCTCAGCTATGCCCGCCGCATCATCACGCTGAACGAGGAAGCCCACGACGCACTGACGGGACCCTGGCGCGACGGCGTGCTGCGCATCGGCATGCCGGAGGATTTCACCGTGCCGACGGTCGATCTCCTGGCCGCCTTCAAGCGCGAGCACCCGTATCTTCGGCTCGACGTCACCAGCGGCCTCAGCCCGGATCTCTACCGCGCCTATGGCCAGGAAGAGCTGGACCTCGTGCTCGTCAAGCAGCGCCGCGTGCACCTGCCGCGCGCCGCGCGGCCGGAACCGCTGCTGTGGCTCGACAGCGCCGAACATCCCGCCATCGAACAATCGCCCGTCCCCATCGCCGTCTTTCCGGTCAACGGGCTCTACCGCGAGGAACTGTGCGGCGCGCTCGATACCCTCGGCCTGCGCTGGCGCGTCAGCTACAGCGGCGGCGGGCTTGCGGCGCTGGCGGCGGCCTCGGCGGCCGGGCTCGGCGTCAGCCTGCTGCCGGCCGGCTGCCGCCTGCCGGCGCACCGGGTCCTCGGCAAGGCGGAGGGACTGCCGCCCGTCGAGGATTTCGAGCTTGCCCTGTTCCACCACGACAACGCGCCGGCAATCACGCTGGACCTTGCGGAGCGGCTCATTCGATTTTGCGGACTTCAACCGTAGCATCATTGGCGGATCGAATAGCCAGCATTGCCAAATGTCGCTGCCATGCCGTGGCCCCGTTTCCTAGAATGCGCCATCCCTTTCCATGGACGATGAGGAAACGATGGTGCACAACGCCGTATCGCAGAGCCGCAGGGCCTTTCTGAGCCGCACCGGCCAGCTTACCACCGCCGCAGCCGTTGCGGGCCTGACCGGCACCGCCGGCCACGCCGCCACTGCCGAGACTTGCAAGGAGGACGCCACCGTGACGTCTTTGAAAGACAGCCACTATCTTCTCGCCGATGTCAGGCTGGAGGAGGGTTTCGAGAAGGACGGCGACGTCATCGTCGCCACCCGCACCGCGCTCTACACGCTGGAAATCAGGGACGGCCGGATCGCCGCGCTGCATGGTGCCGGCAGCCCCCTGCCCGCGGGCCTGCCGACCTACCAGGCGAACGGCCAGCTCGCACTGCCGACGATGCGCGACATGCACATCCACCTCGACAAGACCTTCTATGGCGGCCCCTGGCAGGCGCCGCGCCCGCGCCAGGGCAAGACGATTATGGACATGATCGCGCTGGAGGAAAAGCTGCTGCCGCAACTGCTGCCGACCTCGATCGAGCGCGCCGAGGGCCTGATCGCCCTTCTGCAGTCCCATGGCAGCACCATCGCCCGCAGCCATTGCAACATCGATCCGGTCAGCGGCCTCAAGAGCCTCGAGCACCTGAAGCGCGCGCTGGAAAAACACGCGGATGATTTCACCTGCGAGATCGTCGCCTTCCCGCAGCACGGCCTGCTGCATTCCAAGGTCGACGGTCTGATGCGCGAGGCCATGCAGATGGGCGTGGAATTCGTCGGCGGCCTCGACCCGACCAATGTCGACAGCGCCATGGAAAAATCGCTCGACGCGATGTTCCAGATCGCGCTCGACACCGGCAAGGGCGTGGACATCCACCTGCACGAGACGAGCCCGGCAGGCGTTGCCGCCGTCAACTACATGATCGACACGGTGGAAAAGAACCCTGCCCTCAAGGGCAAGGTCACGATCAGCCACGCCTTCGCGCTGACGATGCTTTCGCCGGAACAGCTCGAGGAAACCGCCGCGCGCTTTGCCGCCAATGGCATCACCATCGCCTCGACCGTTCCGATCGGCGGCCTGATGATGCCGCTGCCGCAGCTTTCCAAGGCGGGCGTCTTCGTCATGACCGGCACCGACAGCGTGATCGACCACTGGTCGCCCTTCGGCAGCGGCGACATGCTGGAAAAGGCCTATCTCTACGCCCAGCTCTATCGCGGCTCGGACGAATATCATCTGTCCCGTTCGCTCGCCATTGCCACCGGCGGCTTGCTGCCGCTGGACGACGAGGGCAACCGCGCCTGGCCGAAGGCCGGCGACGAGGCGGGTTTCTCGCTCACCCCGGCAAGCTGCACCGCCGAGGCCGTCGCCCGCCTGCCGGCCCGCACTGCGACCTTCCACAAGGGCCGCCTCGTTGCGGGCGGCATCGACAAGGCATCGTCTTAAACAGGCAGTCCGGCCGTAAGCTCAGCGCTGCTGCGGCCGGATTTTCCACGGTGGGTCGAGCCGGTTTTCCCCGGCGAAATAGAGCAGAAGACGGTTGCCGGCGGGATCGAACAGTTCCGCCTCGCGCCACAGCCAGCTTTTGTCTTCCGGCAGTGCGGAAAACACAATGCCGGCAGCCCTCAGCCTTTCGACGGTGGCATCCAGGTCCTCGCATTCGAAATAGACCGTCGTTCCGCCGCCAGTCGCCATGCCGGCATGCAGGGAGAACGTGCTGTTTCCATCCGGGCAGGCGAAGCGCACATAGTTCGGCCGCGCATCCACGATGGGAACGAGGCCGAGGGCGATGTAGAAATGCCAGCCTTCGTCGAGGTCCGGCATCGTGACGGTCACCTGATTGAGGTTCATCGCCGTCCCCTCAGACGATCTTCTCGATCTCCAGCTCCTGCCCGCCGATGCTCACCACGTCGCCGACGCCCTTGCCCATCAGGAGGCGCGCGACCGGCGAGACATAGGAGATCGTTCCCGCCTTGGGATCGGCCTCGTCCTCGCCGACGATACGGTAGGTCTGGACGCGCCCGTCATCGCGGTTGAAGGTCACGGTGCTGCCGAAGCCGACGGTGTCGTTCGAATCGCGCGGAGGAACGAGCTGGGCGGTACGCAGGCGCTCGGAAAAATAGCGCAGGTCCCGCGCGGGACCTGCCGCCTGGCGACGACGCTCGTTGATATCCTCGATGACGTTCGCGGCTTCGAAGGCCTCGCGCGCCGCCTGAAGCTGCTGCTCCAGCGCCTTGAGACCCGCCTCCGTCACGAGGTTGGGGTGGGGTGAGATGGGACGCTCCGGCAGCTGGGTTTCCGCTGCCGTTTCCGCGCTCTCTTCCTTGACGAATGCGACGCTCACGCTCGAACTCCGTTTTTTCTTCCGGGTTCGATATTTACGGAACTTCGCACCCGATTTCTACCGCAACCAGACGGGGAGTTCGGACGGGCGGCGGCCGCGGCGCTTCTGCGCACCGAGCTTCTCCCAGGCAAACTTCTTGGCGGCCGCTTCGGCGGCGTCGCGGTTCGGGTAGGTGTCCGGCAGCACATAGTCCTTGCCTTCGCAGGACAAAAGCGCCCGGCAACTCAGAACGTCGAAATGCAGCTGGATATCGGTGTGTTCGTTCATGTCGCCCTCCCTTCAAGGCAAAGAGAGAAACCGGGAAGGCGGCCGGATGTTCCCGGCCGCCAGATAAATTCAGTCGGCCCCGAGCGCCACGGCCGGCTGGAGATGCGAGGCGTTGCGGGCCGGCAGATAGCCGAAGACGAGGCCCGTCAGGAAAGAGCAGGCGAAGGCGAGCGCCACGGGACCGATCGTGAAGCTGACCGGCATACCGAAGGCCTTGGCGAGCCCGCCGATGGAAAGCCCCAGCGCGACGCCGATCGCCCCGCCGATGGCCGAGACGACGAGCGCCTCGATGAGGAATTGCAGGAGGATGTCGCGCCGGCGCGCGCCCGTCGCCATGCGCACGCCGATCTCGCGCGTGCGTTCGCGCACGCTCACCAGCATGATGTTCATGACGCCGATGCCGCCGACGAGCAGCGAGATGGCGGCGACCGAACCGAGGAACAGCTTCATGGTGTTGGAGGTCTCGGTGAAGGCCTCGCGCACCGAGGACATGTTGGTGATCTGCGTGTCCTCGGCCTTGTGGCGCTCGTCGAGCAGGGACTGGATCGCGCCCTGCGTCAGGTCGATGGCCGCGGCGTCCCGGACCTGCACGGTGATGGTGCGCACGTTGCGCTGGCCGAAGAGCCGCATGCTGCCGGTCGACAGCGGCACGAGGATCACGTCGTCCTGGTCGTTGCCGCCGGCGCTCGCGCCCATCTCGGCCATCACGCCGATGACCTGGAAGGGGATCTTGTTGACCAGCACATATTGGCCGAGCGGGTTCGTGCCGTCGGCAAAGAGGGTCTTCGCCACCGTCTGCCCGATGACGGCGACGGGGGCATAGGTGTCCATGTCATCCTGGTTGATGAACTCGCCGGCCGCGAGGGCCCATGACTTGGCGCGCGGGAAATCCGGCACCGTGCCGTTGGCCGTCGTCTGGTAATCGACGCTGCCGAAACGCAGCGTGACGGAGCTCGTCATTTCCGGCACGGCGAAGGCGACATTCGGCACGTCGAGAATGGCGTCGGCGTCGGAGGGAATGAGCGTCACCGGCGCGCTGCCGCCGCCACGGAAATTCGCCATGCTGGGGCGTACCAGCAGGAGGTCCGAGCCCATGGCGGAAATACGGTCGAGCACGGAGTTCTGCGCGCCCGTGCCGATCGCCAGCATGGCCACCACGGAGCCGACGCCGATGACGATGCCGAGCAGCGTCAACACGGTGCGGAAGAGATTGGCATAGAGCGCGCGGACAGCCATCTTCACCGCCTCGGAAACGTCGGCAAGCGCGGCCGAGCCTTCCTTCACCGCCTTCTGCAGACCGGCAGCGGCCGGCGAGGCCGCGCGCGCCTTGCGGGACGTGTCGGAGACGATGCGCCCGTCACGGATCTCGATCAACCGGTCGGCGGCCTCCGCCACCTCGCGGGAATGGGTGATGAGGATGACGGTATGGCCGTCCTCGTGCATGCGGCGCAGCAGCGCCATCACGTCTTCGCCGCTCTGGCTGTCGAGCGCGCCGGTCGGCTCGTCGGCCAGGATGACGCGGCCGCCGTTCATCAGCGCGCGGGCGATGGAGACCCGCTGCTGCTGGCCGCCGGAAAGCTGGTTCGGCCGGTGGTCCAGCCGGTCGCCGAGCCTCAGGGAGCCGAGCAGCGCTTCGGCCCGCGCCTGCCGGTCGCGCGCCGGCATGCCGGCGTAGATCGCGGGCACCTCGACATTTTCGCGGGCGCTGGCGGTGGGAATGAGATTGTAGCTCTGGAAGACGAAGCCGAAGGTGCGCCGGCGCAGCGCCGCCAGTTCGTCGCTGTCGAAATCGGCGACCGGTTCGCCGTCGATGCGGTAGTCGCCCGAGGTCGGCTGGTCGAGGCAGCCGAGAATGTTCATCAGCGTCGACTTGCCGGAGCCGGACTGGCCGATGATCGCCACGAATTCGCCCGCCGCGATATCGAGCGAGATGCCGTGCAGGACCTCCACGGCGAAGTCGCCGTTGTAGAAGGTCTTGGTGACGTCACGGAGCGAGAGAAGCGCCGTCATGGCCGTGCCTCAGAACATCGGCGGCATGCGCATGCCGCGTTGCGAGTTGCGGCCGCTGCCGCTGGACGCCTTGCCGCCGGCGCTGACGACCACGTTGTCGCCCTCGGCAAGACCGCTCCGGATCTCGACGCTGACGCGATTGCGGATGCCGGTCTCGACGTCGCGCACCTCCTGTGCGCCCGAGGCCGTGACCACCGTCACCTGCGCCTTCGGCTTGCCGCCGTCCCGCGTCGTCGACACCGCCCCGGCCGGCGCGACCAGCACGTCGCGCGCCGCCGCCTGCACGAAGAAGACCTGCGCGCTCATCGACATCATCAGCGCCCCCTCCGGGTTCGGCACGTCGAACAGCGCATTGTAGAGCACGACATTGTTCTCCACCGTCGGCGAGGGCTCGATCTGGCGCAGCTTGCCGGTGAAACGCTTGCCGGGCTGGCCAAGCAGCGTGAAATAGGCCTCCATGCCCGGCGTCAGGCGGCCGACATCGGCCTCGGACACCTCGGCGCGCACCGTCATGGTGGAGAGATCGGCGATGGTGACGATGGTGGGCGCGCTCTGAACGGCGTTCAGCGTCTGGCCTTCCTTCACCGGATTGGCAACGACGGTGCCGGCCATGGGCGCATAGATCTTCGTGTAACCGAGATCGACCTCGTCGCCGGCCAGCGTCGCCTGCTGCTTGCGGATCTGCGCCGTGGTGGCATCGACATCAGCCTTGGCGGCGGCAAGGTCGGCCACGGCCTGGTCGAGCGCCTGCCGGGCGGCGGCATTGCCGGCGACGAGGCTGCGCTGGCGGGCGATATTCGCCTGTTTCAAGGCAAGCTGCGCCGTCTTGGATTCCAGTTGCGCCTCGAGGTTGGCAAGCTCCGCGCGGTTGATCTCCATGCGGTTCTCGATGGTCGCCGGGTCGATCTCGGCCAGGATCTGGCCCTTCGTCACGATATCGCCGATGGCGACATGCATGGCCTTCAACTGGCCGGAGACCTGTGCGCCGGCATCGACCGATTTTATCGCTTCCAGCGTGCCGACCGCCGTCACCGCATTTTCGATATCGCCGCGCGTGACGGGTTGGGTGATGACCGCCGCCGCCGTTTCGGCCGGGGCATAGGCACGCCAGGCATAGGTGCTGGCGCCGGCCAGAACCGCGAGAACCGGCAGCCAGATCCAGCCGCGCGAACGGCGCTTGCGGCGAACGGGCGGGGCGGCGGCGGGCATGAGGGTCACGGTCGCGGGCGCAGCCTCCCCGGATGCGGCTTCGGTCTTCTTCGCGCGTGCATTGACGGTCATCGGCATTCCCCAGGTCGAGGCCCTGCCTCTCAACGTTCCTTCCCCGGAGATTTGGCACTGCAGTCCCCCGAGGAGAAGCCCTTGGGATGATTATATTTTCGTAATGTTTGCACGTTTGCGCGCCGAAACGAGCCCTCGCAGGTCCGCGACCTCGTCCGTCGTCAGCGGCCTGACCGCCCCCTTTTCCAGCGTGCCGAGGGCAAGGTTGCCGATGGCGACACGCAGGAGACGCAGGCAGGCAATATCCAGCCCTTCCAGCATGCGGCGGATCTGGCGGTTCTTGCCCTCGTCCAGCACGACCTCGATCCAGGCGTTCTTTTCGCCCGAACGGATGGGCCGCACCGCCTTGGCGCGCAGCAAATCGTCGTCGTCGCGGATACCCTCCACCATGGCGTCCAGCATGGCCTGATCGGCGATGCGGTCCATCTGGACATGATAGGTCTTGGCGACATGGGTTTCCGGGTCGAGCAGCGCCTGGGCGAACTCGGTGTCGTTGGTGAAGAGCAGCAGGCCCTCGCTCGCCTTGTCCAGCCGGCCGACGGGCGAAAGATGGGCGTGATCGAGATGCTTCAAACAGTCGAAGACCGTCGGCCGCCCCTCGGGATCGTGCCGGGTGGTGACGAGACCACGCGGCTTGTTGAGCATGAAATAGACACGCGCCTCCGCCGCGACGCGCTTGCCGTCCACCGCGATCACGGCGCTGTCGAGATCCACCCAGGTTTCGAGATCGGTGACGACGCGCCCGCCGAGCGTGACGCGGCCGGCGCGGACCAGGTCCTCGGCCTGCGTGCGTGAACAGAAGCCGAGCTTGGAGAGGGCGCGCGGCAGCGTGGTCCGCTTGCCGCCGGCCGGCGTCTGCGCCGGTCGGGACACCCTCGGTTTCTGCGGTCTGCGGCTCGCCTTCATCTCGCTGTCCTTGGTTGACCCACAGGCCATTGCCATTCTAAAGCCGGTGACGTCCAGCCAAAATCGAGGGAAGAGCCGTTGACCCAGGACATTACTAGCGAACTCGTCACGCTGCGCGACTACTGGCGCTATGCGATCTCCCGCTTCAACGCGGCCGATCTCAGCTATGGCCACGGCACGACGACCGCCGGCGACGACGCCGCCTTCCTGCTGCTCGATTCGCTCGATCTTCCCATCGATGCGCTCGACCCGTTCCTCGACGCACGCCTGCTGCCAGCCGAGCGCAAGCTGCTGGCCGAACGCATCGAGGCGCGCGTCACGACCCGCAAGCCTTCGTCCTACCTCACCGGCCGCGCCTATATCCAGGGCGTGCGCTTCCATGTCGACGAGCGGGTGATCGTGCCACGCTCGCATATCGGCGAAATCCTGTTCAGCGAATATCTCGGCGAGAACGGCTCGGCCTTCCTTCCCGATCCGATGACCGTGGAAAGCGCCGTCGACATCTGCACCGGCTCGGGCTGCCTTGCGGTGCTGGCCGCCAAGTTCTTCCCCCATGCGGCGGTGGATGCGGTGGACCTTTCCGCCGACGCGCTCGCGGTCGCGGCGAAGAACGTCGCCGCGCACGAGGTGGAAAACCAGGTCAGCCTGCACGAGGGCGATCTCTTCGCCCCCCTCGCCGGCCGGACATACGACCTCATCATCACCAATCCGCCCTATGTCGATCACGACGCGCTCGTCGCCTATCCGCCGGAGTTCCGCGCCGAGCCGGCCATGGCGCATGACGGCGGCGAAGACGGCCTCGATCTCGTGCGCCGCATCCTCGAAGAGGCGGCCGACTACCTCAATCCGCAGGGCGGCATGATCTGTGAGATCGGCTCGGGCCGGGAAATCCTCGAGGAAGAGTACCCGCATCTCGATTTCGTCTGGCTGGAAACCGCCGAATCCCAGGATGCGGTGTTCTGGATTTCCGCCGAGGCGCTCGGCGTGGAATGAGCGGCTTTTCGCCGCTTGCATATAGATAGGAATCCTATATTCTTCGGCGTATGACGACACCGAAGAATCCCCACGCCATCGACACGCGCATCCGCGAAGGCCTTTCGCGGCTGGCGACCGTCTTGCGCGTCGACGACTGGAACCGGGCGAAGGCCGCCGGCCTCAACCCGACGCAGCTTGCCATCCTCACCCTTCTCGACGGACGCGGCGCCCGCGGTCTCGGCGTGAAGGAGATCGCCGCCCATCTCGGCGTCTCGCAGCCGACCGCGACCGATTCCCTCAATGCCCTCGAACGCCGGGGCCTTCTCGCCAAACATCCCGGTGAAAGCGACCGGCGCGCCGTGAACATCGCACCGACCGCCGAGGGCACCGCCACGCTTCGGGCGACGGAGGCAGGCGACGGCCTCGTCGAACAGGCCATTGCGGGCCTCGACGACCGGGAGCAGGAAGACCTGCTGCTGACGCTCATCAAGATGATCCGGCATCTCCAGGATACCGATGCTATCCCCGTGCAGCGCCTGTGCGTGACCTGTCGCCACTTCGCGCCCTTCGCCCATGCCGATGCGGCGCGCCCGCACCATTGCCATTACGTGGACGCGGCCTTCGGCCAGTCGGACCTGCGCCTCGACTGCCGCGAACACGAAGCCAATCCCGCGTCCCGGGCTGCCACCCGGGACGCCTCTTCACCGGGATAATCCAACCCTCCAGGCAAACGAAAGGAAGACCCATCATGTCCGCAAGACTTTTGACCGGCGCGCTCACCGCCGGAACGGCCGCGCTATGGCTGACGACGGCCGCGGCCCATTCCATCAAGGCCGAGCCCGCGGAAGCGGTGCAGGCCGCCTTCGACATCGTCGAAACGACGATCGTGACCAGGGGCGATACCGCCATCTTCACCACCCGCGTGCGCGGCGAGGCGGGCAAGGACAAACCCGACGCGACGGGCAAGTTCGAAGGATCGAGCGTCTATGCCTATGTCTGGCCGACCAGCCTCGACAGCGGCGAGATCGGCTTCGACAAGGCGCAGGGCATCGTGGCGCTCGCCGTCACCTTCCACCCGGATTTCGACGATGCCGCCCGCGGCGGCGAGAACCGCCATATCTGGCACCCGCACTGGGTGGTGCTGGCCGAGGACAAGGCCTGCGGCGGCGGGCTGAAGGTGGTCGACATTCCCGAAGGCGCGAAGCCGAAGGTGCCCGAGACATGGCCGGGCGTGCCGCTGCTGATCGACAGCCCGGACTACCCCACGGCCTTCAAGGGCGACACGGTGGATGTGGAAATCCCGCTCGCGCTGATCGGCGGCATCAAGGGCGCGTCCTATGACGGCGTCACGGCGGGCCTGAAGGTCAACGGCAATCTGCATGCGCCGCTGCTCTGCGTGAGCAATGTCTTCAAGGTCGCCTCCGGCAATCTCAGCCTGCCGGGCAAGGTGATGCCGGGCGAATGAGAAAGCGCCGGCCCGACGACTGCCATCGTCGGGCCGGCAATTCCTCCCCTCCAGGCATGAAAGGAAAGAACATGGCAAGGAGTACTCCCATCGCCCCCTCCAACGCAACGGGAGGCGCGCATGTCCGCGCCTGAGACACGCCTTGCACCTGAGATCGCGGCCTCCGCCTGGTTCAACACGCGCGCGCCGCTGACGCTCGCCGGCCTGCGCGGGCGGCCGGTCTTCCTGCATGCCTTCCAGCTGCTCTGCCCCGGCTGCGTGTCGGACGCGCTGCCGCAGGTCAAACGCATCGAGCGCGTCTTTGCCGATACGGACCTGCAGGTGATCGGCATCCACACCGTCTTCGAGCATCATGCCGCGATGACGCCGGTGACGCTGCAGGCCTTCCTGCACGAATACCGGGTGACTTCGCCCGTCGCCGTCGACCTTGCCGAGGACGGATCGGACATTCCCGTGACCATGCGCCGCTTCGGGTTGCGCGGCACACCCTCCTCCGTGCTGATCGGACGAAACGGTGCGATCCTCAGCCACGCCTTCGGCATCGAGGACGACATCGCCGTCGGCGCGCGCATCGCCATGGCGCTCGCCGCGCCCCAAAGCGCGACCCAAGTGCCAACTGCCCAAATGCACGCTGCCCAGACGCCCGACGAAGCGGCAGGCTGCGTGGACGGGCGCTGCGAAGCGCCCTTACCGGAGACCAAGGCATGACGGCGACGCCCCTCATCAGCCTACGCATCGGCGGGGTGGCGCCGCTGGGTGCCCGCGCGGCCCCGAGCGGCATCGCGAAATCCGCCGTCCACGCGCCGCTCGCCCTTTCACGGACCGGCCTTGCCGGCGACAGGCAGGGCGACCCGGTGCGGCATGGCGGGCCGGAAAAGGCCGTGCACCACTATCCCTTCGATCATTATGCCCCCTGGGCGAGCGACCTCGGACCGCACCCGCTGCTGGACGGTCCCGGCGCGTTCGGGGAGAACCTTTCGACATCGGGGCTTACCGAGGAGACCGTGGCGGTCGGCGACGTCTTTCGCCTCGGCACCGCCCTCGTCGAGGTCAGCCAGGGCCGCCAGCCGTGCTGGAAACTGAACGAGCGCTTCGCACGGGCGGACATGGCGCGCCTCGTGCAATCCACCGGGCGGACGGGCTGGTACTACCGCGTGCTCGAAGCCGGCATCGTCGCGCCGGATGACAGCCTCACCCTTCAGGAGCGCCGCGCGCCGGACTGGACGCTCGCGCGCATCTGGCGCACCTTTTACATCGATCCGCTCAACCGCACCGAACTTGCCGGTATCGCCGCGCTCGACCGGCTGGCCGAGGGCTGGCGCAATCATGCCGCCAGACGGATCGAGATCAACCGGGTGGAGGACTGGACGCGGCGGCTTACGGGCAGCGAACCGCAGGCATAGCGGCAAATTTCAGAGCACTCTGCTTCTCGTCTCCACGCTATTGCCAGCGCATGGCACCGTGCATTCGCTGGGGTGTTCTAGCCTTTGAGCGGCCGGCCATTGCGCAGGTCGAGATAGGTGGCGGCGAAGGGACCGAAATAGCCGAGCAGGCGAAGCGTCAGGCCGAAATGGATTTCGCGGCGGCCGCGGTCCATGCCGGCGAGAATGGTCCGCGCGACGATCTTCGCCTCCTGCGGCCGCACGCGCCCCATCATCGCCTGCGCCTCCGGCGGGCGCAGCGGTAGTTCGCGTTCGAATTGCGGGGTCAGCGTATCCGGCGGGAAGCAGATGGACACGGCGATGCCGGCCGGGGCCATTTCCGCCCGCAGCGACGCGGCAAGGCCGCGCAGGGCGAATTTCGAGGCGCAATAGGCGCTGTAGCCGGGAATGCCGATGAGCCCCGCGCCGGAGGAGACGATCAGCACCTGCCCCCTGCCTCTCTCGCGCATGGCCGGCAGCACGGCCCGCGCGCTGTTGGCAACGCCCGTCAGGTTGATGGCGATCTGGCGGTCGAAGGTCGCGGCATCCTGCTCCAGGAAGCGGGCCGGCTCGACGATGCCGGCGGAGGCGACAAGGCTGTCGACCGGGCCGAAATGCGCAGCCGCAGACGCGACGGCGCGGGTGATCCCCTCGCCATCGCCGACATCGGCCGTCGCGGTGAAGATGCGCTCGGCGCGCGCCGGGTCACTATTTGCAAGGTGAAGAGCCGCCTCGGCAAGCCGCGCCTCGTCCCGCGCGACGAGCGAGACCCGGTCACCGCGCGCGACGAGCAGATCGGCGACGGCAAGGCCTATGCCGCTCGACCCGCCGGTCACGAGCACGTGCCGCACGTTTAGAGACCTGTCATCAGGCGGGCGATCTGGGCGCGGTCCAGCGAGCCGAGGCCGAAATTGGCGCGCACGAGTTCGCCGAGCAGTTCGGCGGTATGGCGCACCGTCTCGCGGATCTGCTCTTCCGTATGTTCGCTGGTGATGAAGAAGCGCAGGCGCGCCTGCCCTTCCGGGACGGCCGGATGGATGATCGGCAGCACGTTGACGCCGGCCGCGAGCAGATCGTTCGACAGGCGCACGGCGCGCAGCGAATCCCCGACGAGAACCGGCACGACGGAATGGCCCTCGCTGAGGCCGGTATCGAGGCCGGCTTCACGCGCGAGATCGAGGAAGAGATGGCCATTGCGTCGCAGCCGTGCGACGCGCTCCGGCTCGTCGGCCAGAAGCGCGAGGCTTGCGACGGCGCCCGCCGCCAGTGCCGGCGGCAGGCCGACGGAATAGATGAAACCGCCGGCCGAGCCCTTCAGCACCATCGCCAGCGCCGCGCTGCCGGCGACATAACCGCCGCAGCTCGACGTCGTCTTCGACAGCGTGCCCATCCAGATGTCGACCTGCGTCGGATCGATGCCGAAATGCTCGTGCGTACCGCGGCCGGTCGGGCCGAGAACACCGAGCGCATGGGCCTCGTCCACCATCAGCCAGAAGCCGTAGCGGGTGCGCAGCTCCACGAGGCGCGGCAGGTCGGCGACGTCGCCATCCATCGAATAGATGCCCTCGACGATGACGAGGATACGCCGGAACTTGCCGGTGAAATCGTTCAGCAGCTCTTCGAGATGAGCCGTGTCGTTGTGGCGGAAGAAGCGCCGGGCCGCACCCGAGAGCTTGATGCCGGCCAGCGCGCTGTTGTGGATGAATTCGTCGTGGATGACGAGGTCTTCCGGACCGAGCAGCGTGCCGATGACCGTCACGTTCGTCAGGTAGCCGCTGACGAAGACGACCGCGTCCTCCACGCCGTAACAGGCCGCAAGGCGCTCTTCCAGTTCGCGGTGGATCGGCCGCTCGCCGGCGACGAGACGGCTTGCCGAGGCGGAAATGCCGTAGCGGTCGATCGCTTCGCGCACGCGCGCATGCACCGAAGGATGCTGGTTGGCGCCGGCATAGTCGTAGGAGGCGAAGTTGGCGAGACGGCGGCCGTCGATCTCCGTTTCCGCGCCGGCGCCGACATCGTGCATCCGGTAGAAGGGATTGTCGATTTGCGTCAGTTCGCCGGCCAGTTCCTGAAGGCGGATCTGGCGGTATTCGGGCAGGTCCTCGAAACGCGGCACGGGGCGTTCCACCGGAATGGCGGCGGCGGCCGGGCGTGCGTCCATCGTGGAAACGCCGCGCATCTTCTGCAGGAGCGCAGCCTTACGCTCCCGCGCCATGCGGCTTGCGGACGATTCGTCCATGCGTGTTATCTTCCTCTCGAAACAGCCGGGGCCGACGACCCCGTATGCTGCTCGGCCAGCGCCTCGATATGATCCATCTCGTTGCCATCGTGCTCCGCCTCTTCGGCGCGCGCAACCTTTTCATAGAGGTTGCGGACGACGTTCTCGATGGTCGTCGTGTCGCCCACGCTGGTGATCGGGATGTCGAAGCCCGTCTTTTCCTTGAAGCCCAGTGCCAGCTCGACGGCCATGAGGCTGTCGAGACCGACATCCTTCAGCACCTTGTCGCGGCCGAGCGAGCTTTCGGGCACACGCAGGATCGTCGCCATTTCCTGGGCAACGATCGCATAGAGGGCTTCCAGCGCTTCGGCCTCGCTCTTTTCCGCGACAAGCGCGGTGAGGTCCACCGTATCGCCGCCGCTGCCGCTGCCGGCGGGGCCGGCCTGCTTCAAGAGAACCTCGAAGAGCGGCGTGCCGACGATCTTCAGGTTGCGCGCCGCCGCCCAGTCGATGGGCGAGCAGACGACGACGGCCGCTTCCAGCGTGCCCGGATCGCCGCGCATATGCGCCTCGACCATGGCAAGGGCGGTGGCCGCCTTCATCGCGGTGTTGCCGATACGGCGCGCCAGCAGATCGCCGACATCGTCGTTGCGGGCAAGGTAACCCCTGTCCGAGATGGCGCCGAAGGCGACGGCAAGACCGGGCAGGCCTTCCGCCCGGCGCGCCCGCGCCAGACCTTCGAGATAACCGTTGGCGGCGACATAGTTGCCCTGGCCGGGATTGCCGATCAGCGTCGTCGCCGAGGAGAACATCAGGAAATAATCCAGCGCATCCTTGCGGGTCGCCTTGTCGAGGATCGCGGCGCCCCGCGCCTTGACGTCGATGACCCGGCGGAAGCGCTCTTCCGTGAGGTTCGGCAGCAGCGCGTCGTCGAGCACCATGGCGGCATGGACGAGGCCCTTGACCGGTGCTTCCTTGCGCAGGTCCGCAAGCAGCGCGTCCACGGCCTTGGCGTCCGTCACGTCGCAGGCATGCAGGCTCGCGGCGATGCCGCGTGTCTTCCAGGCAGCGATGGCCGCGTCGGTTTCCGCATCGGACGTGCCGCGGCGCGTCACCAGCGCGAGGCGGCGGGCGCCACGGGCGGCCAGCCAGTCGGCCGCCGAAAGGCCGAAGCCGCCGATGCCGCCGACGACGACATGGATGCCATCCGCATCGAAGGCGATGGGCGCGCCGATGGCCGCGGCCACGGCATCCTCGCCCGCCTGCGGCGGCAGGAGCACGATCTTACCGATATGGCCGGCATTCTGCATGAGGCGGAACGCATCGGCGATCTCGTCATGCTCGAAGGTGCGGTAGGGCAAGGCGCGAAGATCGCCCTTGGCGAACAGCGCGCCGAGATCGGCGAAGATCGCCTTGGTCAGCGCCGGCGCCTTCAGCGGCAGCTGGTCGGCGTCGATGCCGAAATAGCTGACATTGCGGCGGAACGGGCGCAGGCCGATCTTGCGGTCGGCATAGTAGTCGCGCTTGCCGAGTTCGAGGAAGCGGCCGAAGGGCTTGACCAGTTCGATGCTGCGCTCCATCGCGTCGGAGAACAGCGAATTGAGCACGAGGTCGACGCCCTCGCCGCCCGTTGCCGCCTTGACGTCGGCGACGAAGGAGAGCGAGCGGGAATCGAACACCATGTCGACGCCGAGCGAGCGCAGGTAGCTGCGCTTCTCGTCGCTGCCCGCCGTGCCAATGATGGTGAGGCCGAGCACCTTGGCGATCTGGATCGCGGCAAGGCCGACGCCGCCGGCGGCGCCATGGATGAGCAGCGTTTCGCCGGCGCGCGCGCGGCCGAGTTCGACCAGCGCGTACCAGGCCGTCAGGAAGGTGACGGGAACCGTGGCGGCGGCGACGAGGTCCAGTTCGTCGGGCAGCCTGGCGAGGCCGGCGCGCCTGATGACCGTGTGGGTGGAGAAGGCGGCCGGGCCGATGCCCATGACGCGGTCTCCGACGGCAAGGTCGTCCACGCCATCACCGACCGCTGTGACACGGCCGGAGAATTCCATGCCGATCGTCGCGCCGGCAAAGCCGTCTTCCAGCGCTTCTTCCGGCAGGAGGCCCATGGCCCACATGACGTCGCGGAAATTGAGGCCCGCCGCAGCGACTTCGACGAGCACTTCGCCCGCCGCCGGCACCGGCCGCTCCATGCTTTCCCAATAGAGGCTGTCGACGCGCGAGGGCGTGCGCTGGCGCACGGTCGCGGCCGGGAAGTCGAGGCGCGACACGTCGCTTGCCGCAACCGGCCCGCCGACGGCCCGGAAGGCCTCGGCATGCCGTGCGCCACCGGCGATGCGCCATTCACGCTCGTCATGGCCGGCGCCGGCAAGATCGATTGCCTTGTGCCAATCCGCGGAGGCGGCATCCACGAGATGGATGTCGACCTCGCTGAATTCGTTGGCGAGCACACGGGCGAAGGTCCACAGGCCCGTTGCGAGCGGCGACGGCGCAAGATCGCCCTCACGGGCGCCGTCCGGCGCGCCGCCGGCAAGAAGCAGGAGCAGTTTCGGCCGGCGCTTGGCCGTGCTTGCCTGCAGGGTTTCGGCGACCTTCGCCAGCCCATGGGCGTCGCGCGCCAGCACCGCTTCGTCGTCCGCGCCGCCGGCAGGGGCGACATAGAGCAACAGGTCGGCGGCATTGCCCGGCTCGCCGATGGCCTGAATGGCGGCGGTGAGGTCTGCGGCCGGCTGATGGAGATCGATTGCCGCAAGGCCGGTGAGCGCGCCGGCGGCCGTGCCGAGCGGCAGGAAGGGCGTTGCCTCCTGCGGAAGGGCAGCACCACCTTCGGCGAGCGGCGAAACCTCGATCAGCAGCAGGGAGCCATAGGGGCGCTGGACGCTCTGAAGCGCATGGCGATCGGCCGCCAGCGATGCAAGACGCCGGCTCCAGTCGCTTTCGCTCGCCAGACGCCCGACCGGGAAGCCCTGCGACAGGCTGGCCGAGAACCAGCCGGCGGTGAGGCCGAAGAAGACATCGTACAGCAACGAGGCCGGCGTTTCGGCGGCCAGCAGCCGTGCGCCGCTGGCAAGCCCTGCGGCGAGTGCACCCGAAAGGGCCTCGTCCGCTTCCAGCATGGCGTGCAGGCGATCGCAGGTGCTGACGATCACGTCGGCGCCGCGCAGCGCTTCCGCCGTGCCCAGCACCGTGACGCGGCCGCTGGTGCCGAAGGTCACCTCGGCGGCGCGACGCAGATCGTCGGAGGGTTCCACGATAACCAGCTTGCCGCCGGCACGGGCGGCAAGATCGGCAAGGCGCCGGCTGAAGCCGGGTGCGGCCGCGCCGACCTGAACGATGACGGGCGCATTCTTTGCGCCGTCCACCACCGCCTTTTCGGCCGCGACGAAGACAAGCGCATTGCGCTCGCGGGCCTGCGGCGAATGCAGGCGGATGGCCTGGCGCATGGTCTTGCCGCCCAGTTCCAGCGCCTCGGTTCCGCCGGTGTGCAGATATTCGAGATGGCGCAGGACGCCGGCACGGATTTCGGCAAGCAGGACGGCTTCCGCGCCGCGATCGGGTCGCTCGGCCGTGAACTCGGCGAGGGTTTCGCCGGTTTCCGGCAGGTCCGACACGGCCTCGACCGTCCAGACGCCATCGCTCTGCGCGGCAAGGCCCGCCTCGCCGAGCACGAAGAGCGCATTGGTCAGGAAGTCCTGGAAGGACCGGTCGCCCGGCAGGGATACCGGCGCGATCCGCCCGGACGCATCGACGAGCGGCAGGACGATATCGTGACAGGCGCGCAGCACGGCGGCCTGCAGGAGAAGCGAGGCATCGTCAGGCGTGGCCGCATCGGGCGCCGCCAGCGCGAAGGCCGGGGCAGAGAGAGCCGGCTGACCGACAATGGCTGCCGCCACCGGCACCGCCTCGTAATGGAAGGTCAGCGAGGCGGGCGTGTGATGCTGCTGGAGCCAGGTGCGGCGGAAGCGGCAATCTTCGAGAAGCAGCACCGGACGGCCGTCCTCGGTCTCGAGCACGAAGCGCGCCTTGATGGAGTGGGCGCTGACGCGCTCGACCTCGATGCGGGCACGGCGCGGCTGGAGGCCGGCGGCAAGCTGCGTGACGGCGCCGAAATGGACCGGGATATAGGGCGCGCCTTCGGCATCGCCGGAGAAACGGTCGAACAGGCCGACGAGGCCATGGAAGGCCGCATCGAGCAGCATGGGATTGACGCCCCAGGCCAGCATGGAATGGGCGGGTTCGGCGCCCGGCGCGAGAGCGACGTCGATGCGGCGCTGCTGGTCGGTGCGCACCGTCTTTGCCAGACGGAAGGCCGGACCGTAGTCCAGCCCGAAGGAGGAGGCGATGGTGTAGATGCGCTCCGGCGAAACATTCTCCGCGCTCGCGTCAAGGGCTGCGAGGGCCGGCGCGCGCGTTGCGGGCATGACCTTCTGGCAGCGGCAGACGACATGCAGCGTCCAGTCGTCGGCGCTCAGCCGCTCGCGGGAGCGGATTTCGATCGTGCCGGTCTCGCGCGAGATCACCGTCGACAGTTCAACGATGGTGGAGCCAAGCTCGAGCGGGCGCAGCAGCTCGATATTCGTCAGCTGCACGGCATCGGTGCCAAGCGCCTGCTGGGCGACCTGAAGCGCGATCTCGATGAAGCCTGCGCCGGGCATGATCGCGCGGCCATCGACGACATGTTCGGCGAGATCCGGGAACAGGCGGCCGTCGATATGGTTCTTCCACGCCGTGCCGTTCGGATCCGCGCGCCAGCCGGCGAGCGAATAGGAACGGGTCATGTGACGGCCGAACAGGTCATAGCCGTCGCTCGTCGGCGTGCCGATCATCGATTCCGGCTCGAAGGGCACGCCGGGCAGGTCGATTGCCGCGTTGCGCTGCGCGCGCGGCAGCGCCGCGCCATGCGCGAGCGCCCGAATGATACAGTTGGCGACCGGATCGGCCGTGCCTTCGCCCTCGGCCTTGTCGAGGGTCTGCATGAGCTGGGCGGCCGCGCCGCTCGTCTTGACCGCATCCTTCAGATAGTTGGTGAGGATGGGCTTCGGCGAAATCTCGACCAGCAGGTTGCAGCCCTGCGCCAGCGCGCGGGCCATGCCCTGCATGAAATAGACCGGCTCGCGCACATTGCGCCACCAGTAGGCGCCGTCCAGCGCGGTTCCATCCAGACGCTCGCCCGTGACCGTCGAGATGAAATCGTATTCCGTGGCGCGCGGCGCGATCTTCGGCAGCGTTTTCAGGAACTCGTCCTTCGCCTCGTCGACGAGCGGATGGTGGAAGGGATAGTCGATGTCCAGCAGCTGGACCGCCAGCTTCTGGCGGCGGCCGAGCGAACGCAGCGACGCGATCTCTTCCTTCGGGCCGGAAATGGTGACGGAATTGCCCGCATTGACGGCCGCGACGGTGAGGCCGTCAAGATTGTTGCGGCGGATGAAGTCGCGCGCGGCCTCTTCGCCGCAAAGCGCGGCGGCCATGGTGCCCTTGCCCTGCGTGACATGCTGGCAGCGGGACCGCACGGCGACGACGGCGACGGCATCGACCAGCGACAGGGCGCCGGCGATATGGGCGGCGGCCACTTCACCGATGGAATGGCCAAGCACGGCGGCCGGGCGGATGCCGGCGCCGATGAGGCATTGGGCCAGCGCCACCTGGATCGAAAACAGCAGCGGCTGGGCGACACGCGTATCGGAGAGACGGTCGGCAAGGTCCTCGGCCGTCAGCAGCGTCGTCAGCTTCTCGCCGATCTGGTCCTCGAACAGCGCGCTGATCGCCGTGAAGTGACGGCGGAAATCGGCATTCGCGCGCAAGGCATCGACGCCCATGCCCGCCCACTGCGCACCGTTGCCGGCAAACAGGAAGGCGACGCGCGGTTCACCGACCGGTGTCTCGCCGACGGCGGCAACCGAAACGGCGCGGCCGGCAAGCTGGTCGTCGATGGCGGCGATGATATCGCGGGGCTTTTTGCCCTGCGCGACGAAACGATGGCGAAGCGGGGTGCGGCCGGCCGAAGCGGCAGCGATGAGCGCCGGAGCCGAGGGCTGGTCCGCCGTCGCGGCAAGCCGGTCGCGGTAGTCTTCCAGAAGACCGTTCAGGGCCGATTCCGTATGCGCCGACACCATGAAGTAGCCGCCTTCGGCCGCCGGGGCGGCAGCAGCAGGACGCGGCAGCGGGTCGGAAACGACGACATGCGCATTCGTGCCGCCGAAGCCGAAGGAGTTGATGCCGGCAAGGCGGGGGCGCTGGCTGCGCAACAGTGGCAGCGGCGTCGCCGTCACGCTGACATTGAGGCCGGCGAAATCGATGGCGTCGTTCGGCGTATCGAAGAACAGCGAAGCCGGGAGATAGTCGTGCTCCAGCGCCATGACGGCCTTGAGCACGCCGAAGAGGCCCGAGGCCGGCTCCGTGTGGCCGATATTCGTCTTGATCGAACCGAGCGGGATGGGTGCATGGCGCTGTCCGCCGATGACCTGGCCGATGGCCCAGACTTCCGCGGGGTCGCCGACCTTCGTGCCAGTGCCATGCCCTTCGATGAAGGCGAGATGATTCGGGTCGATCGCCGGATCGGCATAGATTTCCTGCAGCAGGCGGGCCTGCGCTTCCTGCGAAGGCAGCGAGATGCCGTTCGTGCGGCCGGCCGAATTGACGCCGGTGGCAAGAATGCGACCCCGGCTGCGGTCGCCCGCGGCGGCAGCCTTGTCGCTGCGACGCAGGACAACGACGGCCGCGCCTTCGGCGCGCACATAGCCGGATGCATCATTGTCATAGGCACGGCAGCGGCCCTCGGGCGAGAGCATGCGCGCCTGCGCGAAGCCGACGAAGGGCAAAGGATGGTTGAGCAGGTTGACGCCGCCGACGATGGCCGTGTCGATCTCGCCGCGATTGAGCGCGCGAACGGCCTGGTCGAGCGCGACGAGGGAGGAGGAGCAGGCCGTATCGATCGTCAGGCTCGGTCCGCTGAGGCCGAAAATGTGCGAGAGGCGGTTGGCGACGATGGAAAGCGTGTTGCCCGTCATGAAATACGGACCGCCCGCGGCCGGGTCCTCCGTGGAGAGGTTGGCGCTGTCGAGGCTCGATGCGCCGATATAGACCCCGATGGCCTCTTCCTGCAACGACGAGAGGGTGATGTTGGAATCTTCCAGCGCGCGCCAGGTCACGGCCAGCAGGAGGCGCTGCTGCGGGTCCATCGCCATCGCTTCGCGCCGCGACAGGCCGAAAATGCGTGGGTCGAAGGTATCGATATCGTCGATGACGCCGGCGGCGAATGTATAGGTCTTGCCGGAGACGCTCGGGCTCGGGTGCCAGAAACGCGAGCGATCCCAGCGGTTGGCCGGAACCTCGGTTACGGCGCACTGGCCACGGCGCAACAAATCGAACAACTGCGACGCAGAACCAGCCCCCGGAGCTACAGCGGCGTATCCGATAATTTCAACCGTCATGGTCACCCAACATTGTCTACTATTGCTTGGTCTGAAAGCTTGAGGGAACCCGTCCTTCCCAAAAGCCCATGCGGAAACACCCAGAGTTGTTCACCACCTAATATAATAGAGGCAATACAGGACGCCGGGCCGCCAATGCAAGACCGCAGTCTGACATAAACGAAGCAATATGATGTTCACACTCCGCAAATGCGAGTAAGAGAAATTGAGGTCAATAGTCCTTCACGATTACGGACTGTAGCCGTCTCTTATTCGGTTTCAAGCGGCAACCACCGCACTTTCGCCGTTCACATCGAGCAGGCGGCACGCGATGGCTTCGGCCGCCGCCGAGGATCCGTCCTGCGAATAAAAGTTGCCGCGCACCTGATATTTCCCGGCGATCAACCGGAAAAAGGCTTCCGCAAGCGGCTTTTCCGCCGGAACCGGATCGGCCCAGAAGGCGTCGAGCGTGCCCGGATAACAAAGACCGGGCGCGTCGAAGACGGCGGAACCCAGCACCTTCACGGCCTTCTGCCGCTTGAAAGCGCCGATCACGGCCGTCGAATTGACGGTGACAAGGCCCCTCGCCCCGTCGATCAACCGGTCGAGATTGCCGCCATCGACGACGTGAACGCGCTCCGCGATCCCATCGCGCGCGGCTTGCCCGGCAATATAGGCGCGCCAATCGATCAGGCCGTTGTCGAGCGGATGCAGCTTGATCAGAAGCTGGCAGTCGGCCGGCGCGTTCGCGGCGAAGGACGTCACGACCGTGGAGATCGCTTCCTGCTGGTTCGCGAAGGGAGAATGCGCGCGCAACTGATAATCCGTTTGCAACTGCAGCGGGTATACGAAGAACGGTTTCCCACTGGCAAGCATTTGCGCGCATGTCGCCTCAGCGGCCTGTTCGGTACGCTTCTTGCGCATCAGCCGCCCGACCCACCCGGCATATTCGGCAAGCGGATGGAACAGCGCGTGCCGGCGGTAATGCGGGTATAGGAACCACAGGAAGACGTTCGGCAGGTTATAGAGAAGGTCGTAGCCGGCCTCGACCGAGAATTTCTGCCGATAGCGGATCGCCCAGTCCGGTTCCGGCAATCCCGCCGCCTCGGCAAGGATCTGCTGCGCATCGCGGGGAAAATGCGAATTGGACGACATGCCGTCCCGCTCGAACGTCACCCAGTCGGGACGCAGATACCCCATCTCGATCACATAGACGTCGACGGACAGCGCCTTGGCGGCCTTGACCGCCGCCTTGTGGTAAGGCCGCTCCTCGCCGAGCAACAGGAGATCGGTGACGCCGTGACGGACCATGAAGTCGCGCACGAAATCCGGCCAGCGCTCCGGCCGCCCGCGATAATTGGTACCGCCCGGCCGGCGCCAGAAAATCCAGTCACCGATATTGAGATTGATGTGCAGGCAGGTGTGCCCGCGCGCCTCCAGCCCTGCCGCGCATTTGGAAAAGAGCGGCGAGGACGGGCCTTGCAGAAAGAGGAAGGTGCGTTTTGCCTGGCCGCGCGCCGGGATTTCCGCTTCTGCCGTCATGACGGGCGCCGCCGCTGCAGGTCGGCCTGGGTGAAGAGCGTGCCGAGAAGATTCCAGGGGGCTTCCTCGACCTGAACGGGTGGCGCCGTTCGCCCCTCCGCCGCGCGCGCCAGCGGAACCAGGGCATAGTCCGTCCGCGGGTCCGGGAAGGGGTCCGCCAGGGTCTTCAACAGCGGCGCATGGTCGCCGTAGAAGGCGAGCCAGACGGGCCGGTCGAGACGATCGAGATAGGCGATGAGCTGGCCGAGGGCCTCGTCGGTCTTGCGCAGCAGTTCGGTGTAGATGGCGACCGGATCGGTGAGGTCCCCGCACCGCCCCGGCAGCCAGGGTCCGTGATTGCCCATCGAGGCGACGAAGACGAAAGCCGACTGCTCCTTGCCGATATCCGCGATGATGTCGACGACCATGCTGGTCAGCCGCCGGTCGGAGACATAGGGGCCGTCGGTCTGGGGGTCGTGCGCAAAACCATCCAGCATCGTCATGTTGTCGAAGCCGAGCAGCGGCATGGCCCTGTCGCGGAAGAAGAAGGTGCGCTCGTAGGGATGGACGAAATGCGTGAGCCAGCCGGCCCGCTTCAGACGCATGGGCCAGGCGATGTCGGAATAATGCGCGGCGCGCAGATAGGGATAGCTGGCATCGACATGGGCGTCTTCCGGCTGAAGGCCGCTCAGGACGGCAAATTCCGTGCGCAGCGTATAACCGCCCTCGAACACGCTCGTCATGCGCCCGGATTGCACGGCGCGCGCCCTCATGGCGTCGAGATGGGGCAGATCGAGATCGGGCATGTCGAAATGGCGGAGGTCGTAGAAGGATTCCGACTGCCAGATGATGACGAGGGGCGCACTCTCGCTTGCTGCCGCGTCATCCGCATGGACGATCTCCTGGAAGGCATGCTGCAGCGTCGCCATGAGTTCCGCGACGATCTGGTCGCGGCGCACGCCGATCCAGATCAGGAAGTGATAGACGACCGACGCGAAGGTCCCGAAACGTACGGTGTTGGCGAAGACGTCGAGCGTCTGCAGAACGCTTTCGCTTACGCGGCGCAGGCGCACGTTGATCGGCTTGACGAACAGCAGGAAATGCGGCCCGAACGCGATGCAAAGGCCGGCGATCACCCAGAGGAAGCGGTTGTCCGCCGGCAGGATGCTCGGCTCGAAGATGAAGAACAGCGTCGATGCGCCGAACACATAGCCACAGGCGATGATCCAGAACAGCACGTTCAGCTTCGTCGCGTAGAAGATC
The DNA here is from genome assembly GCF_020535545.1 of Roseateles sp. XES5. Classification (NCBI taxonomy): domain Bacteria; kingdom Pseudomonadati; phylum Pseudomonadota; class Betaproteobacteria; order Burkholderiales; family Sphaerotilaceae; genus Roseateles; species Roseateles sp. XES5. Next base: position 990,713 of record NZ_CP084752.1, read on the forward strand.
TCCTTGTGCTTGAAGACGTCCGCGACGAGCGCGATATCCGAAAAGACCAGCGGCTCGCGGATGAAGATGAACTTGGCGCGCGAGATAGCGGTGAAGATGACGAAGAAGCTCAGCGTGCCCTGCGCGGCATAGATCGGGCGCCAGGAAATCGCGAAAAAGCCGGCAAAGACCAGCCCGATGATCGGAAGGCGGGCCAGCGTTTCGAAGGCGATGCGAAAGGGCGTCCGGTCCATGCGGTGCCGCGCGGCCACCGCGCGCGGAAGCGCGAAACGGTCGGTCGCATAGACGACGGTGGAGGCCCAGGCGAAACAGGCGGCCGTCAACAGCCAGGGGTTACCAAACCAGTTCATGCTTGCTGCTCACGCGCTTTGCGATTGTCCCCGCAAGGCGCGGACGGGAACAGCCGGCGGAACCCTACCAATCGGTTCTGACAATTTATGCCCCGGCAGGCAAGCCCCGCCAGGGAGATTATATCGCTTCGCGATGGATTGCTCCGGGCCTTGTCCGGAGGGGCGAGCAGGGAGATGACCCCGCTCGCGCGATTCGGCATCAGTTGCTCAAGTCGTGCAGGCTCGAGGCGAAGGCCGCGCCCTGGATGACCGGCGACGCCGTCGTGCTGATGAGCGTCGAGAACTTGCGGACTTCGGCCAGCGAAGAGTTCGCGATGTAGATCAGGTCGCGGTTGGCAACCCGGAAGCTCTTCAGGACGAAGAAGCCGGCGGGATCCTTCAGGTCGATCTGATAGATGACGTTGACCGTTCCGTCGGGATACATCGCCCGCGCATTGGGGGCGAGCCTGCGGACCGTGTCGGCCGGTTCGCGGCGATAGATGAAGATGCCGCGGGCATTGGCGCGATCGTCGTTGAGGCCGCCCACCTTGGCCAGCGCCTGGTTGAGGTAGAGCTGCGATTCGTCGAACTGCAGCGACGCATTGGCCATCGACGCGCCGAAGACCGTGAAGTTACGCGGCTGGCGGATCAGCGTCACGACGTCGTTCGGCTGCACGTAGATGTTTTCGCGCGGGTCCGAGACGAGCTGCTCCATCGGGATGGTTTCGGACTTCGAGCCGCGGGTGATCTGCACCGCAAGCTGGTGCGATTCCATGCGCGGACCGCCGGCGGTCGCGATGATGTCCATCAGGCGATTGCCACCCGGCAGCAGCGGAATGAGACCGCTGCGGGCGACTTCGCCCGTCACCGTGACCGTGTTGGAATTGTTCGCGACGACGTTGACGAGGACCTGCGGCTCGACCGCCATGCCCTTCAGCGCCGCTTCGATATCGCCCTTGACTTCCTGCGGCGTGCGCCCTGCGACGCGGATCGTGCCGGCATAGGGAACGACGATGGTGCCGTTTTCCGAAACGGGCTGCGGCGGAATCTGCGCGGCGCCCGGTCCCTTCTCGCCGCCCGAGAACAGGCCGTCCTTGGCCGCTTCCCAGATGACGACGGACACGACGTCGCCGACACCGATCTGCGAGGAACTCGTCTTTTTCGCGGAACCGAACGCGATGGAAAGCGGACGGGCCTGCTCCTGCGCCAGCATGTCGGCAACGGCCTGGGTTACATTGACCAGCACATAGGGCGTTTCCGACGCCTTGGAGCCGGACTGGATCGCGTCAGCGCTCGGCCCGGAGCTCGGCAGGACGGTGCAGGACGAAACCAGCAACAACGCGGCCATCGAGGCGGTGGCGAGGAAAAAACGGCTAAACGACTGCATCCACATTCAACTTTCAATCATGCCGGCTGCGTCGGCCCGCGGATTTGCGTGGCATGAGTACAGCAGCCAAGGAGGTTGATCAATATTCAATCTCTGTCAGCCTCTCGGTGGTTCAGATCATTTTCAGACAATTGGATTAAAAATCGTTACCAAACGGAAAGGTCCTCTGCGACGGGGCGCCCGCGTCCCTGGATCACCTGCTATTATAGAGTGAAGATTCCCGCGAGCGGCGGCGATTCTCGCCTTTTCAGCTCCGCTCGATATCCCGGCGCAGCACGATGGAGGTGGTGAGGTCCTCGACATTGTCCATGGTCGAGACTTCGTTGCGCAGTTCGTTGAGCGCATTGATCGAGCCCACCTCCACCTCCACCACGAGATCCAGCTGGCCGCTGACCGAGGAGACCTTGCGCACGGCGGAGAAGCCAGCGAGGCGGTCGAGCACGCCGAGCGAGGGCGTGCGTTTCAGCGTGACGAGCAGGAAAGCCTGGATCTGGCCGTCGTCGAGCTGGCCGATATCGGCCCGGTAGCCGCGGATGATGCCGGCCTTTTCCAGCCGGCCGACCCGTTCCGTGGTGGCGCTGCGCGACAGACCGATGCGGCCGGCGAGCGACTTCATGGGAATGCGGGCCTCCCGCGAGAGGATGCTGAGGATCGTGCGGTCGATGGCGTCCGTATCCTGCATTGTTCCCCTCCAGAGGCGGCCGACAAGATGACGGTTATTATAAACAGAGTGCAGGCACAACCGGCATAATGCCGGATGCGCCGGCGTGGCGTCCATGCAACTCTTTCCATGAAAATGAGGACGCCATGAACGACATGCTGAAGACGACACCGGATTTTTCCACAGAGACTGCTGCCGCGCTGCTTTCCGAGCACTATGGATTGGCGGGTGCGCTCTCGCCGCTCGCCAGCGAGCGGGATCAGAATTTCAAGGTAGAATCGCCGGCCGGCTCCTTCATCCTGAAGATCGTCAATGCTGCCGAACCGGAAGTGGAAAGCGACTTCCAGACGGCTCTGCTGGCGCATATCGGCACCCATGCGGGCGACCTGCCGGTGCCGCATATCCGCCCGACGGTGAGGGGCGAAAGCCTTGCCCGCGTGACGAGCCCCGACGGCGTCGGCCACCGCATCCGGCTGGTGAGCTGGGTCGATGGTCAGCCGCTCGCCGAGACGGAGCGTAGCGACGCCGCGCTCGAATCCCTTGGCCGTATGCTCGGCCGGTTCGACGGGGCGCTGAAAGGCTTCATGCATCCCGGCGCGCTGCGCGATCTCGACTGGGACATCCGCAAGGCCGGCCGTTCGGCCGAGCGGCTGCGCCATGTCGCGGCGGCCGAAGACCGCGCGCTGCTGGAGCGGTTCCTTGCGCGCTTCACGGCGCTCGAACAGCGCCTTGCGACATTGCGGGCCGCCGTCATCCACAACGACGCCAACGACTGGAACGTGCTGGTCGATGCGGCCGACCATGACCGCATCTCCGGCCTCATCGATTTCGGCGACGCGCTCTATTCGCCGCTGATTGCGGAAGTCGCCATCGCCGCCGCCTATGCCGGTCTCGACCATGCCGACCCCATTGGCGCGGCCGCCGCCATCGCCCGCGGCTTCCATGCGGAATATCCGCTGCTCGCGGAAGAAGTCGACGTCCTCTACGATCTCATCGCCATCCGGCTCGTCACCTCCGTCACCATGTCGGCCTCGCGCCGCGCGCATACCGAGGACAATCCCTATCTCGCGATCAGCGAACGGCCGGCCTGGGCGCTGCTGCGCAAGCTCGACAGGATGAACCCGCGTTTTGCGACGGCGATCCTCAGGAAAGCCTGCGGCTTCGAGGCCGTGCCCGGCGCGCACGCCATCACGGACTGGATCGCCGCGAACCGCAGATCGCTCGCTCCGCTGCTCGAACGCCCGGCCGCGACCTATCCCGCCGCCCTCGTTCCCTATGGCGATCCTGCCCATCCGATGACGGTCAAATCCGCTGCGGAAGAACCGGACGAGGCGCAGGCGGTCTGGGAAGCCCATTGCCGCGAGAACGGCATCGAACTCGGCGTCGGTCCCTGGGGCGAAGAGCGTACCGTCTATACCGGCGAAATGTTCGTCTCGCGCTTCATCGAAAAGACCCGCCGCACCCGACATCTCGGCCTCGATATCTTCATGGCCGCGGGCACGAAGGTCTTCACGCCGCTCGCCGCCACGGTCGTCAGCGTCGAGATCGAGCCGGATCCGCTCGGCTATGGCTGCCTGATCGCGCTGCGCCACGAACCCGAGGGCTGCCCGCCCTTCATCTCGCTTTGGGGCCATCTTGCCCATGAGGCTTTGGGGCGTCTTGCGGCCGGCGACCGGCTGGAGGCGGGCGCACTGGTCGGCGAGATGGGCGCCCCGGCGGAAAACGGCGGCTGGGCGCCGCATCTCCACCTGCAGCTTTCCACCGACACGAACCTTTCGGCGACCGAAATCCTCGGCGTCGGCGAGCCGCACTATCTCGATGTCTGGGCCGAACTCTTCCCCGACGCGCGCACCTTCGGCGGCATCGCGCAGGAATTCTACGAACGGCAGGGCCGCTCGCATGAGGAGATCGTCGCCTTGCGGCGCGAACTGCTGCTGCCGAACCTCTCGATCTCCTATGACAAGCCGATCAAGTTCGTGCGCGGCGACGGCGTCTGGCTGATCGACGATGGCGGGCGGGCCTATCTCGACTGCTTCAACAATGTCTGCCACATCGGCCATGCCCATCCGGCCGTGATCGAGGCGATGGCGAGGCAGGCCGCGACGCTCAACACCAACACCCGCTACCTGCACGACAATATCGTCGCCTATGCCGAGCGCCTGACGGCGACGCTGCCGAAGGAACTGACAGTCGCCGGCTTCGTCAACAGCGGTTCGGAGGCCAACAGCCTGGCGCTGCGCATGATGCGCGCCCACACCGGGCGCGAGAACGCCCTCACGCTGGACTGGTCCTATCACGGCACGACGCAGGAACTGATCGACATCAGCCCCTACAAGTTCCGCCGCAAGGGCGGCAAGGGGCCGAAGCCGCATGTCCACGTGGCGGCGGTGCCGGATAGCTATCATGCGCCGGCCGACTGGCCCGTCGAAGAGCACGGCCGGCGCTTTGCCGAAAGCGTCGCCGAACAGATCGCTGTCCTGCGGGCGAAGGGCGAAGCGCCCGGCTTCTTCATCGCCGAATCCATCCCCAGCGTCGCCGGCCAGGTCTTCCTGCCGGAAGGCTATCTCAGGGAGGTCTATCGGCTGGTCCGCGAAGCGGGCGGTGTGTGCATCGCGGACGAGGTGCAGGTCGGTTTCGGCCGCGTCGGCAGCCATTGGTGGGCGTTCGAGACGCAGGGCGTCGTCCCCGACATCGTGACCATGGGCAAGCCGATCGGCGACGGCCACCCGATGGCGGCCGTGGTGACGACGCGCGAGATCACCGACAGCTTCGACAACGGCATGGAATATTTCAACACCTTCGGCGGCAACCCCGTTTCCTGCGCCGTCGGCCTTGCCGTGCTCGACGTCATCGAAAGCCAGGACCTGCGCGGCAATGCGCTGGCGATCGGCGCCTACCTGATGGACGCCTTCCGCGACATGCAGACGCGCCATGCGGTCATCGGCGACGTGCGCGGGCTCGGCCTGTTCCTCGGCATCGAACTGGTGACGGACCGCAAGAGCAAGGCGCCCGCGACCGAATTCGCCCGCGCCGTCTCCAATGGCGCCCGCCGCCGCGGCGTGCTGATGGGCACGGAAGGACCGCATGACAACGTGCTCAAGATGCGCCCACCCATGATCTTCTCGAAGCGCGACGCCGACCACCTCATCGCCGTGCTCGAGGAAACCTTCGCCGACGTCGCGCGGACACGCGGCCAGGGCTGACGACCATCCGCTTTCAACCACTTTCAGCCGGGAGAACCGCTCTCCCGGCCGGGACGACGCATGCCCAAAACAACCCCAGAACAATCAAGGAGGAGAACCCATGAAACTGAACCTTTTGGCCCTCGCCGCTGCACTTGCCGCCGGCACAGCTGCCCATGCCGGCACGCTCGATATCGTCAAGCAGCGCGGTGAACTGCGCTGCGGCGTCAGCCAGGGCGTGCTCGGCTTTTCCGCGCCGGACAAGAACGGCGCCTGGAGCGGCTTCGACGTGGACTTCTGCCGCGCGGTCGCGGCCGCGACGCTCGGCAATCCGGACAAGGTGGCCTATGTGCCGCTCTCCACGAAGGACCGCTTCACCGCGCTGCAGTCGGGCGAAGTGGACCTGCTGTCGCGCCAGACGACGTGGACGCTGTCGCGCGACACCGATCTCGGCATGAGCTTCGTCGGCACGATCTACTATGACGGCCAGGCCTTCATGATCAACAAGGAGCTCGGCGTCTCCAGCGTCAAGGACATCTCCGGCGCCTCGATCTGCACCGAAACCGGCACGACGACCGAGCAGAACATGGCCGACTACTTCAACGCCAACAAGATCGAGTATCAGGTCATCGCCTTCGAGAAGCCGGACCAGACGGTGCAGGCCTTCAATACCGGCCGCTGCGACGTCTATTCCACCGACGCCTCGGCGCTCTATGCCCAGCGCCTGACGCTCAACGATCCCGACCGCTTCGTCGTGCTGCCGGAGGTCATCTCCAAGGAGCCGCTCGGCCCGGCCGTACGCCAGGGCGACGACCAGTGGTTCAAGGTCGTGCGCTGGACGCTCTTCGCGCTGATCGAGGCGGAGGAGATGGGCATATCCAAGGACAACGCGGCTTCGCTCCTCGAAAGCGGCACCGTCGCCCAGAAACGCTTCCTCGGCATCGAAAACGAAGCCGGCAAGGCAATGGGTCTCGACGCCAAGTGGGCCTATCAGGCGATCTCCGCCGTCGGCAATTACGGCGAGGTCTTCGAGCGCCACCTCGGCAAGGACAGCCCGCTCAAAATCGACCGCGGCCTCAATCGCCTGTGGAGCGATGGCGGCCTGATGTACGCGCCGCCCGCGCGCTAAGCGGCACCGGAAAGAGGGCATCGCCGCGAATGACGCGGCGATGCCCGAGACCGGGTGCTTGCGGCCTATTCGATCTCCAGATCGGCGCATAGCGGCAAATGGTCCGAGGCTCTGCGGGCAAGCGGCGTGTCGTGCACGAAGGCTCGGCGGACGGAAATCCCCTCGCCGACGAAGATATGGTCGATACGCAGCAGCGGCAGGCGTGAGGGGAAGGTCGCCTGAGGACGGCGGCCGGTGGCGGTCTGGACATCCTTCAGGCGACGCACGAGCATTCGGTAGGACGCAGAACGCGAGACGGCATTGAGGTCCCCCGCAAGGACGATGCGCGCATTGTCCGGCATCGGCGCGCCGAGCCAGCCGGGGCCGATCAGGGCTTCGGTCTGGCGCACGCGCTCGCCGCCGAGAAGACCGAGATGCGTGACGAAAACCTGCAGCGCCACATCGTCCACCGGCACCTCCACCCAGAGCGCACCGCGCGGCTCGCCGCGCGACGGCAGCGCATCGGCCTTGACGAGGCGCGTCGGCAGGGCCGTCAGCAACGCGTCGCCGTAGCGCTCCTCTTCCAGATGCAGCGCAGGATGAAAATGCGAGACCATACGCAGATGATTGGCGATCGACTGCGCCTGATCGATGCCGCCGCTGCGCGCCCGGGCGACATCCACCTCCTGCAGGGCGACGATATCGGCCTCGCTTTCGGCGATCACCTCTGCGATGCGGCCGGGGTCGAGCTTCCGGTCCGTGCCGAAACAGCTATGCACGTTGTAGGTCATGATCCTCAACCGCCTGCTCATTGCGTCTGCTCACGCCTTCCTTTCGTTCCTTCGGACGCGGTGGGAACACGAAAAGCCCTGTTTTCGTTCCGCCCCGGCAGATCTCGCCCGGCAGATTTCGAAAGGCACGACGCATGAAACGAACCCATATCCTCCACGCCCTTGTCGCCCTCGCGGTTCTGGTCGCGGGATGGCTGATCTACCGGACGCTGAACCAATATTCCTTCGAGGACATCTGCAATTCCGTCGCCGCCATTCCCAAGGCGAATTTCGCCCTCGCGCTCGCCTTCGCCACCTGTTCCTATCTCTGCCTGACGCTCTTCGACTTCCTGGCGCTCAGCTATGTCGGCAAGCCGCTTTCCTATCCGCGGGCGGCGCTCGCCTCGTTCACCAGCCTTGCCATCGGCCACAATGTCGGGGTCGCGGCGCTCAGCAGCGGGGCAGTGCGCTACCGGTTCTATGCGCGCTGGGGGCTGGGCGCGGAGGAGATCGCCAAGCTGATCGTCTTCTGCGGGGTGACGGTCGGCCTCGGGCTGATCACGCTTGCCGGCCTCTGCCTGCTTCTCCTGCCCGGCACCGCGGGCAAGGTCGCGGGGCTCGGCACGATGGCGTCCGTCGCGCTTGGCATCGCCTGCCTTGCGCTTTCGGCGCTCTATCTGCTGCTCTCGGCCTTCCTGCGCGGAGATGTGAAGGTGCGGAACTGGCGTTTCGCGCTACCGGCACCGCGGCTGGCCGCCGCGCAGATCGCCGTCGGGACGGTCAACTTCGCCTTTGTCGCGGCCTGCCTGCACCAGCTCCTCAGCGGCGAGGCGGGCTATATGGAGACCACGGCGGCCTATGTCGTCGGCAACCTGACGGCGCTTGTCAGCCATGTGCCCGGTGGGCTCGGCGTGCTGGAAGCGACGATCGGCTTCCTGCTCGGCGGCGCGGCCCCCATCGGCGCGCTGATCGCCTTCCGCGTCGTCTATTTCTTCATTCCGCTGCCGCTGGGGCTCGTCTTGCTGCTCGCCAGCGAAGCCTTGCTCGAGCCGAAGGACGCGGCGGACTTGCGCAAGAGCGCGCGCTGACGGCGCAGGAGCGATCGGCAGGCCTTCGCCCAGGCGGAAAGCGGCCACCAGGGCGCGACGGGATCGACGATCCCCGTGCCCATGACCGGCGCCACCGCGCCCCGGCCGCGCGCATCCCGGAAAGGACGCAATCCGCGATCCCGGGTGTTGAAGGCGTCGATCGTCCTGCCCAAGGTTCCGTCTGCCTGCAAGGCGGCGCCCAAGATTTCCGGTTCCGTGTTCAGATGTTCGGCGAGCAGCCGGTTTCGCAGCGCCAGGATGCTGCTTCGCTCCGCGTCGGTGCGCGCCTCGACTGCGATGTCGAGCTCGGTATCCAGCCCTTCGCTGCGCTGGTTGAGATTGGAGGAGCCGATGCGCAGGAAAGCGTCGTCGACGATCACCAGCTTCGAATGGATGATGATCTCCTGCTCCGTGCCGTCGGGTTTGGGCACGACGGGATAGAAGGCGCGCATGCGGCCATGGCGGTCGCATTGATCGAGGCGGCGGATGAGCCGGTCGCGGTTGGCACCGAGCACGAGGCGCTCGATGGTGCCGTGCGAACTCAGCGTCGAGATGATGACGACCTCCGGCCCCTCGGGCTCGGCGAGCTTTTCGCAGAGCACGTCGCAGACCCGCTTCGAGGCGAAATACTGGCTCTCGATATAGATGTGGCGACGGGCCGCCCGGAGGGCGGCAACGGTGAGGTCCATGGCCTCCGTCGCGGCGGGGCGGCCTCGGATCGCCGGCTCCGTGCGCGCGAAGGCGACCGCCACATTCGTCATGTCCGCCGCCCCGCCGTCGAGACGAACATCCGCCGAAACGCCCGACGCCGGCACCGTCTCGTCGGTGGCGAACTGCCAGCGGCGGCGGGCGATATCACCGGCGAGCCGTGCTGCGTCCCCCTCCAGCGCCACCTGCATATCGTGCACCGGCTCGTAGCGCTCGCCGGAGGGAAGCGTGCGGCGGGGATCGTCGACGGCATGATCCGTCGTGTCCCAGCGCTTGGCGGTGAGGTCGATGCCGCCGACGAAGGCGACGCGGTCGTCCACCACGACAAACTTCTGGTGGTGCGAGCCGCGCAGGGGATGACGGTTGTCGAAGGCGAGCACAATGCGCGGGTGGGAGGACCAGCGACGCTTGCGAAACATCTTGAGCGACTTGCCGGAATAGATCGGCCCCATGCCCCAGACGAGGACGCGGATCGTCAGGTCCGGCCGTTCCTCGACGAGCCGCAGGAGAAAGGCGCCGAGTGTCGGTGATCCGGGCTGATCGGGCCGCATCGGGATATCGGGGTTGAAGTCCCAGCCGACGATCCAGATCTCGCGGCGCGCCTGTTGCAGAACGCCCTCCAGCACCCGGAAATAGGCCTGGCCATCGACGAGAACGCTCAGACGGTCGGCGGTGGCGGTTCGCCAGGCGTTTTGGCCGGGCCGTATGATCAGGGATTGCGTCCTGTCGTCTGCGATGGGCAACGGGAAGGTTTCGTCTTGCACGGTCTGCCGCCTTGTCTGGTCAGGTCTTTATCCTGCCCGGAAATTCGCGGGAGCCGTTTTGGTTCCGTCGCGGCCTAGGCGCCGTCCCGCGTGTAGAACATGCGGGCCGAGGCTTCGATGATCGAGCGATGCCGGACCGGGTCGAAGGTGACGGCGGGAAAGGTCTCGAAGAGATAGCGCGCGAAGCTTTCGCGCGCCTCGTCCGAAGGATCGAACCAGGATTGCGCGGTCAGTTCGTCGAAAACGTGCTTCAAGTCACCCAGTTCCTGGGGTTCGAACATTCCCTTGGATGTATAGCTGCCCATGCCCGCGTCCTCCCGCGCCAAAGGAGAATCTAGGCCCCTATGCCGGCGTTTCAAAGCGGGAAAACGGTACGGAATCGTACGAACATACGGCGCCTTACTCGTCCGCATCGCGGGGGATATGGCTGTCGACGCCCCGTGCCTGCAAGCCCTCGGCACGGACATCGCCCACGCCCTTCACCCGGCGCAGCAAGCCGATGAGATGACGGCGATCATCCTCGCTGTCGACGGCACCGTCAAGCTGCACGACACCGTCCCGCACCGTCAGGTCCAGCAAGGCGAGATCGACCCGCACGTCGTCTTCGAGCCATTGCACGATGCGCGCCTCCAGATCGTCGTCGGCGATCGTCTCGTTCTCATCCGCAAACGGCAAGGGCGCACCGTCGACGTCACAATCCGCGGGATCGGCGGCGATCTCGATGCCCTCGTTGTCCATCCGGTCGAGACCGGCGCCGGGCGCGCCATAGGGACGATTCTGCCCTGCCAGCCGTGCCCCGTCGTCGCCCGCATAGGGCCAGCCGTCGCGGATGTCCCGCTGTTCGTAATCGCGAAAATCCTCTTCGCGGGAAGCGTTCTTGCGCTCGGTCATTGCCGTCTCCCTTGCTTCGATGGTCTGGTGTTTCCATGGTCTGGCAGGCGAACCGATCCGAGACGGTATTTGTTCCCTTTCAGCGGAACCATTCGCGCCGGCCGGTTCGCTCTCTTCCACCAATACAGGGAGAAAGAGATACCGATCACCTGCCATGTCGTGCCGCATGAAGACGGATGGGCCTACTAGCTGGACGACGTCTTTTCCGAGGCCTTTCCGAACCACGCCGCGGCGCTGGCGGCTGCGCGGCTTGCCGCCGAACAGCACGAACAGTCCGATGAGGACCGCTTCATTTCCTATCAATCGGAAGACGGGCGCTGGCATCAGGAGGTGACGGCGGGGCGCGACCGGCCGGAGACAGAGGTCGAGGACAGCGCAGAAACGACGCTCGACGCGACGCGCTCGCGCAGCCTCAGGCCTTGAGGAACGGCTTCATCTTGCAAAGCTCGGCGACGAAGCGCTGCCTTTCCTGTTCGGCGTCCGGCCGGCCGCGGCTGCGCAGGAGGGCGGACGGTTTCACGGTGATGAGCACCGGCACGCCGATCGGCGTCTCGACGATGCGGCCCCGGTCGGCGGTGACCGCATGGCGCTTTCCCAGCACCGCGAAGGTGGCGGTGGCGCCGAGGGTGACGAGCAGTCTGGGTTTCACCCCGTCGATTTCGCCGCCGATCTGCGCAAGGGGTGAATGGACGAGGCACGCCGGTTCGAGATCGAAGACGTCGGGGAGCGGATGGTCGCCCGCCTTCCCTTCAGCGACGTGCTCGACTAGAGTTTGTCAGGGAAAAGTGGGAACCGGTTTTCCCGAAAAGACGAACGAAAACAAAAGAATCTAGAGCATGTCTGGTTCAATCTGAACCTGACATGCTCTCGTCGGCAAGCGGCCCGATGAGCCGTTCATATTCCTTCTCGCACTCGCCATAGGCGTCCCGCGCAAAGGCTTCGAGACCTGCCCGGTCGCGCACGATGATGACGCCGCGCTCGGAATAGATCAGCTTCTTGCCCTCCAGCACGTGGAGCGCCGTCGTGACGCTCGGGCGTCGGACGGCCAGCATGATCGACAGGAATTCGTGCGTCAGGCTGATATCCGCTCCATCAGCCCGGTCGTGGCACATCAGGATCCAGCGGGCGAGCCGCTCGTCGATATGATGCACGGCATTGGAGAGCGCGGTATAGGCATGCTGGACGGCGAGCGCCTGGGTATAGCGGGAAAACAGCCCCTGCGCCTCGCGATCGTCCTCCAGCGCCGCTTTCAGCGCGGGGATGGCGATGCGACAGGCCTCGCCCTGCATCTGCATGAAGACCGAGAAGGGATCGACATCCGTGTCGAGGATCGCCGCGGTGGGGCACATGCCGTCCCGGCCGATGATGCCGATCTCGGTGTGCTGGCCCTCCGGCGAGCGCACGACGACGGAGGCGATGCCGCTCTCGAAGAAATAGGCATGGTCCATCGGCTGGTGGGGCGAGGAAAGCTGGTAGGACCGGGGCAGCGCGATCCGCTCCAGTTGCGGCGCGAGCCGGGCAAGGCTTCTCTCCGGCAAACGCCGAAGCAGGTTGTTCCGAAACCTGCCCTGCGAAACGTCTGCCATTCAACAATCCCAAGCGGTTCAACGACCGCAAATCCGCCAGAGGCTTCGGTCTTTCCTACAATCAATGGCCGTCCATCTATGATCATAAAATCAGGGAGACAACCCGGCACCGGGCGTCCGTACGGTAACGGACAGAGGGGATCGGAAGAGCATTGGCGGCCTCAGGCCGCGGCGGGGAAAAGCCGGGCATATTCCCGCTCGCTGCCGCCATAGGCGTCGGCAGCGAAGGCTTCGAGCGCGGCCCGGTCGCGCACGATGATGGTTCCCCGGTGGGAATAGATGAAACCATGCCCTTCGAGCACATGAAGGGCGTTGGTCACGCTCGCGCGGCGCACGGCCAGCATGATCGCCAGAAACTCGTGCGTGAGATCCAACCGGTCGTTCTCCAGCCGGTCGTGGCACATCAGGATCCAGCGGGCGAGCCGCTCTTCGACGATATGCACGGCGTTGGAAAGCGCGCTGAAAGCAACCTGACAGGAAAAGACCTGCACCCAGTGCAGCATGATGCTGCGAAGCGCCGGACGCTGCTTGAGGCCTTCCAGCAGCACGCCGCGCGGGATGCGCCAGCCCCGCCCGCTGACCTGGATGACCGTGCGATAGGGATTGCGATCCGCCCCGAGAATGGCCGAGGACGGCGACATGCCCTCGCGCCCGATGACGCCGATTTCCGCCTGGTTGCCCTTCGGCGAGACGACGACGGTGGAAATGATGCCGGCGGTGGGAAAATAGCAGTGGTCGACCGGCATGCCGGGCATGGACAGTTCCAGTCCCTGCGGCAGCTCCATCTCAACCATGCGCGGCAACAGGACCTCCCGGTCCTCCTGAGCCAGCGCCGCCAAAAGCCGGTTTTGTCTGACCATCGCTCGGCTCCTCGCCGCGCTCTTCGAAAGCCATCCATATAGGGCGCAGCGGCGCAATGGCGATGCGGCGCACCGCTTGGACGCGTCTTCAAAAAAAATGCATCCTGCAATGGAACCCTTTGCGGGTTTACGCGTTTCCGGCGGTTAGCATTGGGGGATGGGCATGACAGAACATGAGGCATCGGCGCTTGGCGGCGAGGATCGCTACAAGCTGCTGGTGGACGCGATCACCGACTATGCGATCTACATGCTGGACCGCGAGGGGCATATCGTCAGCTGGAATGCCGGGGCGAGCCGCTTCAAGGGCTACCAGGCGGACGAAGTCCTCGGCTCGCATTTTTCCCGCTTCTATCGGCCCGAAGACCGGGATCGCGGCCTTCCACAACGCGCCCTGAACCACGCGGCGGAGGAAGGCCGGTTCGAGGGCGAAGGCTGGCGGGTGCGCAAGGACGGCGCACAATTCTGGGCGCATGTCGTCATCGATCCCATTCGCGATCCCCACGGCCGCCTCATCGGCTTTGCCAAGATCACCCGGGACCTCACCGAACGCAAACACGCGGAAGAACAGCTTCGCAAGGCCGAGCAGCAGTTCCGCCTTCTCGTGCAGGGCGTCACGGACTACGCCATCTACATGATGGACGCGGACGGCAACGTTTCGAGCTGGAACGCCGGCGCCGAGCGCATCAAGGGCTACAAGCCGAACGAGATCATCGGCCAGCATTTCTCCCGCTTCTTTCCCGAGCAGGACCGGCTCGCCGGCACGCCCGCACGCGCCCTCGAAATCGCCCGCCAGGAAGGGCGCTACGAATCGGAAGGTTGGCGGCTGCGCAAGGACGGCACGCGCTTCTGGGCCAATGCCATCATCGACGCCATCCGCGGCGAGGACGGCGCCCTGATCGGCTTTGCCAAGATCACCCGCGACATCACGGAAAAACGCGACGCGCAGGCAGCGCTGGAGCTGGCCCGGGAAGAACTGTTCCAGGCGCAGAAGATGGAAGCGCTCGGGCAACTGACCGGCGGCGTCGCCCATGACTTCAACAATCTGCTGATGGCGGTGCAGGCAAGCCTCGATCTTCTGAAGCGACGCGTCTCCCTTACCCCGGAGGCCCAGTCCCTGCTCGACAACGCCCTGCAGGCGACCCAGCGCGGCGCCTCCCTCACCCAGCGCCTGCTGGCATTCTCCCGCCGGCAGGACCTCGATTTCGAACCCGTCGACCTCTCGACCCTCATCCACGGCATGACGGACATGCTGCAGCGGTCCATCGGCCCGACCGTCACCGTCGAAACCCGGTTCCCACTCGACCTGCCGCCCGTCAGGACGGACCCGAACCAGATGGTCAATGCTCTTCTCAACCTTGCGATCAATGCGCGGGATGCCATGCCGGAAGGCGGCCGTCTCGTGATCGGCGCGCGGCTGGAGACCGACGCCGTCAAGAGACATCCCGACTTGCAGAACAAGGCCTATCTCTGCCTTTCCCTCGAGGACGAGGGCCACGGCATGGATCCCGACACGCTGAAAAACGCCCCGTCGCCCTTCTTCACCACCAAGGGCATCGGCAAGGGCACGGGGCTCGGTCTTTCCATGGTGCAGGGTCTGATGGCGCAATCGAACGGCAAGCTGGTGCTGCGCTCCACGCCCGGTGCCGGCACGACGGCCGAGCTCTGGCTGCCGGTCGTCGATGCCGACAGGCCGGCCAGACCGGAACAGGCGCCCCTGCAAACGCCCGGGAAGGTGGATACGCTCTCCGTCGTCGCGGTCGACGACGACGCGCTCGTTCTGATGAACACCGTCATGATGCTGGAGGACATGGGCCATACCGTCTTCGAGGCGGGATCTGGAACGAAGGCGCTGGCCTTTCTGGAAGCCCATGACGTCGATCTCATCGTGACCGATCAGGCCATGCCCCAGATGACCGGCTCGCAACTCGCCGATATCGTCCGCGAACGCTGGCCCCATATCCCGATCATTCTCGCCACCGGCTATTCGGAGCTGCCGCCGGAGGCCCGCGCCGATCTCCTGCGCCTGTCGAAACCCTTCGGCGAGCGCCAGCTGGAAGATACCATTCGACGGGCGATGGCCGGCCATGGCCGGCATCTTCGCGCATCGCACGAAAACTGATCGAGGTCGCGGCGTACAATGAATGGCTGGACATGCACCGGCCGGCTGATAAGAGTTGGCAACGCATTGGGGGATGGGTTGTGCTGCGAGGGCTGAACCTCAACTTCACGCTGGCGAAAGCGGCCGCGATGATCATCGTTGCGATGTTCGTCTCGCTGCTCCTGCTGCTTGGCCTGTGGCTTTTCACGAGCTACCAGGATGCGCTCCGCCGCACCGAGGAGCGGGCGATCGCCGCGTCCAAGATCGTCGCGACCAATGTTTCCCTGCTCGATTCGCTCGCCCGCCAGGCGCTGCAACGCATCGACGTGACGCTCGGCGCCGATATCGCCCCGCCCGCCTCGGCCAGCGTGCGCAACATCAACGAGGCGGTCGCCGACCTGCCCGGCCAGGTGAAGGCCTATGTGGTCGACGAAAAGGGCCTGACGCTCTACTCCACCGACCCGATGGTCAAACCGATCAGCATCGTCGACCGGCCCTATTTCTCCGAGCTTGCAAAGGGCGCCAAACAACATATTTCCAGCCTGCTGATCAGCCGGCTCAACGGCCACCAGATCTTCGCCTTCAGCCGCCGGCTGGAGCGGGACGGCAAATTCGCCGGTGCCGCCGTGGTCTCCTTCGACGTGAACGTGCTGGCCGATGTCTGGGAGGCGGTGGATCTCGGGCCGAACTCCACCGTCAGCTTCATCCGCGCCGACGGACAGCTCGTCGCGCGCTATCCGCTTGCGGACGGGCCGGTGGACATGAGCAAATACGTGCTCTTCACCGACTATCTGCCCAAGGCCGCCGCCGGCACCTACGAGGCCATTTCCCCCATCGACGGCGCGCACCGCATCGTCGCCTATCGCACCGTCGACGGCACCGGCCTCGTCGCCCTGGCTTCGGCCGACTATGCCTTCGGCATCCAGCGCTTCTGGCGCGACGTCACGGTTGCGGTCTCCGTCCTCGTCCTTGCCGGCATCGGCCTTCTTGCCGCCGGCCAATGGATCCGGCACCTCCTCCACCGCGACGCGGCGCAATCCCAGTTGCTGAGAAACGCGCTCGCGGACAACCAGCTTCTCCTTCGCGAGGTCCACCACCGCGTCAAGAACAACCTGCAGGCCGTGCAAAGCATCATCCAGTTGCAGCGCCTGCCGGCAGAAATCCAGCAGTCGCTGGCCGACCGCATCTCCTCCATGGTCGCCGTGCATGAGCAGATCTACCGGCACGACGAGTTTTCCCGGCTATGCGCCCGCGACCTCATCAAATCGGTGGTGGAGAAGATGGTGACGGCCTACGGCGCGCCTGTTGCCGTGGACTACGACATCGACGAACTCGCCGTCTCCACGGACAATGCGACGCCGCTCGCCCTGCTGACGAGCGAAGTGCTGACGAATATCCTGAAATATGCCTTTCCCGACGGGCGGGAAGGCCGGGTTTCCATTGCGCTCAAGGCCGTCAGCGGGCGCCGCGCACGCCTTACCATCAAGGACAACGGTATCGGTTTCGATCCGCAGACCGCGCGGCAGGGCATGGGCAGCCGGTTGATCCGGGGCGTGGTCGGCCAGTTGAACGGCACCCACGCCTTCGACGGCAGCGATGGCACGACCTTCACCGCGGAACTCGATGTCATCGAGGCATAGGCCTCAGATCGGCTTGCTCAGATAGGAAGACCCCTTGATCGCGAAACGCCAGGGGTGATCGACAGCCTTGCTGATGCCGATGCGCACGCCGCTGACCGCGACGGGCGCTTCCGGCGGAGGCTCCAGCGAAAACGGCGCCCTGGAAAGAAGAGCGCCGTTCATGCCGCCCGTAACGGCAAGCGCCTTGCAGAGATTGCCTGGCCCGGCGCACAATTTGCGCATCACCGTGACGCCCCGCCGCTCCATCATCGTTTCGAGACCCTGCGTCGGTTCAAGCGCACGAAGAAGCACGGCGCTGCCGGGCGCGCAGACAAAATTGAGGCACCAGTGCAGACCATAGGAGCGGTAGACATAGGCCGTGCCCGGCGCGCCGAACATGGCGGCATTGGCGGCGGTCTCACCGCGAAAGCTGTGGGATGCCGCATCGTCGGGGCGATAGGCCTCGGTTTCGACGATGCGCCCTCCGACCCCGTCGACGAGCAGGCGCACGCCCAGAAGATCGACGGCGACCGCCACGGCATCGCGCGCGAAGAAGCTTTCATCCATGTCGGGCATCCATGCCGGGCATTCCTGTCAAACGATCCGGGCAGCGTTTTGCCCGGATCGTCAAATACCCTGCCCTCCCCCGTCAGGCGAGCCGGGAGATCATGCCGTCGACAAGATCAGGCGGCCTTGCGCGCTTTTGCCCGCGCATTTGCGGAAGCATCGGCGAGCTTGGTCAGGGCGCCGTCCGTCTTGGTCTCTTCCTGCAGGGTCTGGTCGAGCAGCGTGACGGCCTCGGTCAGGCCAAGCTCGCTGGCCCAGCGCTTCAGCGTGCCGTAGCGGGTGATCTCGTAATGCTCGACGGCCTGCGCCGAGGAAATCAGGCCGGCATCCAGCGCCGGCGTATCCTTGAATTCCTCGATGATTTCCTCGCCCTCGGCGATGATGCCTTCGATCGCCTCGCAGGTCTTGCCGCGGGGGGCCTTGCCGATGAGTTCGAACACCTGCGTGAGGCGCTCGACATGACCTTCGGTCTCCTCGCGGTGTTTCTCGAAGGCTGCCTTCAGGTCCTCCGCCCGCGCCGCCCGCTTCATCTTCGGAAGCGCCTTGAGGATCTTGCGCTCGGCAAAATAGATGTCTTTCAGCGTGTCGTGAAAAAGATCGTCCAGCGTCTTTTCTCTGGCCATTGATGGTCTCCTTTCGGGAAAGCGCGCGCATGGCGCGACCTCCCCAAAAGAAGGAAGCGGAGCCTTTGTTCCGCCAGCCCGCCGTCAGCGCGCCAGATGCTCGAAAAGCCGCGCCACGGCCTCCGCGCCGGGGTCGACATGGCCTTCGAGCTGCTTGGCGTTGATATAGGCGGCGCGGCCGGCTTTCGCGCGTGTGAGGGTCGCCGTGACGTTCGCGCCCTCGCGCGCGGCGGCGGCCGCGGCGGCGATGCCCTGACCAAGTGCATCGAGCGCGGGCGCAAGCGCATCGACCATCGTGCGGTCGCCGATCCGGGCGCCGCCGATTTCCTGCATGCGGGCAAGGCCGGCACGCAGCGCCTCGCGCATCGGCAGGCCGCTCGAAGCGCCGTCGCCGGCGGCGGCGAAGAAGATGGCGAGCAGCACGCCGGAGGAGCCGCCCATCGTCTGGCTGAGCTCCTGGCCGATGGCGCGCAGCAGCTGCGTATGGTCCGACAGCGGCAGGCGGTCGATGGCATTGATCAGCGCGCGGGCCGCACCCGCCAGCGTCGAGCCGGTATCGCCGTCGCCGGACTTGGCGTCGAGCGCATTGAGATCCTGTTCGGCGGCGACCAGCACGTTGCAGCAATCGATGAGGAAGGCGCGCGTCGCGGAATGGCTGGACGGCATCGGCATGATCGGCGTCAGGCCGTCCGGCAGGGCGGCAACGGCAATCGGCTGCACCTGCGAAACGCCCGGCCAGGCGGGGATCGGCACGGGGGCCTTGAGGAGTTCCAGTTCCGCGGCATCGGCCGGGAAGACGGAGATGGAAAAACCCTGCATGTCGAGCGAGGTCATCAGCGCGGCCGGGCCGATGGCATGGGTGATCTTCGCGCCGATGCCCGAGCCGAGAAGATCATGCGCCAGAACCGACATTTCGAGCACCGAGGTGCCGCCGAGATTGTTGATCAGCGCCACATGCGGCCCCTCGCCCATGACGGCGGCAAGCCGCTCGACCATGGTGGCGACCGAGGCACGCGCGCCGGCAAAATCGATCTGCTCGACACCCGCCTCGCCATGGATGCCGAGGCCGAGTTCGGCCTTGCCTTCGGGAATGCGGTCCTCTTTCGGCGAGCCCGGCACGCGGCAGGTATCGAGCGACATGCCGATGGAACGCGTTCCCGCGATGACGCGCCTTGCCGCTTCCGTCACGGTGTCGAGATCGGCGCCCTGTTCGGCGAGCGCCCCGGCGATCTTGTGCACGAAAAGCGTGCCCGCGACGCCGCGGGCCTGCGGCAGGTCGGGAAGCGCGATGTCGTCGCCGACGATGACCATCGAGACATTGAGGCCATAGGCGCGGGCGCGCTCGGCGGCGAGGCCGAAATTCAGCCGGTCGCCGGTATAGTTCTTGACGACGAGCAGGCACCCGGCCGGTCCCGTCACGGCGAGGATGCCGGCAAGCACGGCGTCGACACTCGGCGAGGCGAAGACGTCGCCGCAGACGGCCGCCGTCAGCATGCCCTTGCCGACGAAGCCGACATGGGCGGGCTCGTGGCCCGAGCCGCCGCCCGAGACGATCGCCACCCTGGACTTGTCCCAGTCGCTGCGCTTGACGACGCGGATATGCGGATAGCCGTCGAGGCGGGTGAGCGCGCCGCCCGACAGAGCCAGCACGCCGTCGATCGCCTCGGTGACGACGTCTTCGCGCTTGTTGATGAATTGCGCCATGGAAATCTCCTTAAGCTAAACGCATGCCCGCCGCGTCGAAATAGAGCGGCTGCGACGGTTGGATCCGGATGGTCTCGCCGCCCGTGAGCGGCGTGTGGGCGTCGGTGACGGTGATGAGGTCGTGCCGCTTGAAGGTGAGATGCAGGCGCGTCTGGTCGCCGAGATGCTCGACGCGCTTGACCAGCGCCTCCTCCCCCTCGCCCTGCACGATGTGCTCCGGGCGAAGGCCGATGCTCTTGGCACCGGCCGGCGCGCCCGCGAAGAGATCGGCCGGCAGCACGTTGATGCGCGGCTGGCCGAGGCGCGTCGCGGCATAGACGCTGACGGGCGTTTCATAGACCGCGCGCGGAGAACCGAACTGCACCAGCCGTCCCTCGTTCAACACGCCGACATGGGTCGCCATGGTCATCGCCTCGATCTGGTCATGGGTGACATAGATGAGCGTCGCGCCGGATTTCGCCTGGATGCGCTTCAGTTCGATGCGCAGGTCCGCCCGGAGCTTCGCATCGAGCGAGCTCAGCGGCTCGTCCATCAGGAAGACATCCGGGTTGCGCACAAGCGCACGGCCGATGGAGACGCGCTGCATTTCGCCGCCGGAAAGCGCGGTCGCCTTGTTGTCCAGCTTGTGGGCGATCTGCAAGACCTCGGCAACCTCCTTCACCTTCCTGTCGATCGCCGCTTGCGGCGTCTTCAGGAGCGGCGACCTTAGGGGAAATTCCAGGTTCTGGCGAACCGTGAGGTGTGGATAGAGCGAATATTGCTGGAAGACCATCGCGACATTGCGCTCGGCCGGCGACAGCCCCTTCATGGCGCGGCCGCCGATGAAGACCGCACCGCTGTCGGGGGCATCGAGGCCGGAGACCATGCGCAGGGTCGTCGTCTTGCCTGCGCCCGTCGGGCCGAGCAGCACGACGAAGGAGCCGTCCGGCACTTCAAGCGAGACATTGTCGAGCGCAACGGTGTCCCCGAAGCGCTTCGTCACTTTCTCCAGAATGACCTCAGCCATGACCCAGCACTCCCGCATTGGCCTCGGAGACGAGCGCCTTGCCGTTTTCCGCATCGAAAAGCGAAAGGGTGCGCGCATCGAAATCGAGCCCGACCAGCTCCTCCTCGCGCACCTTGTGACTTGAGGATATGCGCGCCTTCAGGTCGCCGTGCCCGGTCGACAGCGTCACGATCTGCGTCGTGCCGAGATATTCGACGGCGCTGACCCGCCCGCGATAGGCGGCATCGTCGCGGAACCGCACATGTTCCGGCCGCACGCCGAGCGTCAGCCGGCCGGCGCGCCCTTCGCGCGCAGCCGGCACCTTCATCCGCACGCCGCCAAGATCGACGCTGTCGCCGCCGATGCCGATCATGCCCTCGAAATCGAGGAAGTTCATGGAGGGCGAGCCGATGAACTGGGCGACGAATTTCGTCGCCGGCCAATCGTAGATCTGCTGCGGGCGACCGAACTGCTCGACGACGCCATGGTTCATGACGACGATCTTGTCGCCCATCTGCATGGCCTCGAGCTGGTCGTGCGTGACATAGACGGTGGTGGCGCCCATGCGGTCGTGCAGCGCGCGCAGTTCCTCCGCCATGTGCTCGCGGAACTCCGCATCGAGCGCGCCGAGCGGCTCGTCCATGAAGAAGGCCTTGGGTCGGCGCACGATGGCCCGGCCGAGCGCCACGCGCTGGCGGTCGCCGCCCGAAAGGCCGCCGACCGGCTTGTCGAGGATATGCTCGATCTTCAGGATACGGGCGACCTCGGCGACGCGGGTCGCCACCTCCTCGCGCTTCATGCCCTGGCTGACCAGCGGATAGGAGATGTTCCTGCGCACGTTCATATGCGGATAGAGCGCGAACATCTGGAAGACGAAGGCGATGTCGCGCTGGCTGGCCGGCTTCATGCCGACCTCCTCGCCATCGATGAAGATCTCGCCCGAGGTCGGCAGCTCGAGGCCGGCCATCATGCGCAGCGTCGTCGTCTTGCCGCAGCCGGAGGGGCCGAGCAGCATGAAGAACTCGCCATCCTCTATGGTGAAGCTGGAGGAGCGGACGGCGGTGAAGGCGCCGAACTCCTTGCGCACGTTTTCAATTCTGATCTGAGCCATCGGCCTACTCCGGAAAATGGCTGACGACGATGAACATCACCGTGCCCAGCAGGGTTATGACGAAGGACCAGGAATAGAGGACGAGGGCGAAGGGCTGCATGAGCATGACGACGCCGGCGGCGATCAGTACCGAGGCCAGCATTTCCCAGGCGCCGCGCCTGAAATGCATGAGACCGTTGAAAAATCTTGTCATTTGCGGACGGCTCCGAAGGTGATGCCGCGCAGGAGATGCTTGCGCAGAAGGATGGTGAACACCATGACCGGGACGAGGAAGAGGGTCGCGCCCGCCGCGACAGCCGGCCAGTCCTGGCCGCTGACGCCGATGATGGTGGGAATGAAGGGCGGTGCCGTCTGGGCATTGCCTGACGTCAGCAGCACGGCGAAGGCATATTCGTTCCAGGCGAAGATCAGGCAGAAGATCGCGGTGGAGGCTATGCCCGTCGCGGCCTGCGGCAGCACGACCTTGTAGAAGGCCTGGAAGCGCGTGTAGCCGTCGATGAGCGCCGCCTCCTCGTATTCGACCGGAATCTCGTCGATGAACCCCTTCAGCAACCAGACGGAGAGCGACAGGTTCACCGCCGTGTAGAGCAGGATCATGCCGGCATGGGTATCGCTGAGCCCG
Organism: Roseateles sp. XES5; assembly: GCF_020535545.1. Taxonomy (NCBI): domain Bacteria; kingdom Pseudomonadati; phylum Pseudomonadota; class Betaproteobacteria; order Burkholderiales; family Sphaerotilaceae; genus Roseateles; species Roseateles sp. XES5. Next base: position 1,013,376 of record NZ_CP084752.1, read on the forward strand.
AGCGAGCGGAACATCAGGAAGATCGGGATGGCGACGGCGATCGGCGGCATCATGCGCGTCGACAGGATGAAGAAGAGGAGGTCGTCCTTCAACGGCACCTTGAAGCGCGAGAAGGCATAGGCCGCGGCCGTGCCGAGCACGATGCACAGCACCGTGGAGCCGAAGCCGATGATCACCGAATTGGTGAAGCGCTCGGCAAAACGCGAAGGACCGGAAATGACGAGCCCGTCCTTGCGCACGAGCTTGTCGTACCAGGTGGTGGGCTCGCCCAGCGCCTGAAGCTGCTCGGCGGAAAGGCGCGTGCGCGTGGTGAAGACGTTGACATAGCCTTCCACCGTCGGCGTGAAGAAGGTCTTCGGCGGATAGGCGATGGCGTCGGACGGGCTCTTGAAGCTCGTCGCGATGATCCAGACGAGCGGCAGGATGGTGATCAGCGCGTAGAGCACGACCAGGGAGCCCGCGACCCATTTCTGCCGCAACGACGGCTCGGTGACGGAATAGCTGCTCATCGTTGTTTCACCTTGTTCAGGGCTTTGACATAGATCGAGGCGAGGCCGAAGACCGTGACGAAGAGGATGACCGCATAGGCGGAGGCATAGCCCGTGCGCCACTTCTCGAAGGCCTCGCGCTTGAGGTTGATCGAGGTGAGCTCGGTGATCGAGCCCGGCCCGCCGCCGGTCAGTTGCACGACGAGGTCGAACATCTTGAAGTTCTCGATGCCGCGGAAAAGCACGGCGAGCATCAGGAAGGGCAGGACGAGCGGGATGGTGATCGTCCAGAACTGCCGCCATTTGCTGGCGCGGTCGCACTCGGCCGCCTCGTAGATGCTGGGCGGAATGGAGCGCAGGCCCGCAAGGCAGATCAGCATGACGAAGGGCGTCCACATCCAGGTATCGACGATGATGATGGCCCAGGGGGCGAGCGAGACGTCGCCGATCATCGAGAAGCTGGAAGGGTCGGCGCCGGTCAGGAAACCGACCGCGTAATTGAAGAGGCCGATCTGCGGCTGGTAGAGGAAGGTCCAGAAATTGCCCACCACCGCCGGGCTCAGCATCATCGGCAGGACGATGATCGTGGTCCACAGATCGTTGCCGCGGAATTTCTTGTTGATGAGATAGGCGAGCGTGAAGCCGATGAGGACCTGAAGCACGATGGTCCAGATCAGGAAATGGGCCGTCGCCTGCATGGTCAGCCAGATATCCCGGTCCGACAGGACATTCAGGTAATTCTTGAGGCCGACGAAGGTGACTTCGGCATTGGGCCTGTTGACCCGGAAATTGGTGAAGCTCAGCCGGATCGTCCAGATGAGCGGGAAGATGTTGACCGCCAGAAGCAGCACGATCGACGGGGCGACGAAGAGCCAGGCGAGCGCACGATCGGACAGGCCATGCATGCGTCTTGCGATGGCGTGCGGCGTCGCCTCGGCGACCCGCTCCACGGATGATTTCAGCATTGGTGTTCCCCTTGCGCATTTCCGGGAAAACAGACAGCGATTTTCCGGAAATGCATCGAAACAAAGAGTTAGAGCGGGTCGCGATTCAACGAGACGTGAAAACGCTCTAGACAGCGTGGGCGGCGGCAGAGCCGGGGCATATCCCCGGCTCCGGCCGCGCCGTGGCCCGCTGGGAGGCGCGGGCACGGCCGATGGCGTCAGTACTTGCCTTCGTCGTCGAAGACCTGCGTCCAGTCCTTGACGAGACCGTCGAGCGCATCCTGCGCCGAACCCTGGCCGGCGACGACATAGTCATGGAAGCGTTTCTGCGCCGCCTGCAGCAACGAGGCGTAGCTCGGCTCGGCCCAGAAATCCTGCACGATGGCCATGGAATCGAGGAAGGTCTGCGCATAGGGCTGGCTGGTCGCAAAGCCCGGATCCTCGACGACCTTCAGCAGCGCCGAGTAGCCGCCCATCTGCCACCATTTCTGCTGGATTTCCGGCTGGGCGAACCACTTGATGTAGGCGAGCGCATCCTCCTGCTTCTCCGAGGAGGAGACGACCGAAATGCCCTGGCCGCCGAGCTGCGCATAGGCCGCGCCATCGGGACCTGCCGGGTTGGCGAAGTAACCGGATTTCTCGCCGCCGACATTGGCGTCGGCATTGATGCCCGGCCAGGTGAAGGCGAAGTTCATGTGCAGCGCGACCTGGCCCGACTTGTAGGCGTCGATGTCCTCGGACATGTAGGCGTCCGAATGACCGGGCGGCGTGCAGCAATCGTAGAGTTCCTTGTAGAACTCCAGGCCCTTCACCGCGTCCGCCGAATTGACATAGCCTTCCAGTTCGTAGGGCTTGTCCGGATTTTCGTATTTGAAGCCGAAGCTGTAGAGCACGTCCATGACACCCATGGTGATGCCCTCGGAGCCGCGCTCCGTGTAGATCGCCGCGCCATAGACCGTCTTGCCGTCGATCTCGCGCTTCTGGAAGAACTGCGCGATGTCCTTCAGTTCGCCGAAGGTCTTCGGCACGGCAAGGTCACGGCCGTACTTCTCCTTGAATTCCGCCTGCAGCTCCGGGCGGGCGAACCAGTCCTTGCGGTAGCTCCAGCCGACGACGTCGCCGAAGGCGGGCAGCGCCCAGTAGTTCGGCGAGTTCTTCGGCCATTCGGCATAGCCGACGACGGTCGCCGGAATGAAGTCGCTCATCTTGATCCCTTCCTTGTCGAAGAAATCGTTGAGCTTGACGTACTGGCCGTTCTCGGCCGCGCCGCCGATCCACTGGCTGTCGCCGATCATCAGGTCGCAGAGCTTGCCGCCGGAGTTGAGCTCATTGAGCATGCGGTCGGCGAAATTCGGCCACGGCACGAATTCGAACTTCATCTTGATGCCGCTCTTGGCCTCGAAATCCTTGCTGAGCTCGACGAGCGCATTGGCCGGATCCCAGGCGGCCCAGCACAGCGTCAAGTCCTTGGCGCTGGCCTGCCCCGGATTGGCGACGCCGGCGGCCAGAAGCGCACCGAATGCGGCGAGTGATCTGATATGGCTAGATGTCATGGCGGGGACCTCCTCCCTCGCCTTCCGTCCCATCGGAAGGCTGATAACGCCCTTTGCGGGCACCTGACGCGGAAAAACTTCCCGGCGGGCCTCTTCTCCTCCGCGCCGCCTCATGTGGTCAGCCGTTCCTCCCGGATGCCACGATGAAAGTCATATTGAGGTGCGCACCTCAATGCAAGTGAATTTTGAGGTGCGCACGTCAATTCTTGCTTTTCACCTGCTTTTGTTGGAGAAATCGCAGAGCGATCCGGCGCAATGCCCGACGTCGGGAAAGAGAGCGAGAATGCGGCCCACCGCAAAAGACCTGGCAGAAGCCGCGGGCGTCAGCCTCGCGACCGTCGATCGCGTCCTCAACGAGCGGCCGAATGTCAGCCCGAAGGCGGCGAAGAAGGTGGCGGAAGCGATCGAGCGCATCGGCTTCGTGCGCAATCCCGCCGCCGTGGCGTTGGCGCGCAACAAGACCTATCGCTTCCGCTTCGTCCTGCCGACCTCCGGCGACCAGTATCTTACCGAACTCATCGCCCGCGTCGGCGAGGCGAAGGAGGCGCTGAGGGCCGATTCCATCGAGGTCGAGGCCGTCCGGATCCCGATGGCCGACCCGCATCACATCGCCAAGTATCTGTCGGCCATCGACAGCGACGCGCTGGACGGCGTCGCGGTCATGGCGCCGGAATCGCCGCAGGTGCGCGACGCGCTCGTGCGCCTCGTCGAGCGCGACGTGAAGGTCGTGCAGTTCCTGTCAGGCCAGGAGCGGGTGGAAAGCGCCGATTATGTCGGCGTCGACAATTTCGCGGCCGGCGCGACGGCCGGCAAGATCGCCGGGCGCTTCATCGGGACGCGGCCGGGCAAGATCATGGTCGTCGCCGAAACCATGATGGCGCTCGACAGCATCCAGCGCCGCCTCGGGTTCGACAGCATCATCAATGCCCAGTTCCCGCATCTCGAAAGCCTGCCCTCGCTGGAAACCTATGCCGACGAGAAGCGCGCCGATCTCATCATCCGCCGCACGCTGCAGCACAACCCGGATACCATCGGTGTCTACGTTCTGAGCGCGGAGGCGCGCGTGCCGCTGACCGCCGTCTGGAACGCGCAGGAAACCCGCCCCCTCACCGTCATCGCGCACGAACGCACCCCCTTCAGCGAGCAGGCACTGATCGACGAGCGCATCGACGCCGTCATCGCCCAGGATCCCGGCCACGCCGTGCGCAGCGCGCTGCGCATCATGCGCGCCCGCTCCGACCACCGCGAACCCCTCGCCTCCCAGGAACGCATCCGCATCGAGGTCCTGCTCAAGGAAAATCTCCAGGTGGAATGAGGTTGCGGTCTTCGGCATTTGGGAGGCGACGGCTTTCAACGTAAGCGGCGCCGTCACGCATTCCCAAGGCAAAACGCCTTGTCGCGAACCCGATCCGTTCCTATCGAGGGATTGTCAGTGCAACGTTCCAGCCGAACCCCTACGCCCATCTTTTGACTGGCATAAACACGATGCTGTGCTACGCTGCGGATGCATTGCCAAGAGGAAACTGTTTTGCGATCCAACCTGATCTAGTCAGCTCCATACCTACGCTATCTCGATGCCGGCACAATACAGCGCGAGGCATTGAACAATAACAGTATTTGTCAGCGAAGCGTGCGGTGCGGGCCTTGTGTCTGCCGCGCGAAAGCTTTCACGTAGGTATGACATGGATCATAAGACCTCGACTCCCCCCATGGACGCGACAATTGCGTCCTTAACAGCCATCGTGGTCGCATATCTGGAGCGCAACGAGATTTCCCCGAGCGACCTCCCGCAGCTCGTCGCGCGACTTCAGTGCGTCCTTCACAATGGGCACGACATTCAGAAGGCCAGCCTGGTGGAAGGAACCGCCATGCAATCAGTCGCAATTGCGAATACCGAAAGCTCCATACAGGAGGACTATCTGGTTTGCCTGGAGGACGGTAAGCGGTTCAAATCCCTGAAACGTCATTTGCAAACGAAATACAACATGACCCCCGACGACTACAGGCGGAAATGGAACCTCGCGCCCGACTATCCGATGGTTGCGCCAGCCTATGCCCAGGCGCGTTCTGAAATCGCCAGAAGCGTCGGTCTCGGCGTCACCATCTCCAGGCACGGCGGCAAGTACCGGGCGAAAACCTAGAGCATTTCCAGCCGAAGCGGGATCGCTTCGGCGTCGGATAATGCGGGAAAAACAAAGAGCCAGGAAGCACAGGGAGGCGGCCCCATGGTCGCCTCCTTCTTCATGAGAACGGCAAGGGTTCAAGCCGCCGGGCGGCCGCTCCGCAGAAAATATCGATCCAGCGGTTCTCGTTGTTGTTGGATTCCCCAGGGCTCATGTGAATGAAGAAGTCGGGGGAAACAATTCGGCAGAACCACATCTTCGCGCCGGAAACGGTGACGGATTTTTCATAGACATAAATGTTGCGGGAAACGGAAAGGAGGCTGTCTTGCAGCGTCTCGATGGCCGCCTCGTCCGCGTCATCAAGCCCGATGCGAAGCGGGTCGACATGCACGTCCAGCTCGAAGTCCGGCCGGTTGGCGGCGCGAAAATCTTCCTTCAGCTTGTCGCTCCCGTAGTCCCTCATCTGGAAGAATTCCATCTGAGGCAGCAGGAGAGAGGTTTGCCAGACCTCCGTCAGCGCCTTGAGTTGGGCGGTGTCCTTGCTGACGTCCGCGGCGCACCCGCATGAAAAGTTCACCAGATCACCCGCCCGACGCGATCTGTATTCGGCAAAAAACACTGAAGCGCCTTTCAGGAACGAGATGTCATAGAGGGTGAGCGTGCCATTGCGCATCATCTGCCGGCAGACGACGCTGGCCTTTCCGTGACGGATAAGACTCTCATTCAAAGGGGCAATGTCATTGCACCGGCGGGACACCCACATCGCCGTCGTGCATTGCCGCTCGACAAACTCGAGCAGTGCCGACCTGTAGGCGGTAACCCGATCCGGATGTATGGCGCTGCCCGATGTGTCGCGAACGGGCAGAATGTCCGCGTCCCGGCGACCATCGAAACTGTGCAGGGAAAGAAACACTGCCGGGTAGAGGCAGGGAGCGCCGGAGCCGAGCCGACGCACGTCAACGAGACGGAAGCTGTGACCTTCCATGTCCGCCCTCGATATGCCGCCCTGGCAGGTCTGGCATAGCGCAGCGCGCAAAGCCTCCTGCTCGGTGCACGAGAGGTTCATCTCATCGAACCGGCCGGCATGCGTGGGCCGGATGGTTCGAAAGGCCGTATAGCGCTCCAGATATTCGCCGATCGCCTTGACGTGGACATCGTCGTCGAAGCCGAAACCATGTCCGCTGATGGCATGGGGATCGGCCGCAGAGAAAACGGCGGGCTCGTATATCGAAACGGGATAGGCGGCCGATACGCGAAATCTTGGCGTCCTGGCCTCGTAGCCGCGATAGTTATTGGACATCTTCCCCTCCCGGCAAGCCGAAGGCTTGCACCACGACCGGGAGCAGCAAGCGGCTGTCCAGCCCGCAATCCTTGGTGAACGCATATTCGGAAAAGCCCGCAAGGACCCGGGAAGCCAATCCATGCTGCTGCGCGACGGCCGCCACCTGATGATACATCGAACCGATCTCCAGCAGGGCCAGCCGGTAGCCGCGCGAGCGATACTTGAACGTCGCCCTCTTCAGGTTGACAAAATAGCCGAGGTAGAAGGCGGCCCCCTTGAACGGGGTGACACCGTCGAAGCGGGCGCGATCGAAGCGTGAGGGTAGAATTTCAAACCGGTTGCTGCCGGGCAGGTAGTGCGCGACCGAGAAGGGAGGAACACCGCTCACCATCTCTCCGGTAACGGCGACGGTCTCGGCGCTATAGAGCGCACCGCCGGAGGCATAGGGTCTGCGCCCCTTCTGGTCCGCCCCGATCGCCTTGCCCACAATCTCGGCAACGGTCGCAAATTCAACGATGCCGGGTCGTCCCTCCTTGGCGGACGGCCAGCGGGAAACGGCCGTCTGCGTGCTCGTCGGGCGCCCGGCCATGATGTCGCTGATATGGGAGAACCGCGACTCCCTGGTCTCTGTCCGCAGAAGATCGGCTGGCGAAAGATAGGGCGTGCTGACGCGTTGATCCAGGGATGAACCAGCGCAGCTGAAGCAGTGATGATGGAACGTGCGGACGACATGCTCCACGTCACGATCGACGAACTGGCTCGCATAGCCGATTTGATTGAGGGCTGAAATATCGATGTTTGTCATCGCGATAGCGCTCCTCAGATGGACCGCGGAGCGGCGCTGAATGTGGAATGCGCGCCTCGGTGACGCTCGATGCGACCAGTATCCAGATTCATCTCGATGACCGTGCTGAGGTCGTCGGGGAACAGGGGCGCAACGCCCTGGGTCAGGAGGGGCCGCAGCCGCATGTAGAGCAGGTGCAGCGCTGCGGCCGCCTCGATCTCGGACGCAGCGAATGTCGGAACCGCGATCGTTTCGACGGCATAGGGATCCGAAAGGAAGAAATCCGCCCAGCTCGTCGGCTTGAAGCCGGGATTTCTGTCGAGGCCGGCAAGATTGTGAAGGCCGCTGAAATGATCGGGCAGCCCCATCGACGGGGAATAAAACCCGTCGATGACAAAATGCCGGAACACGAAATAGGCATGGAGCACGATGCAATTCGGATTGCGCGCGCAAGCGGCATAGATCTGGCGGACGGCTGCGGGTGAATAGGCGGCCTGAATCGCAACAAGGAATGTCGGATTGCCGATCTCCGCTATGTCCGCGACCGGGTGGCAGGCAATCGCATCGTTGTTTCTGACGCAGCCGGCCAGGGCGTTTCCAAGATCGTCCGATAGGCAGAAGATGACGACACCGTCGTCGGACTTCATTTCGCGAAGAACATTGATCCGGCTGAGGAATCGGCCCGCCGCATCGATCGGCAAGGCGTGACGCTGAAGGACCTCCGCGACCTCTGCCCGGCCAGCATGGGGCCGCATGGACGAGAATTCCCGCAATGCGGATGCAAGATTGGCATCGGTGATCGAGGTTGCCCCCGTCGGGGTGAACAGCCTGCACGCACCGTCGGCGTCGGCGGCATCAAGGATGAACGGCGATATTGAATACATGACTTCCGATCCAGAGTGAGAGGGCTTCCGGCACAGGCTGCATGCTCTACTGCGTCGAACGCTCGACTGCCCCGGCACTCCGAAGAGCGCCGGGGCGGCCTGGCTCAACCTCAGGCCGTCACGCCGCAACGCGACGAGCTGGACGACTTGCCCGAAGCGCCGCAACGGCTGGAGCTGTCGCAACGTCCGCACGCGGCGGCGGAGGAAACGCCCGGCACGGTTTCCTCGTCGAGAAACTCGATCTGAGTACCAAACTGCGGCGGGTTCAGATTCTGAATCATAAGACTCTCCTTTGTTGAAGTGCACCGCGCTTCACGGCGGCAATGTATTGATAAAATCAAATCAACATTTGTCAACGGATCAATTAGATTTTATAGTTACATTACATCAAGGTATTCTTGGTTACATTTTGAATTATCTTGATGCATGCAGGTATAAATAAGGAATTGACTTGTTATGTCTGAATTCTCGAAAATATTCCATGTCGTCTTCATGGTAATGACGCAAAGCAGGCAGCAGCGAGCGCTGCTTGCGCTGGTCATCGCGACCATTGCGGCGACAGCCGTTGGTTCAGCGATTTTCCCGGTCTTCTTTTCTCTGGGTATTGACGCCCTGACCAGCGGGCGGGGCGAGCTGGGAACAGCCGTTACCTACATCCTCGCATTCGGCATAGGGTTTACGGTCGTCGGCATTCTCGAGCAGATACAGTGGCTTACATTTGGGCCGATGAACCTCAGGCTTCAACGGCACCTGACCACGCACGTCTTCAAACATGCCATATCCCTGCCCTATTACCGACTGAAGACCTACACGACCTATGAGATCGGCCGCACGGTCGAGAAGGGGCTGGATGCCGTTCGGGACATCACCTCGAACCTGACCTTCTTTCTCATCCCGACGATCATAGAACTGGTCATCGCCGCGTCCGTCATCGCCTTCATGATCGACATCTGGATCGCCGGGCTCCTCGTTGGCGCTTTGCTGCTCTACGGTTTCATCGCGAACGTGTCCGCCGAGCGCATCCGCACCTCCACCGAAGACGCAATGCAGAGCGGCATCGACGCCTGGAATTTCGGGCTTGACGGTGTGGCGAACGCCGAACTGGTCCAGCAGTCGAATCTCGGCCATGACTTCACTCGGGAACTGAACGAAAAGCTGAAGGTCAACGATCGCGCGTGGGCGGTCACATTCCGGCAGAGAGCATATTACGGCGCACTGCAGGCTCTCATCTTCGGTCTGGTGGTCTTGGGCGTGCTGTGGAAAGGCAGCATGAGTGCCGGCAGCGGCGCGATGAGTATCGGCGAACTCGTCCTGCTGAATACCTATATCATCCGTCTGCTGCAGCCCGTTGAAACATTCGCGCGCGTCTATCGGGACGTGCATGCGGCTCTCGGAGAGGCGCACCTGCTCGCCGATCTCCTCGCAATCGAAGCGCCGGCCCTTGCGCAGGCAGCGCCATCCCCCGGCAGCAGCCCGCCCACCCTCGAACTCCGCGACGTCTCGATCGATATTGCCGGTCATACGATCCTGTCCGGCATCAGCTTCACCGTTCGTCCGAAGGAGCCCCTGTTCGTCGTCGGTCCCTCGGGTGTCGGGAAATCATCGCTTCTCAAATTGCTGTCTTGCCTGACAACGGCGAGCAGCGGCCAATACCTGATTGATGATGCGCCGATTTCACACAGCAACGCGGCTTCGATGCGGGGCGATATTGCAGTGGTGCAGCAGGATTGCCTGCTGTTCGACTGGACGATCCGGGAAAACATCGCCTTTGGATATCCCGGGGGAGAAGAGGAAATCGACCGCGTGGTCGCCTCCCTCGGACTTGGCGAGGTGATCAGCCGGCATGAAGCACAGGGCGAGCCGACGGTGGGAGAGCGCGGCAACAGATTGTCTGGCGGTGAAAAACAACGCGTCTCTCTGGCACGTGCGCTCCTGCGCAAACCGCGCCTGCTTCTGCTGGACGAAGCGACGGCGGCGCTTGACGAGACCAATCGCAAGCGTGTGATGACGGAGATCGAAGCGTTGCAGGATACCAGTTCCAGCGTGTTCATAACGCATGATGTCTCCCTTCTGGGGCCGAGATCCCGCGTTCTCTATCTGCACGATTCGAGCACGGCCTATTGCGGCATTCACGGCGACATGCTCGCGAGCAATGCAGTCTATGGCGCGTTCATCGCGGGAAGCGCCCTGGACGATCCGCTTGAGAGGACATGCGACCCGGATTCACGGCAAAAAACGCCTCTGGCCCAGGGGGAGGCAGGCTGAGCTCCCTGGCGCCGATCATTCGTTTGAGGGAGGCGGTGGGTGGTCCTGCCCGCCGCCTGAGCCCCTCGCCTTGCGTTGATTGCGCCCCAGGACCACAGCGACCTGTAACGCGTCAACACATTGGTTTTCGCCGTACCAAATTTCTTGACTAATTAAGTCATCTTTTTATAATCGAACCGTCAGCATGAGCTGTCCCGCGGCTGTCAACCCGCGGGTCTTCTCAAGCGTCCACCAGCTTTCCCCGTTCGCCAAGCCCCACATGAACCAGACCGTTTCGCCGCCCTCCATTCAAAGTGATGTCCATGGTTTCATCGTCAAGGGTGGACCTGTGTGGCGCGCCTGGGACGGGGTTGTGGCCGATGTGTGGGATGTCGAATGCCAACCTTCGGCCGGCGGGATCTATGTTGCGCCCTATCCACGCCTGTTCGTGCTGCTCGCCATCAACGAGGGTGGCCGGCTGGAGTTGACGGCGCCCAGCATCAACGCCGTCGGTCGCCATGAGCGGCCCTTCTCCATGTCCTACATTCCGGCGCAAATGCCGCTTGAAAGCCACGCAGTCGGCGTAACCGGCCTGCGCCACCTCGATCTCCACTTGCCGGGCACGGCACTGATGCGCAAGTTCGGCGGCATGATCGCGCAGGAGAAGCTTGCCGAGGCGCGCCTGAATTTTCATGACGCGCGGCTCGCGGCGCTCGCCGGCATGCTGGCCGACGAGTGCGAGAGCCGGCAGCCGCTGAACGATCGTTACGGCGCCGGCCTGATCGACGCGCTCATCGCCATCCTGTTTTCGGTCGGCAGCCGCACCCCCAAGGCGAGGCCGACGCTCTCGCGCACCCAGCTCGACTTGAGCCTGGACTATATCGAGCGGCGCTGCTTCGAGCCGATCAGGCTGCACAGCCTCGCCAGCCTGCTAGGCCTCTCCGAAAGCTATTTCAGCCATGCGTTCAAGGCCTCGACCGGCGTGCCGCCACTGCGCTGGCAGATGGAAACGCGCGTCGGCAAGATCAAGGATTTGCTGCTGCGAGACGATCTGACCCTGACCGACATTTCGGCACTGAGCGGCTTTGCCGACCAGGCACACCTGACGCGCTCCTTCAAGAAGGTGGTCGGCGTCACGCCCTCGCAGTGGCGGCGCAGCACGCCGCGCACGCACAGGTGACGAAAAGGTGTGACAAATCCGCATCAGAGCCTATCCGCCACGCCGGGAAGCCAAGATGAGACAATTGTCGGCAGGATCGTGCAAGGCGACATTCTGAACTTGATATAGGAGGTCAAGAATTAACGGCGGCGCAAGGTCCGCTGCGGAACGGGAAGCGACCAATGCTGCGTTTGAAAGCACACCATCTACTGCTGGCCGGCACGGTGTCCGGCCTTGCCCTGGCGACGATCCAGCCGGCCTTCGCCCAAGAGGGTGCCGAAACCGAGCTGACGGCGATTGTCGTCGAGGGCGGTCAGGCGGGCGGCGGCGAGGACGATAGCGGCGTCGGCAAGGTCAAGGGCGTCGTCGCCAAGACGTCGCGCACCGGCTCCAAGACCGCGACCGAGGTGAAGGACATCCCACAATCCGTGTCGGTCGTCGGCCGGGAACAGATGGACATGCAGAGCCCGCAGAAGATCGATGAGGCGCTGCGCTACGTGCCGGGCGTCAATCCCTCGACCTACGGGACCGACGCCGATACCGACTGGATCTTCGTGCGCGGCTTCCAGGCCGACCAGACCGGCATCTTCCTCGATGGCCTGCCCTTCTACCAGACGGGGTTCGGCACCTTTCTGATGGACCCGTTCTTCCTCGAGCGCATCGAGGTGGTGAAAGGTCCGTCATCGGCGCTTTACGGTGGCGGCAATCCGGGCGGCTTCATCAATTATGTCAGCAAGCGCCCAGGCGAGCGCCACCGCCTTGTCGAAACGGGCGTCAACAGCTTCGGCAACGGCTATCTCGCCGCCGATATCGGCGACACACTGAGCGATGTGCTGTCCTATCGCGTGAACGGCAAGCTGTCGGGCGGCGGCTGGGAGACGGACCACGCGAAGGACCTTCGCGGCGCCATTGCGCCGAGCTTCAAGTGGCAGCCGGACGAGGCGACCAGCCTCACGGTGCTCGCCTCGCTGTCGCGCACGGATCTGGTCCATACCAGCAGCGGCTTCCTGCCCTATCATGGCACGGTGGTTCCCAACGCCGCCGGCTATACGATCCCGCGGGATTTCTTCTACGGCGACAAGGATGTCGAGCAATACGACCGCACGCAGGCGATGATCGGCTACGAGTTCTCGCACACATTCGACAATGACTGGACCGTGCGCCAGAACCTTCGCTACGGCACGGTTTCCCTGCAGGAGGATGGCCTTTACGGCAACGGCGTCTTCACCGGCACGACGCTGGGCCGCTACCGCTGGGCGCACGATACGAAGGTGAACACCTTCACCGTCGACAACCAGCTTGAAGGCAAGGTCGATACCGGCGCCTTCGAGCACACCGTGCTGCTCGGCGCGGACTATCGCTGGTATCGTCACGGGGCGTCGACCTTCTTCGATGCGTCGGCGGATGCGGCGTTCTTCCCCGGCACCACGCCGTCCATCGATATTCTCAATCCGGTCTATGGCGGCGCTTACGGGCCTCCCGCGCTCGGACCGGAGAGCAAGACCACCCTCAACCAGCTCGGTCTCTACGCCCAGGATCAGATCCGCTTCGGCGACGGCTGGCTGGCGACGCTGAACGGCCGCTACGATTTCGTTTCCACGACGCTCGACACGGCGGGCCTCGAGCGCGACGACAGCAAATTCACCGGCAGGGCGGCGCTGGCCTACGAGTTCGCCAACGGCCTGACGCCCTATGCGAGCTATTCGACGTCCTTCAGCCCGGCGCTCACCGACAATGGCCAGGGGGCGCTGTTGATGCCCGAATCCGCCAAACAGTGGGAAGCCGGCGTCAAATATGCGCCGACGGCCTTCGACGGCCTCTTCACGCTGGCCTATTTCGACATGACCCGCCAGGATGTTCCCACGCAGGTTTCGACGGCGCCGGCGCTGACCGAAACCATCGGCGAAGTGCGCGTGCAGGGTATCGAACTGTCCGCCCAGGCCAATCTCGTCAACGGCCTGAAAGTCATCGGCGCCGTGACCTATCTCGACGCGGAGGTCACCAGCGCCTACGGCCCGAGCTACGATTTCGCACAGGCCGGCACCACGCCGATCCAGATTCCCGACCTGACCGCCTCGCTATGGCTCGACTATGCCTTCCAGAGCGACCAACTCGAGGGCCTGAGCGTTGGCACCGGCGTACGCTATATTGGCGAAAGCTGGGCCGATCGCGCCAACACGCTCAAGGTCGACGATGCCACGATTTTCGACGCCGCCGTCCGCTACCAGCGTGACAATTGGAGCGTGGCGCTCAATGTGGCCAACCTGTTCGACAAGGCCTATGTGTCGAGCTGCCAGGGCCTCTCGTCCTGCGGCTACGGCGCGGGCCGCACCGTGACACTCAAGGCGAATGTGACCTGGTGAGCGGAACGACGGATCAAGCATCATCGCAGCACGGAGGCGGCAAAACCGCCTCCGCCTCCGCATCCGGCATTGCGGCGACCCCGCTCTATCGGCTGAGCGGGCTCACCTTTCGCGCCGGCGATCGCGTCATCGTCCACCCGGTCGACCTTGTCGTCCCGCCGCGGCAGGTGCTGGCGCTGGTCGGGCCGAATGGATCGGGCAAGAGCACACTCCTGAAGATGATGGCGCGGCAGCTGCGCCCTTCCGGCGGCGCGGCCCAACTGCTGGGAGCCCCCATCGCGGGAATGAGCGATCGCGAATTTGCACGACAGGTCGCCTACATGCCGCAGTTCACGCCGCCGGCCGAGGGCATGACGGTGCGCGAACTGGTCGGGCTCGGGCGCTTCCCCTGGCACGGCGCGCTCGGCCGCTTCGGCGCCGAGGATGCGGCCAGGGTCGAGGCCGCGCTCGAACAGACCGACCTTGCCGGCATGTCCGGCCGCATGGTCGACAGCCTCTCCGGCGGTGAACGCCAGCGCGCCTGGCTTGCCATGATGGTGGCGCAGGACGCCCGCTGCCTGCTGCTCGATGAGCCGACCTCGGCGCTCGACATCGCCCACCAGGTCGAGATGCTGACGCTGGTGCGAAAGCTCAGCCGCGAGGGCGGCGTCGGCGTGGTGATCGTCATCCACGACATCAACATGGCGGCGCGCTTTTGCGATCGCATCGTGGCGCTGCGTCAGGGCGACGTGGTGGCCGAGGACGCACCGGCCGGCATCCTCGATGTCGCCGTGCTGAAACGCATCTACGGGCTGGAGATGGGCATCCTTCCGACCGCCGGCCTGCCGGTCAGCTACGTGCCGTGATGATGCGCATGTTCACCCGCCGCAACCTGCTGGTCGCCTCGGCCTTCGCCGCGCTGGCCCCTTCCGTGGCGCGGGCGGCGGAACGGACGGTCGCGGCCATCGACTGGGGCCATCTGGAAACCTGCCTTGCGCTCGGCATCGTGCCGGTCGCCGCAACGGAACTCAGGCAGTTCCGTGAAATCGCGGTGGAGCCAAGTCCGCCGCGGGAGGTTGCCGATCTCGGCCTGCGCGGCGCGCCCAATATCGAATTGCTGCGGATGATTGCGCCGGACCTGGTTCTGATCTCGGACTTCTACGAATACCAGCGCCCGCTGCTGGAGCGCATTTCGCCCGTCGTCAACCTGCCAGTCTACCAGATCGGCAAGCCGCCCTATGCGCTGGCGGAGCAGTCGATGGCCGCCATCGCCGCGTTGTTCGGCCGCGAGGCGCAAGCGCAGGCCTATATGGCCGCCGCGCGCGCCGAGATCGCCGCTATCGGGCAGCGCCTCGGACAATTGGCGCGGCATCCCGTCTTTGTGATCAGCCTCGGCGATTCCCGGCATTTCCGTGCCTTCGGCGCCGATTCGATGTTCGGCGATGTCGTTACCCGACTGGGATTGGAAAACGCCTGGACCGACCCGACCAGTTACAGCGCCGCCGCGCCGGTCGGGCTGGAGGCGCTGGCCCGCATCCCCGAGGCGTCCATAGCCGTCATCGGGCCGACGCCGCCGGAGACACGGCGAACGCTGGCGGAGAACGCCCTGTGGAACGCCTTGCCGGCGGTGGCCGAGGGCCGGGCCAGGGACCTCGCGCCGATCAACCATTTCGGGGCATTGCCATCGGCCCTGCGCTTTGCCCGCGCGCTGGACCGTGTCTTCGGGAGCCGCGCCAATGCCGGCTAGCGCACGCCTTTCCCCGGTCCTCTTCTGGAGCCTGGCGGCCGCCGCCGCCGCGGCCCTGTTCTGCCGCGAACTGATCGCCGGCTGGCCGCAGGGGAACGGGGTCGAACGGCATTTGCAGGAGATCATCCTGATCTACGGCACGGCCCCGCGCGCCGCGACGGCCTTGCTCGCCGGCGCGACGCTTGGCCTGTCGGGCCTTCTGCTGCAGCGCGTGCTGCGCAACCCGCTGGCAGAACCGTCGACGCTCGGCGTCTCGGCGGGCGCGCAGCTCGCCATGGCCACTGCAACGATCCATGCGCCGGCCCTGATGGCATTCTCGGTGGGACTGGTCGCGTTCGCCGGCGGGTTGATGGCCGTGGCGCTGGTTCTGGCGCTGACCTGGCGGCGCGGGCTCGAACCCGTCTCCGTGGTGCTGGCCGGCATGATGACGGCGCTGACCGCCAATGCGGCAAGCGCGGCGCTGATCCTCGCCAATGGCGAATATCTGTTCTCGCTGTTCATCTGGGGCGGCGGCTCGCTGACGCAGCAAAGCTGGGGGCCGGCATTGGTCCTGGGCTTCGCCTTGCTGGCGGGCCTTGCCGCCTCGGCGCTGCTGTTGCGGCCGCTGGCACTGCTCGGCCTTGATGATGCGGCGGCGCGGAGCCTTGGCGTCGCCGTCAACGCCAGCCGCTTCCTGGTGATCGGGGTGGCCGTGTGGATGGCGACGACGGTGGCTGCGCAGGTCGGCGTCATCGGGTTCATCGGACTGGCCGCGCCGGCGCTGGCGACGCTGTCGGGCGCGCGCAGCCTGAAGCAGCGTCTGGTGCTGGCCCCGCTCATCGGCGCCATCCTGCTCTGGCTCACCGACGGCCTCGTGCAGGCACTGGCGGGATTGGGCGGCGAGCGTGTGCCGACCGGGGCGGCGACCGCGCTCATCGGTGGGCCACTGCTCATCTGGCTGCTGCCCCGTCTGAAACTGTTCGAGTGGCCGGGCCTTGCAGGCGGAGCGGCACAGGTTCGACGCGCCGCGCGCCCGATCCTGCTGCTCGCCGGACTGGCCGCGCTCGCCTGCCTCGTCTTCGCCATGGCGGCTGCGCTTGGGCGTGGGCCGGATGGATGGACGCTGGCTACGGGGCAGCGTCTGATCGATCTTGCCGACCTCCGCATCCCCCGTCTTGTCGCGGCGGCAAGCGCCGGCGCGATGCTGGGCATCGCCGGCGTCGTCATACAGCGCATTACGAGCAATCCGCTTGCCGGCCCGGAAATTCTCGGCGTCGGCATGGGCGCCGGCGCAGGGCTTGCCGCCGTGCTGCTCATCAGCGCCACGGCGGGCCTCGGCTGGCAGATGGGCGGTTCGGCGCTCGGCGCCCTGGTCGTGCTGCTCTCCATCTTAGCACTCGGCGCGCGGGGCAGCCTCGGGCCGGAGCGGTTGCTGTTCGCCGGCATCGCGGCCAATGCGCTTTGCAGCGCCGTGCTGACGGCGATCATCGCACTCGGCAACCAGCAGTCCTACATGCTGCTGCAATGGCTGAGCGGTTCGACCGGCCAGGTCGGTGTTTCGGAGGCGCTGACAGGAATAGCCGGCCTCTGCATCCTCGCACCGCCGCTGTTCCTTGCCGCGCGCTGGCTCGACCTCTTCCCGCTCGGCCCCGCCGCCGCGCAAGCGCTCGGGCTGGCGGTCGGCCGGGCCCGTTTCATCCTGATCGCCTGCGCCGCGCTGCTGACGGCACTGGCCGCCCTCTTCGTCGGCCCCCTCAGTTTCATCGGCCTGATCGCACCACATCTGGCGCGCCTCATCGGCCTCGGCAGGGCTAGGCAACAGCTATGCGGCGCCCTGCTGATCGGTGCCGCCCTAATGGCGCTCTCCGACTGGCTGGCACGCATGGCGGCGTTTCCGTATCAATTGCCGATCGGGTTGTTCGCCGCGCTGCTGGGCGGACCCTATCTGATCACTCTTCTGGCCCGAGGAACCGAGCGCCGCGGCTGACGCGCCAAGTGTCTTCAAGGCGATCAGGGAAGGCGCCCTGCCCTCGCCCAGCGCTTTGATGATTCTGATGCGGTTGTTCGAGAGGCGAACGACACGATCTACGGATTGGCTGCGTATTTCTACGCGTCGAACCTGAGCCGTGTGTGGCGTGTTGCGGAGGCTCTGGAATACGGGATGGTGGGGATCAACACGGGTCGGATGTCTTCGGAGGCAGCGCCGTTTGGGGGTGTGAAGCAATCGGGGATGGGCCGTGAGGGCTCGCGTCACGGCTTGGAGGACTATCTTGAGATGAAGTACCTTTGCATGGGCGGGATCTGAGTTTTCAGTCTGGAACGCAAAAAGCCCCCGCGCATTTCTGCGACGGGGGCTTTTGTATGATTTGGTTGCGGGGGCAGGATTTGAACCTACGACCTTTGGGTTATGAGCCCAACGAGCTACCAGACTGCTCCACCCCGCGTCACCGGGTTTTTGCCTAGGCAAAATACCCACGGTTTTTGCCCTTGGGCAAAAATCCGTTATTCCGGTCCGGTATTTTGCCGGAGGCAAAATACCGTTGTTTTCGAGAGCCTCGTTTGGGAGGTCCTTAAAGCATAAAGGCCGCTTAGCAAGCGGCCCTTTGATCGGCTTGGGCCGAAGATGTGTCGAGAAGATTTGCGTCTTTGTTTAAGACTTGATTGCCTTTAGCAGACCTGGCAGCGACCTACTCTCCCGCGTCTTAAGACGAAGTACCATTGGCGCTGGGGCGTTTCACGGCCGTGTTCGGAATGGGAACGGGTGCAGCCACCCCGCCATAACCACCAGGTCGGCTAAGGGCAATCAATTGAGAAGCTGGTAGAGGAAGGAAGCCTTCCTCGTTTGTCTTTTTTTGTGAACACGTCTGGATCATGGCCCGCTTGGGGCCGATGAGCATGAACAATGAGAACGATCAAGCCAATCGAGCTATTAGTACCGGTAAGCTTCACACATTGCTGCGCTTCCACACCCGGCCTATCAACGTGGTCGTCTTCCACGGCTCTCAAGGGAATACTCGTTTTCAGGTGGGTTTCCCGCTTAGATGCTTTCAGCGGTTATCTCTTCCGCACTTAGCTACCCGGCAATGCCACTGGCGTGACAACCGGTACACCAGAGGTGCGTCCACTCCGGTCCTCTCGTACTAGGAGCAGGCTCTCTCAATCTTGCAGCGCCCACGGAAGATAGGGACCAAACTGTCTCACGACGTTTTAAACCCAGCTCACGTACCTCTTTAAATGGCGAACAGCCATACCCTTGGGACCGGCTACAGCCCCAGGATGAGATGAGCCGACATCGAGGTGCCAAACACCGCCGTCGATATGAACTCTTGGGCGGTATCAGCCTGTTATCCCCAGAGTACCTTTTATCCGTTGAGCGATGGCCCTTCCATACAGAACCACCGGATCACTTTGTCCTACTTTCGTACCTGCTCGACTTGTCAGTCTCGCAGTCAAGCACGCTTATGCCAATGCACTATCAGCACGATTTCCGACCGTGCCTAGCGTACCTTCGAACTCCTCCGTTACACTTTGGGAGGAGACCGCCCCAGTCAAACTGCCCACCATACACTGTCCCCAACCCGGATCACGGGCCAAGGTTAGAACCTCAAACACACCAGGGTGGTATTTCAACGTCGGCTCCATAAGATCTAGCGACCTTACTTCAAAGCCTCCCACCTATCCTACACAGATCTGTTCAAAGTCCAATGTAAAGCTACAGTAAAGGTTCATGGGGTCTTTCCGTCTTTCCGCGGGGAGATTGCATCATCACAAACATTTCAACTTCGCTGAGTCTCTGGAGGAGACAGTGTGGCCATCGTTACGCCATTCGTGCAGGTCGGAACTTACCCGACAAGGAATTTCGCTACCTTAGGACCGTTATAGTTACGGCCGCCGTTTACTGGGACTTCAGTCAAGAGCTTGCACCCCATCATTTAATCTTCCAGCACCGGGCAGGCGTCACACCCTATACGTCGACTTTCGTCTTTGCAGAGTGCTGTGTTTTTAATAAACAGTCGCAGCCACCGATTCTCTGCGGCCTCATTCGGCTCCATTTGTACAACTTCACCTACTAAAGGCACACCTTCTTCCGAAGTTACGGTGTCAATTTGCCGAGTTCCTTCTCCAGAGTTCTCTCAAGCGCCTGAGAATACTCATCACGCGCACCAGTGTCGGTTTGCGGTACGGTCTATACGGTGGAGCTATTTCCTGGAACCGCTTCCCCGCCCAGACAATCCAATAAGTCTGAACAAGTTACGCAATCCGTCACTACCACCAGGCCCAGGAATATTCACCTGTTTCCCATCAGCTACGCATCTCTGCCTCGCCTTAGGGGCCGACTCACCCTACGCCGATGAACGTTGCGTAGGAAACCTTGCGCTTACGGCGAGGGGGCTTTTCACCCCCTTTAACGCTACTCATGTCAGCATTCGCACTTCTGATACCTCCAGCAGGCTTCACAACCCACCTTCACAGGCTTACAGAACGCTCTCCTACCACGTGCAATAAATTGCACATCCGCAGCTTCGGTAACTGGCTTAGCCCCGTTACATCTTCCGCGCAGGACGACTCGATCAGTGAGCTATTACGCTTTCTTTAAATGATGGCTGCTTCTAAGCCAACATCCTGACTGTTTTAGCCTTCCCACTTCGTTTCCCACTTAGCCAATCTTAGGGACCTTAGCTGGCGGTCTGGGTTGTTTCCCTCTTGAGTCCGGACGTTAGCACCCGGTGCTCTGTCTCCCAAGCTGTACTCTGCGGTATTCGGAGTTTGCCAAGGTTTGGTAAGTCGCCATGACCCCCTAGCCTAAACAGTGCTCTACCCCCGCAGGTAATACTTGAGGCACTACCTAAATAGTTTTCGGAGAGAACCAGCTATTTCCAAGTTTGTTTAGCCTTTCACCCCTATCCACAGCTCATCCGCTAGTTTTGCAACACTAGTCGGTTCGGACCTCCAGCACCTGTTACGGTACCTTCATCCTGGCCATGGATAGATCACTTGGTTTCGGGTCTACACCCAGCGACTAATTCGCCCTATTCGGACTCGGTTTCCCTGCGCCTTCCCTATTCGGTTAAGCTCGCCACTGAATGTAAGTCGCTGACCCATTATACAAAAGGTACGCAGTCACCCTTGCGGGCTCCTACTTTTTGTATGCATGCGGTTTCAGGATCTATTTCACTCCCCTCCCGGGGTTCTTTTCGCCTTTCCCTCACGGTACTTGTTCACTATCGGTCGATTACGAGTATTTAGCCTTGGAGGATGGTCCCCCCATATTCAGACAGGATTTCACGTGTCCCGCCCTACTCTATTCGTGCCTAGTTCCACAATCAACATTTCTCATACGGGGCTATCACCCGCTTTGGCCGGACTTTCCATTCCGTTCTACTGTTATGCCAACTGCTAAAACACGAGGGCTACTCCGATTTCGCTCGCCACTACTTTCGGAATCTCGGTTGATGTCTTTTCCTCGAGCTACTGAGATGTTTCAGTTCCCTGCGTTCGCTTCTTACCCCTATGTATTCGAAAGTAAGATACCTTATTTCAATGCTTGGAAACCTAAGCCGTACAAAAGCACAGCTTAAATTCTCCAAGCATTTAAGGTGGGTTGCCCCATTCGGAGATCCATGGATCAAAGCTCATTCGCAGCTCCCCACGGCTTATCGCAGCGTATCACGTCCTTCATCGCCTGTGCATGCCAAGGCATCCACCAATTGCCCTTACGACACTTAATCGTTCTCATTGTCTATGCTCATCACTAGCTCCATCCCATAGGAATGCAGCGGGTGGGGCTACCTTTTACAACCCAACCCACTCATGATGCCATCGACGTGTTCGACAGACCGCTTTATCGGAGCCACGCCGAGCGGCTCGCTTGCAGTCTGTCTTTAAGACCAGCTTCTCGAGATCAAATCCGGTACCGTGCGGTTAGACAACGGTAATCCGATCACTCATCAGAGGCGACACAAGGCCGCCAACAATGAACGATCTAGAGCGACAAGCTTCCTTCCTACCTCCAATCCCTCACCAATCTCCGGCCGGCTAGGCCATCAAAAGGTTCACTGGGAAAGGGCTCGGACGTCTCGGGCAGAACCCAAAACA
>NZ_CP084752.1:1937500-2195000 GCF_020535545.1 Roseateles sp. XES5
CGGTGGAAAGCGGCAAGCAGGACTATCTGGGCGGCTTCGTCGTCACCGCGGGTATCGGCGAAATCGCCATTGCCGAGCGCTTCGAGCGCGCGAACGACGACTACAACTCGATCCTCGTCAAGGCGCTGGCCGACCGTTTCGCCGAAGCCTTTGCCGAGCGCATGCACGAAGTTGTCCGCAAGGAGCTCTGGGGCTATGCGGATGACGAGGCCTTCTTGCCCGTCGAGCTGATCGGCGAGCCTTATGCCGGCATCCGTCCTGCACCGGGCTATCCCGCCCAGCCGGACCATACGGAAAAGACGACGCTCTTCCGTCTGCTCGATGCGGAGAAGGCAATCGGCGTCGCGCTGACCGAGAGCTACGCCATGTGGCCCGGCTCCTCCGTTTCCGGCCTCTATGTCGCCTCGCCCGAAAGCTACTATTTCGGCGTCGCCAAGGTAGAACGAGACCAGGTGGAGGACTATGCGCGCCGCAAGGGCATGACGGTCGGCGCGGTTGAGCGGTGGCTCGGCCCCGTGCTCAACTATGTGCCGGTAAGTGCGCGGGAGAATGCGGCCTGACGAGGCTCAAGCCGTCGCAAGGTTCAGGAGAAGCACCATGGCGTAGCTGGCGGCGGTCAGCACGCCGAGCGACAGCACGACGGTCGCCGTCACCCGTGGTCCCGCGCGCATCACGCGCTTGAGATCGATGCCGAGGCCGAGCGCGGCCATGGAGAGGATGGTGAGCACGGTCGCGGCCTTGCCCAGCGTGGCGGCGAGGCCTGCATCGATGAGGCCGAAGCTGCGGGCGGCGAGCATGGCGAGGAAGCCGAGGATGAACCACGGCACGAGCCGGTGCAGCGCCGGGCGGCGGCCGCCGGTCTTGCCCGAGACGAGCGACAGCACGAACACCACGGGACCGAGCATCAGCACGCGCACCAGCTTGACGAAGGTGCCGATCTGGATGCTGAGCGCCGAGACCGGCGCGGTCGCGGCCAGCACCTGCGGCACCGCATAGACCGTCATGCCGGCCATCACGCCATAGCCCGTCGCGGAAAGGCCTAGCAGCGGCACCAGCGCCGGCAGCAGCAGCACCGTCACCATGCCGAGAACCGCGGTGAAGGCGATGGAGGAGGCGACGTCTTCCGCATCCGCATGGATGACCGGGGCCGTCGCGGCGATTGCGGAATTGCCGCAGATGGAATTGCCGCAGGCGACCAGCAGCGCGACGCGGCGGGGCAGGCCCAGCCCACGCCCGATGCCGTAGCTGGCCAGAAGGGCAACGGCCACCACCGCCGCGATGGCGCCGATCAGCGGCATGCCCATATCCGCAATCGCGGCGGCGCTGACGCCCGCGCCGAGCAGCACGATGGCCACTTCCAGGAAGTATTTCGCCGAAAAGGCAATGCCGGCATCGAACCGTTCCGGCCGGCGCAGCAAAAGCCGGCAGACGGCGCCGATGAGGATCGCCAGCACCAGCGCCTCGATCCATGCGCCGCCTGTCAGCCGCAGTTCCAGCCGCTCGGCCAGTACGGCGAGGCCGGAAACCAGTACCGACAGAAGCACGCCGGGCGCCACGGCGCGAATTCCAAGGATCGAATGTTTTTTGGGTGTTTTTTCCATGCGCCAAGCAATGCGCTTGAAAAACTGTTCAATCCATCGGTTAATATCGGACATTTCATTCGATTGGATCGAACAATGATGACGCTGGAACAACTCCGCATCTTCGTCGCCGTGGCGGAGCGGGAGCATCTGACGCAGGCCGCCGAGGCCCTGCATCTCACGCCCTCTGCGGTGAGTTCGGCGGTGCGCGTGCTGGAGGACCGCTACGGCATCGCGCTCTTCCACCGCACGGGCCGGCGCATCGAACTGACGGAGGCGGGCCTTGCCTTCCTGCCGGAAGCGAAGGCGACGCTGGCGCGGGCCGAAAGTGCGGACCTTTTCCTCACCGAAATCGGCGGGTTGAAGCGCGGCACGCTGGCCGTGGCCGCCAGCCAGACGGTGGGGGGCTACTGGCTGCCGCCGCTGCTGATGCGCTTCCACGCGGTCTATCCGGCCATCGGCATCCGCACGGTGGGGGGCAATACGGAACAGGTGGCCGAGGCCGTTCTGGAGGGGCGGGTGGAGTTGGGCATCATCGAGGGCGAAGTGGACCACCCGGCCCTGTCGCAGCGCATCGTCGCCCGCGACCGGGTGCTCGTCGTCGCGCCCGCCGGCCATCCGCTTGCGGACGGGCCGATCACGCCCGACGCGCTCACGCAGGCCCGCTGGGTGTTGCGGGAACCCGGATCCGGCACACGCAGTGCGCTGACCTCGGTGCTCGACGAGACGGCGCTGGACGTTGCGTTGTCGCTGCCGTCGAACGAGGCGGTGCGCAGCGCCGTGCTTGCCGGCAATGCGCTGACGGCAGTGTCGGAATATGTGGTGCGGGACGACCTTGCCGCCGGCCGGCTCGTGACCGTCGCCTTCGATCTGCCCGAGCGCGCCTTCCGGCTGCTGCGGCACAAGGAACGGTATCGTTCCCGGGCCGCGCTTGCCTTCGAGGCGCTGCTTTAGAGTTTGTCAGGGAAAAGTGGGAACCGGTTTTCCCGAAAAGACAAACAAAAACAAAAGAATTGAGAGCATGTCTGGTTCAAGACATGCTCTAGTCGCCGCGGCCGCGGAAGCGGCGCTGATAGGCGGGATCGTAGAGCGAGCTTTCGCGGAAATCCTCCGCCGCCAGCGTGCGGCCGACGAAAATCAGTGCCGTGCGCTCGATCGGCTCTTCCGCCACCTTGGCCGTGATATCGGCCAGCGTGCCGCGCACCACGCGCTCGTCCGGCCAGGAGGCCTTGACCACGATGGCGACGGGGCAATCGGCGCCGTAGAGCGGCGTCAGGTCTTCGACCACCTTGTCGAGCGCATGGATGGCGAGATGGATGGCGAGGGTCGCGCCCGTCGCGCCGAAGCCTGCCAGCGTTTCGCGGCCGGGCATCGGCGAGGCGCGGCCGGAAACGCGGGTGAGCACAAGGCTCTGCGCGACGGCTGGAATGGTGAGTTCGCGGCCGAGCGCCGACGCCGCGGCGGCGAAGGAGGGCACGCCCGGCGTCATCGTATAGGCGATGCCGTTTTTCTCGAGACGGCGGATCTGCTCGGCAACGGCGCTCCAGACGGAAAGATCGCCGGAATGGAGGCGCGCCACATCCTCGCCTGCTTCCGCTGCGCGGACATATTCCGCCTCGATCTCGTCGAGGGACATCGGTGCGGTATCGACGATGCGCGCCCCGGGCGGGCAATATTGCAGCAGTTCCGGCGAGACGATGGAGCCGGCATAGAGGCAGACGGGGCATTTGCCGATGAGATCGCGGCCGCGCACGGTGATGAGGTCGGCAGCGCCGGGGCCGGCGCCGATGAAGTGAACGGTCATTGTCAGTCCTCGATTTTGTTGGCCGGCTTCATCCAGCGCCATTGTGTAACGGGCATGGCCGGCCGCCAGCCCGTCATCTGGCCGACGGGCGCGGCCCGCGCGATATCGATGCGAAGGAGCGAGCCGCCGAGCCGGGCGTGACGAGCGAGCAGCACGGCCTCCATTTCGGTGGTCACGGCATTGGCGACCAGTCGCCCGCCGGGTTTCAGACCCGCTATGGCGGCCTCCGTCACGCCAGCCTCGCTGCCGCCGCCGCCGATGAAGATCGCATCCGGCGGGGCAAGCCCGGCCAGCGCTTCCGGTGCCGTGCCTTCCACGACGGAAAGGCCCGGCACGCCGAACGCCGTCGCATTGCGGCGGATGCGGGCGGCGCGCTCGGGATGGCCCTCGATGGCGATGGCCTTGAGCGAGGGGTCGGCCAGCATCCATTCGATGCCGATGGAGCCCGAGCCGGCGCCGACATCCCAGAGCAACTCCCCGCGGCGCGGCGCCAGCGCCGAGAGCGTCAGGGCGCGGATTTCGTGCTTGGTGATCTGGCCGTCATGCTCGAAGAGCGCGTCGTCGAGACCGGGCGTATAGGCAAGGATGCGCGCGCCTGTACCGGCCGTAACCTCCACGGCGCAGACATTCAGCATGTCGGCATCTTGAAGGGCGAAGGCTTCGGCGCGGTGGCTGCTGACCCGTTCGCGCGTCCCGCCGAGCGCTTCGAGAACCGTGAGATCCGATGCGCCGAAGCCGCTCTCCGTAAGAAGGGCCGCCAGGGCGGCGGGCCCGTCACTGTCCGAAGTCAGGGCGAGGATGCGGCTGCCGGGATGAAGATGCGGGCGGATGAGATCGATCGGGCGGCCGTGCAGGGAAACGCTGACCGTGTCCTGCAGCGCCCAGCCCATGCGCGAGGCGGCAAGGCTGAAGGAGGACGGGGCGGGCAGGACGCGCATTTCCGTGCGCGCGATGCGGCGGGAGAGCGTGACGCCGACGCCGAAGAAGAAGGGGTCGCCGGAGGCCAGCACCGCGACGGGCCGGCCACGGGCAGCCGATACCGCCTCGACCGAACGCTCGAAGGGGTTGAGCCAGGCATGTCGTTCGCCGCGGATGGCGGCGCCGGCAAGCTCCAGATGGCGCGCGCCGCCGAAGACGAGGTCGGCTGCCGCGAGGGCGGCCTTGGCCTCGTCGCCGAGACCGGCTAGACCGTCCTCGCCGATCCCGACGATGGTGAGCCACGGGGCGGCGGCGGAAGAGGCGGGATCAGGCGTGGACAAAAGACGCATCCTCATACTGGGCGGCACGGGCGAGGCCCGCGACCTTGCGGCGCGCCTTGCCGGTCGGGCCGATCTGGCCGTCACTCTGTCGCTGGCCGGCCGCACGCTCGATCCCGCGCCGCAGCCCGCGCCGGTGCGCACCGGCGGCTTCGGCGGTGCGGCGGGGCTTGCTGCCTATCTGGGTGGCGAGAGCATCGATCTCGTGATCGACGCAACCCACCCCTTTGCCCGGCAGATATCCGCCAATGCCCGTGCTGCGAGCGCCACGACCGGCGTTCCGCTGCTGCGGCTGGAACGGCTCGGCTGGGACGAGCAGGCAGGCGATCGCTGGCGCCGCGTTGCGAGCATGGACGAGGCCGTGGCGGCACTGGGCGTGGAACCGCGCCGGGTCTTCCTTGCCATCGGTCGTCAGGAGGCGAAGGCCTTCGACGCCGCCCCGCAGCATCACTATCTCGTGCGCAGCGTCGATCCCGTCGATCCGCCGCTCGATGCGCCCGATGTCGGCTACCTGCTTGCGCGGGGCCCCTTCGCGCCCGAGGCGGAAATCGCGCTCCTGCGGGATCATCGCATCGACATCGTCGTCAGCAAGAATTCCGGTGGCGAGGCCACCTCTGCAAAAATCGCCGCCGCCCGCCATCTCGGCCTGCCCGTCGTGATGGTCGAGCGGGCGGCCGTGGAGGACGGCCACCGCGCCGGGACGGTCGAGGATGCGGTGCGGCTGATGGATCATGTGCTCGGCGCCTTCAGGAAGCGCGGCGTATAGACGAGATCCGGCAGGTCGGGGCGGGCGATGACGCGCGTTTCCGGCGAACCGATGACGACGCAGGTCGCCATGTCGGCGCGCTCGGCCTCGGCCTCGCCCAGGGGCATGACCAGCATGCGCTCGTCCGGCCGGCCGGCGGCGCGGCCGAAGATGACAGGCGTTTGCGCCGGAAGCATTTCGCGCAGGATCTCGAAAGCCTTGCCGAGCTGCCAGGGGCGCGCCTTGCTGATCGGGTTGTAGAGCGCGATGACGAGGCCGGCCTCGGAAACCATGCGCAGCCGCTTCTCGATGATCTCCCAGGGCTTCAGATTGTCGGAAAGCGAGATGGCGCAGAAATCGTGACCGAGCGGCGCGCCGATGCGCGCGGCGACCGCCAGCATGGCGGTGACGCCGGGCACGATGACGAGATCGACCGTCTTCCACGCTTCCGGTCCGGCATCGATCGCCTCGCAGACCGCCGCCGCCATGGCGAAGACGCCGGGGTCGCCGCCCGAAACGACGCAGACGTCAATGCCCGCCGCTGCTCGCGTCAGGGCCGCCTCGGCGCGGTTCAGTTCCTCGCGATTGTCGGAGGCGACCTTGATCTGGTCGGGCCGCAGATTCAGCCGGTCGATATAGGGAAAGTAGCCGAAGAACTCGGTGGAAGCCGCAACGGCGTGAAGCGCTTCCGGCGTCATCTGGTCCGGATTGCCGGGACCGGTGCCGATCACGAAAAGCTTGCCGGTCATTGACGGCCGCTCCAGCCGGGCACGAGGACGAGCGAGAAATAGGGCGCGCTATCGTCGAGCTTTTCGGAGAGCCGCATCGACTTGCTCGACGGCGTGGTACCGCGCTCGACATAGACCGCTTCGCTGAGCCTGCCGGCATTCGCCAGCGCCCGGCGGATTTTCGGCAGGTTGCGGCCGATCTTCATGATGACGGCGGCCTGCGTGTCGACGAGGCGGCGGGACAGTTCCTCCTCCTTCATCGTGCCGGGCAGCACCGACAGCACGTCGTCGCCCTGCACGATCGGCAATCCGGAGAGCGACCAGCAGCCGGACATGGCGGTGATGCCGGGAATGACCTCGGTCGGAAAACGATCGGCGAGCCGCACATGCAGGTGCATGTAGGAGCCGTAGAACATCGGGTCGCCTTCGGAAAGGATCGCGACGGTGCGGCCGGCCGCAAGATGCTCTGCGACGGCGGCAGCCGAGGCATCGTAGAAGGCCGTGATCTGCTGCTTGTAGTCGTCGTGATCCTTGTCGATCTCCGTCGTCACGGGATAGTAGAGCGGCAGTTCCGCCATGCCCGGCTTCAGGAGCCCCTCGACGATGGCTCGGCCGTTGCCGGAGCGGCCGGCCTTGGCGAAATAGGCGAGCACGTCGGCCTCGCCTATCGCCCGCACCGCCTTCAGCGTCAGAAGTTCCGGATCGCCCGGCCCCGTGCCCACGCCGTAAAGTCGTCCCGTCGTCGTCATCATGTTCATAGCCCCGGCCTCGCCAGCGAATTGAGAGCGGCCGCGGTCATCGCGCTGCCACCGAGCCGGCCGCGCACGATCGCAAAGGGCACGCCATAGGAGTTTTCCGCCAGCGCGTCCTTCGATTCCGCCGCACCGACGAAGCCGACCGGCATGCCGAGGATCGCCGCCGGTTTCGGCGCGCCGTCGCGCAGAAGTTCGAGCAGGTAGAAGAGGGCGGTCGGCGCATTGCCGATGGCGACGACAGAGCCTGCCATGCGCTCCAGCCAGAGGCGGATGGCGGCGGCGGAGCGGGTATTGTCGATCTCCCTTGCGAGATCGGGCGTTCGCGGGTCGCGCAGCGTGCAGATCACGTCGTTGTTCGCCGGCAGGCGGGCGGCGGTGACGCCGCGCGCGACCATTTCGGCATCGCAGAAGATCGGCGCGCCGGCCTGCAGGGCGGCGCGGGCGGAACCCACGAAATCCGGCGAGAAGACGAAATGCGCCGCCGCCTCGACAAGACCGGCCGCATGGATCATGCGCACGGCGACGTCCGATTCCGCTTCGGAAAAGCGGGAAAGATCGGCTTCGGCGCGGATGATCGCGAAGGATTTCTCATAGATGGCCGTGCCATCCTTGATGTAGTCGTACTCTGTCATTGTTGGCCTTGAAATGCGGAAACGAGGGCGGCGGGCGCGGTGCGCTCGAGCAGGCTTTGGGCGGTCTCTTTCTCCCTGCGGCCGCTCTGCAGGAACGAGCCGAGGCGTTCGATAGCCGGCTTCAGAGTATCGGCCGGAAGGAGGGTCGCGGGTGGATCGCCGGCGCGCCCGTCGAGCACGAGGCCGATGCCGGCGGCGGTGCCGCAGAGCGTCACGGCGGCTTTCGCCGGATGGGCGCAGCCCTTCGGGCAGCCGGAGATGTGAAGGTCGACCGAACCATCCAGCAGGACGCCGGCATGCGCGACCAGGGCATCGGCGGCCGCGCGCGTGTCGAAGGCGGCGGAGGCGCAGCCGGCGGCGCCGGCGCAGATCGATATGGACCGGCCGGGGGCGTCGTCGGCGCTCCAGAAGCCTTCGCGTTCGGCGGCGCGCTTGGCTTCCGCAAGTTCCCGTCCCTCAAGTCCGCGCGCCAGAAGGGTCCGGTGCGGGGCAAGACGGTATTCCGTGGCCCCGCAGGTCTCAAGGGCGTGGACTAGCGCTGCGAGGCGGTCGGCATGCATCTGGCCATAGGCGGGCGCGAGGCCGAGCACGGTTTCCGCGCCGATGCTGTGGTTGCCGATCGGGTGACGGGCGGAGGCGGAAAGGCGCTCCGTGGCAACCGCTGCATCGAGGCGTGCCGCCAGCATCCGGGCGTCGAGTTCGCGGCCGCGGGCGGTGGGGCCGATGGCGGCGAGCGCCGCGACGACGGCCATCGTCCTGTCGATCACGTCCTCTGCCGGAAACAGGCCGATCCCGTTTGCCGTCGCGCGGTCGCCGCCGACGGAGAGGCGCCATGCCGTTCCTTCGGCCGCGGCGTCGAGACGAATGTCGGCGACCATGTCGGCAAGGCAAAGCACGCCGCCGCCATCGACGACGATGGCGAGCTTGGGCGCAAGCACGAGGGACGCTTCGGCAACGGCGCGGCGCAGCGCATCGGCGAGCGGCGCCGCATCGGCGGTTTCCGAGGGATCGATGCCGGCGAGTGGCGGCGTTTCGATGGCGACGCCCGTCTGCGGCGCGATGCCGGCCGCCTCTAGACCGGCGGCAAGGCGAGGCACCGAAGCCTCCGTCAGGCCGCGAAGCTGCAGGTTGCCGCGGGCGGTGATTTCGATGAGGCCGTTGCCGTGCTCGCGGGCGAGGGTGGCGATGGCCACGAGGTCCCGGGCGCTGAGGGCAGGCGCGACCGGCCGCAGGCGCACCAGCAGGCCGTCGCCGGTCTGCATCGGCGTGGCGACCGACGGGCATGAACCGCGGCGCAGGGCATTCGGCTCGGTCCGGGCGAGGGGCGCCGTCATGCCGCGCCCTCTTCGCTGGCGGGGCGGCGGATCAGGTAGGTATCCATGATCCAGCCGTGCTCTTCGCGTGCCTTGCGGCGCGTTTCGGTGATGGTCTCGGCCATGTCGGCGAGCCGGCCGGAGAGAAGGATTTCGTGCGGCGTGCCGAGATAGGCGCCCCACCAGATTTCCGCTTCCGGGTCTTCCACGGTGCGGAAGGCCTGCACGCCATCGAGCATCACAAGCGCATCGCGCGCCGTCCCGGGCCAGCCCTCGGAAAGGCGGCGGCCCGTGGTGATCTCGACGGGCAGGCCGATGCGGTTGAGCGCGATGCCGTGGCCGGCGCACAGCGCCTGCACGCTGGTGATGCCGGGAATGACCTCGGTCTCGAAGGTGACGTTGCCGGCCGTGCGCACGTGTTCGATGATGCGCAGCGTGCTGTCGTAGAGCATCGGATCGCCCCAGACGAGCAGGCCGAGCGTCTGGTCTTCGCCCACCTCGCCGAGAAGCGTGCGCTCGTAGATGGCGGCGATGGCGCGGTGCCAGTCGTGCACGCCATCCGCATAGGCGCCGTCGGCGCGGCGTACCGGCACGGCATAGTCGAGGATGCGGCAGTCGGGGTTGGTGAGGAACCGGTCGCAGATGTCGCGGCGCACGGCGGCAAGATAGGCCTTCTCGTCGCCCTTGGTGGGAATGAGCAGCACGTCGGCCCGGTTCAGTGCGCCAATCGCCTGAACGGTCATATGCTCGGGATTGCCCGCGCCGATCCCGATGACCAGTATCTTTCTCAAAGTCCGTCTCCCGTGCGGCTTGCGCTCCCGGTTTGCGGCCCGATTTGGGTCCCGCTCCCCTTCCTAATCCCAAAAGCCGCCGGAAAACAGTCCCCGATTCGCGTCCTTTGCCGGTCTTTTTGAGACTCCGGGCCGGCGCCTCAGGCCGCCTCGCGGCTGGTGAGGTAGGCGCGCGGCGACGCGCCGAGCATGCGCTTGAACATGGTGGTGAAGGCGGGCACGCTTTCGTAACCCGCATCGAGCGCCACGCGCGTTACCGGCTCGCCGGCGGCAAGGCGTGGCAGGCAGGCGAAAAGGCAGGCCTGCTGGCGCCAGGTCACGAAGCTGATGCCCATCTCCTGCCGGAAGAAGCGGGTGAAGGTGCGCCGGCTCATGTTGAGACGCCTGGCCCAGTCGTCGATCTTCGCCGTCGGCGAGGGTTCTTCCACGAAATCGCGGCAGAGGCCGGCCAGCCGGCCGCTCAGCGGGAAGGGCAGGCCGAGCCGTCGCTCCGGCAGACGGCCGATCTCGTCGATGAGCAGCGCCATGACGAGATCGGCCCGCCCGCGATCCTCCGCCATGGCATCCTTGCGGACAGCCTCGGCGAGCAACTGGCGGGCAAGGTCGGTCACTTCGAGCACGGCCGGCTCCAGCGATGCGGCACGGCCCTCTGGCGAATAGATATAGACCGAGCGCATGCTGACATCGCTGTACATCTCGACGGAATGTTCGAGGCCGCGCGGGATGAGCAGCGCATGGCCGGGCGGGATCATCCAGCGGCCGCGGTCGGTCGCCACCAGCACGACCCCACCGAACACGCAGAGAAACTGGGTGCGGCGATGCCGGTGCGGCGGAACGGTATAACCGCCCGGAATGTCCGAGCTGTGCACCAGCACGTCTGCGTTCGACTGCTCCATCCGGGCGAGGTTGCGCACATGTTCGGCATCGAGAGCCTTCAGGCGCGCGGCGTTCAGTTTTTCCATTTTGGCCCACTCGCGTAAGAAATGGACCTCAGCACAAAAGCAGGCCGCGAGCAATCCTTGTATTTGAGCAAAAACGCCCGCTGCGGCGCATCATTTCGAGGCCCTCATGTCGACAGTCGTTCCCGCGGCGCCGCGTCACGCCGCCACCACCACCTATTCCATCATCGTTGCGGTCAGCGCCTGCCACATGCTGAACGACATCATGCAGTCGCTGCTGACGTCGCTCTACCCGCTCCTGAAGCAGAACTACGCGCTCGACTTCGTGCAGATCGGCCTTCTGACCATGGCCTTCCAGGTCACGGCCTCGCTGCTGCAGCCGGCGGTCGGCATCGTCACGGACCGCTGGCCGATGCCCTTCTCGCTGCCGGTCGGCATGGGCAGCACCTTCGTCGGCCTCATCATGCTGGCCTATGCGCACTCGTTCCCCGTGCTCGTCTTCGGCGCCTGCCTGATCGGTCTCGGCTCCGCGATCTTCCACCCGGAATCCTCGCGCGTCGCCCGCCTTGCCTCCGGCGGCCGCCATGGCCTCGCCCAGTCGATGTTCCAGGTCGGCGGCAATGCCGGCACGGCGCTCGGCCCGCTGCTCGCCGCCTTCATCGTGCTGCCCTTCGGCCAGACGAGCGTCGCCTGGTTCTCCGCGGTCGCGCTGGTCGGCATGGTCATCCTCACCTGGGTCGGCAACTGGTATGCCGGCGAGCGCCGCCTGGCCGCAGGCCGGCCGGCGGCCAGCCGTGAACTGCCGCTGCCGCGCGGGCGCGTCGCCTGGGCGCTCGTCGTGCTCGTGCTGCTGACGACGACGAAGAACGCCTATCTCTCCAGCATTTCGAGCTACTTCACCTTCTACACGATCGACCGTTTCGGCCTCGACGTGCAGCAGGCGCAGCTGATGCTGTTCCTCTTCCTCGGCGCCTCCGCGCTCGGCGTCTTCATGGGCGGCCCGATCGGCGACCGCTTCGGCACACGCTTCGTCATCTGGTTCTCGATCCTCGGCGTCATCCCCTTCGCGCTGATGCTGCCCTATGCGAACCTGTTCTGGACGGGCGTGCTGACGGTGCTGATCGGCCTCATATTCTCCTCGGCCTTCTCCGCCATCGTCGTCTTCGCGCAGGAGCTGGTGCCGGGCCGGGTCGGCATGATCGCCGGCATCTTCTTCGGCTTCGCCTTCGGTGCGGGCGGCCTCGGCGCGGCCCTGCTCGGCGGCGTCGCCGACAGCCACGGCATCGAGTTCGTCTACAAGATCTGCTCCTACATGCCGCTGCTCGGTGTCCTCACGATCTTCCTGCCGCGCCTGCCGGCAAAGCAGCACTGAGGCCTTCGGAAAAGCAAAACGCCCGGCTTTTTAGGCCGGGCGCTGGTTTTGCTGGCAAAGGTCCCGCCCGCTGCGGTTCTGGAACCTTCGACCATCGTCTTGCGCCCGGCCTGAAGCCGGGCGTTTTGTTGGAAGGTTCTTAGAAGCGGGCGCCGGCGAAATGGGCGATCTGGGCGCCGAGCTCGTAATAGCCTTCGCGCACCGAACGGAAGGCCTGGGCCTCGGGATCGCTGACCGGCAGGGGCAGGTCGCCTTCGGTGATTTCGCCGGCCACGAGTTCCGCCAGCGTCTTGCCGAAGACCGTGCCGGGCGCGATGCCGCGGCCGTTATAGCCGGAAAAGCCGACGACGTTTTCGGCAAGGCGGTGGAAGCGCGGCAGGTTGTCCGCGGTCATGCCGATCTTGCCGTACCATTCCGCCTCGAAGGCGACATCGCCGATGGCGGGGAAGAGCTTTTTCAGCGCACGCCGCGCCCAGGCCTTGTGAATGCCCGTGCCGGTGCCGCGCAGGGCCCCGACGCTGCCGAAGACCAGCCGACCGCGCTTGTCGAAGCGGAAGGAGGACAGCACTTCCTGGGTATCCCATGCGCCCTGCCGCTCGGGCAGGATCTTCGCCTGCATCTCGGCGGAGAGCGGTACCGTGGCGAAGTTGAAATAGGGAAGGTGCACGAGTTCGGTGCGCACCTCGTTCCACGGTGCAACCGTGTAGGCATTGGTCGCCACCACCACCCAGTCCGCCGTCACCGAACCGCGCGCAGTCTTCACCGTCCAGCGCTTGCCTGTCCGTTCCGCACCCGTCACCGGGCTGCCGGTGAAGACCTGCGCGCCTGCGGCAATCGCCGCGCGGGAGAGGCCGCGGGCATAGGCGAGCGGCTGGATCGTGCCGGCGCGCATGTCGAGCAGCGATCCGGCATAGGCGTCTGTGCCGACCTTTCGGGCGGTTTCGGCCGCGTCCAGCAGGCGCACGGGCGCGCCGCGGCGGGCCCATTGTTCGGCGCGCTGCTTCAGCTCGTCGAGGCCGGACTGGCCGACCGCGCAGTGCAGCGTGCCGGCCGGGTTGATCTCGCAGTCGATCTTGTGCTTCTCGACGAGGTCGAAGACGAGGCGGGGCGCATTGCCGAGAAGTTCGAGCAGGCGGCTGCCATAGAGGTCGCCGAGCACGCCGGGCAGTTCGTCGGGCATCACCCACATGCCGGCATTGACGAGGCCGACATTGCGGCCCGAGCCGCCATAGCCGATTTCCGCGCCTTCCAGCAGGATCACCCGCGTGCCGCGCTCGGCAAGGTGCAGCGCCGTCGAGAAGCCCGTATAGCCGCCGCCGACGATCACGACATCTGCCTCCGCCGTACCGGAGAAGGCCGTCGTTTCGGGGGCGGGCGGAGCGGTCATCTCCCAGAGGCCATGGGAGCGCGGATCGTTGAGCATGGTGGTCTGTCTTTTCGGAAGGAGGATTGTCGCCGCACCATCGGTGATGCGGCACCATCACTAAAGCAAAAAATCAGAACCGGGTCATGCCCCCTCCGCATGAAGAGGGCGCGGGACGGTTATCGCGGAACCTGCTTGGCGATCCAGGCGCGAAAGGCCTGGCTGAGCGGGTTTTCCAGCTTCCCCTCGGGCACGACGAGATAATAGCTGTTCTCCGTCTCCATCGGCCGATCAAAGACGACGGCGAGGCGGCCGGTCTCCAGCTCCTGTTCGATGAGATATTTCGGCAGCAGGGCAAAGCCGAGGCCGGCGACGGCGGATTCGATGACCATGGAGAACTGGTCGAAGCGATGGCCGCGATAGGCCGTATCGACGGAAGCGCCGATCAGCTCGAACCATTGCGCCCAGAGTTTCGGCCGCGTGGCGAGATGGAGAAGGGGCGCCTGTTCCAGGTCCTTCGGCTCGGAAAGGTTCCAGGATTTCAGCAGGTCCGGGCTCGCCGCGGGTAGGATCTCTTCGCTGCACAGATAGGAGCAGGCGGCACGCGCCCAGACCGGCTGGCCGTAGTGGATCGCGAGATCGAAATTCTCCTCGTCGAAATCGAACGGCGCGGAGCGGGAGGCGATGTTGATGATTGTGCCCGGATTTTCCGCGAGGAAACCCGGAATGCGCGGCGTCAGCCAGCGGCTGCCGAAGGTCGGCAGGGTCGCGATAGCGAGGCTGTGCTCGGAGGAGGCCGAAGCCATGGCGCGCAGCATGGTCTCTTCCGTCTGGTGCAGCAGCTTGCGCACCTCCGGCAGGAAACGGCGCCCGTCGTCCGAGAGAACGACGCGCTGACGCACGCGCTCGAAGAGCAGGACCCCGAGCTGTTCCTCGAGGTCCTTGATCTGGCGGCTGACGGCGCTCTGGGTGAGATTGAGTTCATGCGCCGCCTGCGTGAAGCTGCCATGGCGCGCGGCGCATTCGAACGCCTGCAGCGTCGTGACGTCAGGGATCAGCCTTCGACTGAGCTTCATTCATTCCTCGCATCAACATAGTCAGAACGGTCGCAATCGCTCCATGAAACGATCCGGTATGATCCGTTTTGAGAATGATCAGGGCCTCCCACCCTTTTTAAGCAATTGCAGGAAAAGTGTGAAGCGATTTTCCGTCGGCAGTTGCGCAACCACGAAACGAGACGCTTTCCATGAACGCAAATTCGTACGTTTCCGCCGACAAGATCCGCTCGGATTTCTCTGCCGCCATGTCCGGCATGTATCGCGACGAAGTTCCGGCCTACGGCACGCTGATGTCGCTGGTCGCCAGGGTGAATGACGAGACGCTTGCCGCCGATCCGCATCTGAAGACGCGCCTCGAAGCAACCGACTCGCTGGAGCGTATTTCCGAGGAGCGCCACGGCGCCATCCGCCTCGGAACGCCCGAAGAGCTTTCCATGATGCGCCGCGTCTTCGCCGTCATGGGCATGTTCCCGGTCGGCTACTACGATCTGTCCACGGCCGGCGTGCCGGTGCATTCCACCGCATTCCGCCCGGTCGGCGCGGAAAGTCTCAGCCGCAATCCCTTCCGTGTCTTCACCTCCCTGCTGCGCCTCGATCTCATTGCCGATGAAGCGTTGCGCGAGGAGGCCGCGACGGTTCTGGCCGGCCGCAAGATCTTCACCACCACGGCCGTGCTGCTGGTCGAAAAGGCCGAGCGGGATGGCGGGCTCGACCGCACCGATGCGGCGCGTTTCGTCGCCGAAGTGCTGGAAACCTTCCGTTGGCACGACCATGCCATCGTTAGCGCCGACATGTACAAGCGCCTGCACGATGCGCACCGGCTGATCGCCGACGTCGTCTCCTTCAAGGGGCCGCACATCAACCACCTGACGCCGCGCACGCTCGATATCGACAAGGTGCAGGCGCGCATGCCGGAAGAAGGCATCGCGCCCAAGGCCGTGGTCGAGGGCCCGCCGACCCGCCAATGCCCGATCCTGCTGCGCCAGACCTCGTTCAAGGCGCTGGAAGAGGCGGTTTCCTTCATCGCCGAGGACGGCAGCTGGCAGAAGGGTTCGCACACCGCCCGCTTCGGCGAGATCGAGCAGCGCGGTGTGGCGCTGACCCCGAAGGGCCGTGCGCTCTACGACAAGCTGCTTGCCGACACCCGCGCCCGCGTGCGTCCGGCCGCCGACGGCTCCAACGCCGCCGAATACGAAGCGGCGCTCGCCGATGTCTTCAAGGCTTTCCCGGACAGCTGGGACGGCATCCGCAAGGCGGGCCTCGGCTACTTCCGCTATTCGCTGACGGAGAAGGGCATGTCGGTCACCGGCCGCAATGCCGATCTCGAAACGGCCATCGAAGCCGGCCTCATCCAGTTCGATCCCATCGTCTATGAAGACTTCCTGCCGGTCAGCGCCGCGGGTATCTTCCAGTCGAACCTCGGCGACGACGCGACGCAGGAATTCGTCGCCAGCCCGAACCAGATCATGTTCGAGCGCGATCTCGGCGCGGCCGTGCTGGACGAATTCGCCCATTATGCCGGCATCCAGCGCGCGTCGCTTGAAATGTGCCTCGGCATCGTCAACATGGCTGCCGCCGCGGAGTGACGGACGCTAGCATGATCGAGGCACGCCATATCGATACACTGAAAGGCATGCTCGGCGAGAAGGGTCTTCTCACCGCGCCCGCCGACATGGCCGCCTATGAAACCGGCGCACGCTACGACAAGGGGCGTGCCGCCTTCGTCGCCCGCCCGGTCACGACAGCGGAAACCTCCGCCGTCGTCGCCTATTGCGTGAAGAACGGCATCGCCCTCGTGCCGCAGTCCGGCAATACCGGCCTCGTCTCGGGCTCGACGCCGGACGGAAGCGGAGGCCAGGGCATCCTCAGCCTCGATCGCCTGACCGCCCCCTTCGCGCTCGACCGCGTCAACCGCACGGTGACGGCAGGCGCAGGCCTTCGCCTTTCCGATCTCAACGGCAAGCTCGCGGAAACCGGTCTCTTCTTCCCGATCGATCTTGGCGCGGACCCGCGTCTTGGCGGCATGATCGCGACGAATACCGGCGGCTCGCGCTTCCTGCGCTACGGGGACGTGCGTCGCAACACGCTGGGCCTCACCGTGGTGCTGGCGGACGAGGCGGGCACGGTGCTCGACCTTTCCTCCAGCCTGCGCAAGAACAATACCGGCGTCGACTGGAAGCAGCTCTTCATCGGCACGTCCGGCGCCTTCGGCATCGTCACCGAATGCGTCCTGAACCTTGAAGCCGCGCCGAAGCAGTCGGCGACCGCCCTGCTCGTGCCCGCCTCGGCGGAGCAGGTCGCACCGCTGCTCGTCGCCATGGAAGACGCGCTCGGCAGCTATCTCTCGGCTTTCGAGGGCATGTCCGGCAACGCCGTCAGCGCCGCGCTCGACCACGTGCCCTCGCTGCGCAATCCCTTCCAGGGCGGCGTGGTGCCTGAATTCGTCATCCTTGCGGAAATCTCCCGCTCCACCCCGCCGCGCGAAGGCGAGCAACCGCTCGACGCAGTGCTGGAAGAGGTGCTGGCCGCGATCTGGGAGCGGGAAGACGCGCCGCTCGCCGATGCCTTCGTCGGTCCGCCGCACGAGATCTGGGCCCTGCGTCATGCGCTTTCGGAAGGCGTGAAGCATAGCGGACGATTGATCGCCTTCGATCTCTCCTTCCGCCGGGGTGACATCATGCCCTTCCTCGCCCATATGAAGGCGGAGATGCCCGACCATTTCGAGGACGTGACGATCTGCGATTTCGGCCATATCGGCGATGGCGGCGTGCACTTCAATCTCGTCGTCGCCAAGGACGACCCGCGCCTTGCCGATCCCGATTTCGAGGCGGACCTGCGCGAATGGGTCTTCACCGTTGCTGTCGAGCACTTCGACGGCAGCTTCAGCGCGGAACACGCCATCGGCCGCAAGAACCAGGCCTTCTATGACAGATACACCCCGGATGAAATCCGCAAGCTGGCGGCCGGGTTGAAAACCATCACCTCGCCGGGTCCGCTCGGCGCCATGACATTTTAAGAGACAACCAGGGAGATACCCGATGACGAAAGTCGACGTGAAAACCGAAACCGCAGCCCTTCTCGACAAGCTCGGCGTTGCCCGCTCCGCCTGGCAGGGCGGCGACATGGCCTCCTACAGCCCGGTCAGCGGCGAGGAGATCGGCAAGCTGAAGACCGTTTCGGGCGCCGAGACCGACAAGGCCATCGATGCCGCCCACGAAGCCTTCAAGGCCTGGCGCACCGTGCCCGCGCCCAAGCGCGGCGAGCTGGTGCGCCTGTTCGGCGAGGAGCTGCGCGCCCACAAGATGGACCTGGCCCGCCTGGTCTCGCTGGAGGCCGGCAAGGTCACCAGCGAAGGCGAGGGCGAGGTGCAGGAGATGATCGACATCTGCGACTTCGCCGTCGGCCTCTCGCGCCAGCTGCATGGCCTGACCATCGCCAGCGAGCGCCCCGGCCACCGCATGATGGAGCAATACCTGCCCCTGGGCGTGGTGGGCATCATCTCGGCCTTCAACTTCCCGGTGGCAGTCTGGGCCTGGAACTCGGCCCTGGCCCTGGTCTGCGGCGATCCCTGCGTCTGGAAGCCCAGCGAGAAGACCCCGCTCACCGCCCTGGCCACCCAGGCCCTGTTCGACAAGGCCCTGGCCCGCTACCAGGCGGCCGGCCATGGCGCGCCTGACCACCTGTCCCAGCTGCTGATCGGCGGCGCCGCCGTGGGCGAGGCCCTGGTGGACGATGCCCGCGTGGCCCTGGTCTCGGCCACCGGCTCCACCCGCATGGGCCGCGCCGTGGGCCCGCGCGTGGCGGCGCGCTTCGGCCGCTGCCTGCTGGAGCTGGGCGGCAACAACGCCATCATCGTCACGCCCAGCGCCGACCTGGACCTGGCCGTGCGCGGCATCCTCTTCGGCGCCTATGGCACGGCCGGCCAGCGCTGCACCACCACGCGCCGCCTGATCGCGCACGAGAGCATCCATGACGAGCTCGTTCCGCGCCTGAAGAAGGCCTACACCAGCGTTTCCGTCGGCAACCCGCTGGAAACCTCCGCGCTCGTCGGCCCGCTCGTCGACAAGCAGGCCTTCGACGGCATGCAGAAGGCGCTGGAAGCAGCCAAGGCCGAAGGCGGTTCCGTCACCGGCGGCGAGCGCGTCGCGGATGCCGGCAAGGACACGGCCTATTACGTGAAGCCCGCCATCGTCGAAATGCCGAAGCAGGCCGGCCCGGTTCTCGAAGAGACCTTCGCGCCAATCCTCTATGTCATGAAGTATTCCGACTTCGACAGCGCGCTCGACGACCACAACGCCGTCGCAGCCGGCCTGTCCTCGGCCATCTTCACCAATGACATCCGCGAGGCCGAGCTCTTCGTCTCGGCCAGCGGCTCGGACTGCGGCATCGCCAATGTGAACATCGGCACCTCGGGCGCCGAGATCGGTGGCGCCTTCGGTGGCGAGAAGGAAACCGGCGGCGGCCGCGAGTCCGGCTCCGATGCCTGGAAGGCCTATATGCGCCGCACCACCAACACGGTGAACTACTCGCGCGAGCTGCCGCTCGCACAGGGCGTCTCCTTCGATATCGAATAAGAGCGACATCGGACAAGCGCCATGAACAGCCAGACCAAGATCGAGGAGGCGGGCTTCCAGCCCGCCTCGCGCATCGCCGCCATCGGCGTCTCGAAGATCCTGCAGATCGGCGCCCGCGCCGCTGCCATGAAGAAGGAAGGCCTGCCGGTCATCATCCTCGGCGCCGGCGAGCCCGACTTCGACACGCCCGATAACGTCAAGGCGGCCGCCAAGGCCGCCATCGACCGCGGCGATACCAAGTACACCGCGCTGGACGGTACGCCGGAGCTGAAGAAGGCGATCTCGGAAAAGTTCCGCCGTGAGAATGGCGTCGACTACGCCGTCGACGAAGTCACCGTCGCCACGGGCGCCAAGCAGATCCTCTTCAACGCCTTCATGGCGACGGTCAATCCGGGCGACGAGGTCATCATCCCGACGCCCTACTGGACGTCCTATTCCGATATCGTGGAGATCTGCGGCGGCGTGCCGGTGCTGATCCCCTGCGACGCGGAAGCCGGCTTCCGTCTGAAGGCCGAGCAGCTGGAAAAGGCGATCACGCCGAAAACCCGCTGGGTGCTCTTCAACTCGCCGTCCAACCCGTCGGGCGCTGCCTACAGTGAAGCGGACTATCGCCCGCTGCTCGACGTGCTGCTGCGCCATCCGCATGTCTGGCTGATGGTCGACGACATGTACGAGCACATCGTCTATGACGGCTTCAAGTTCGTGACGCCTGTTGCCATCGAGCCGCGCCTGAAAAGCCGCACGCTGACGATCAACGGCGTTTCGAAAGCCTATGCCATGACCGGCTGGCGCATCGGCTATGCCGGTGGACCGAAGGCGCTCATCAAGGCCATGGCCGTGATCCAGAGCCAGGCGACGTCCTGCCCGTCCTCGGTCAGCCAGGCCGCCTCGGTCGAGGCCCTGAACGGCCCGCAGGACTTCCTCAGGGAGCGCCAGGCAAGCTTCAAGCACCGCCGCGATCTCGTCGTCTCCGCGCTGAACGCCATACCCGGCCTTGCCTGCCGCACGCCGGAAGGCGCGTTCTACACCTTCTCCGGCTGCGCCGGCGTGATCGGCAAGACGACGCCCAAGGGCAAGCGCATCGAAGCGGACAGCGACTTCACGGACTATCTGCTCGAAGACGCGAATGTCGCCGTCGTCCCGGGTTCGGCCTTCGGCCTCTCGCCCTATTTCCGCATCTCCTACGCCACGTCGGAAGCGGAACTGGCGGAAGCGCTGAAGCGCATCGCGGAAGCCTGCGCCCGGCTTTCCTGAACCGTCACGCGTGTCACCTTCCAGCCCGCCGCAGCCAGCCTGCGGCGGGCTTTTCCTTGCCGTTCGCCGGCTTGACCCGGCCCCAGGGGCCGGCCTCATAGAGGGGCGGTGAACGACGAGGAGGTGATTCGTGCACAAGTCCGACCTTCATCTGACCGCCGCCGAGGCGGCACGGGAACTCGGCATCTCGATCAAGGCCCTGCGTCTCTACGAGCGCCATGGATTGCTGACGCCGCTGCGCACCGCTGCCGGTTGGAGGATATACGACCCGCGCGCGATGGGCCGCGCAACGGAGGTCGCCGCCCTGCGGCGGTTCGGGATGGGCCTGGCACAGATCAGGGACGTTCTGGCGGCCAGCGGAGAAGGCCTCGATGCGGCGCTTGCCGTGCACCAGGCCGGGCTTGAGCGCCAGCTTGCCCAGATCGTCCGGACCGTGCAATCCGTCGCGGCGGCGCGCGAGGATGCGGCACTGAAAGGGGATGCGGGAGACGCGGCGGTTTCGCTGGAGCTGCCGTGGCCCTGGGGCGGCGAGCGTTTCACGCTGCCGGACCTGAAGCCAATCACCTACATGACCGGTCCGCTCGGAAGCGGCAAGACGCGGTTGGCGCGGGCGATCGCCGAAGCCCTGCCGGACGCCGCCTTTATCGGACTGGAAAGATCGGCGGAGGGCGATGCGGCGGCAGTGGCGCGGGGCGAGGTGCATCTTCGGCAGTTGGTTGGAATGGGCGCGGACCTGTCGCCAGCCCTGACCGCATTGATCCTTGCCGTAGAGGCATCGCCGGCAGCAGTCCTCGTCATCGACATGGTGGAGCAGGGGTTGGACCAGATCACGCAGCAGGTGCTGCGCCGCTATCTGCTGGGCCGGCCCTTTGCCGAGCGTCCGCTTTTCCTGCTCACACGCTCTTCGGCGATGCTCGATCTCGCCGATGTCTCGGCGCAGGAGGCGATCCTCTACTGCCCCGCCAATCAC
This sequence comes from Roseateles sp. XES5, assembly GCF_020535545.1. Taxonomy (NCBI): domain Bacteria; kingdom Pseudomonadati; phylum Pseudomonadota; class Betaproteobacteria; order Burkholderiales; family Sphaerotilaceae; genus Roseateles; species Roseateles sp. XES5. Next base: position 1,958,595 of record NZ_CP084752.1, read on the forward strand.
GACGTGCCGATGGTCGTTTCGCCTCGCAAGGGTGCGCGAGGATACGAGGCGGTCGCCACCTGCCTTGCGACGCCGGCCGTCCGGGCGCGGACGGAGGGCGTGATCGCCTGGCGGCCGAGCGCCGCCTGACGGGCAAAGAAAAGGGCCTCGCAAGAGGCCCCATTTTTATCTGCTCGCGCCTTGCCGGCGTTCTCTGCTTCCCCGCGGCCGAGCCACGATGCAAAAACGCCCCGGTTTTGGCCGGGGCGTCGAAGGCGTGAGGAAATCAGGCGGCGTGGGCGCCGCGGTTTTCCTGGGCGTAGTAGTGGCCGAAGCGGTTGGTGAGGAAGGCGTCGAGGGCGATTTCTTCCTGGCGGACGAAGCCTTCAGCGCGCAGCGAGCCGTCGGCAAGCATGTCGAGCACGGCGCAGATCGAGCCGGCCGTCGTGATCTGGATGGCGGAATGCAGGGCGCCGGCGACCGGGGCGCTGTAGACCTTGTTGGCGTAGGTTTCCTGGATAAGGCGGCCACCCTTGCGACCGGAGACGGTCACGAAGATGATCACGACGTCCTGCGTGGTGGTCGGCAGGGCGTTTTCGAAGATGTCCTTGAGGACTTCGCGGCGATGACGCAGGCCGAGGTCGTTGAGCAGCGCCTTCATGATGGCGGCGTGGCCCGGATAGCGGATCGTGCGGTAGTTCAGCGTGCGAACCTTGCCCTTCAGCGTCTCGCAGAGCGTGCCGAGACCGCCCGAGGTGTTGAAGGCTTCGTAGGTGACGCCATCGAGGGAGAATTCTTCACGCTCCTCGAGGGCAGGAACCTCGATCAGCGCGCCTTCGACGATGGCTTCGCAGGGCTCGATATATTCGTTGATGACGCCGTCCGTGCTCCAGGTCAGGTTATAGTTGAGAGCGTTGGACGGGTACTGCGGCAGGGCGCCGACGCGCATGCGCACGCTGTCGAGCGTGTCGAAGCGGCTTGCGAGATCGTTGGCGACGATGGAGATGAAGCCCGGTGCGAGGCCGCACTGCGGAATGAAGGCCGTCTTGGCATCTGCGGCGATGCGCTTGACCTGGCGGGTGGATTCGACGTCTTCCGTGAGGTCGAGATAGTGCACGCCGGCAGCGGCGGCCGCCTCGGCAATGGCGACGGTCAGGTGGTAGGGGGCAGCCGAGAGAACGGCGAACTTGCCGGTCAGGAGCGCCTTCATGGCGGCGGCGTCTGCGATGTCGACGACGGCCGTCGTGACGGCATCGTGGCGCTCGACGGCGGCGAGCTGTTCTTCCGAGCGGTCGGCGACGGTGACGCGGTAGTCTCCGCTGTGGGCCAGCATGCGCGCGATGGTCGAACCGATCTTGCCTGCGCCGATGACGACGATGTCCTTCATGTGATTACCCTCCGGCATGAATTGATGTTCACATTTTGAGGGCAGTGACTGTCGATTTAAAGCGCCATATCTGACATAATACATTATCGATATCGGCAGAATGACGGTAGAAATGAGCATTACGACGCTAGGCCCCAAGGATCGCGAGCTTCTCGCCATTCTCAGCGAAAACGCCCGCGAGCAGACGGCCACCATCGCCCGCAAATTGGGTCTCTCACGCACGACCGTGCAGGCGAAGATCGATCGGCTGGAGCGCGACGGCGTGATCGCCGGCTATGGCGTCAAGCTCTCGGACGCCTATGAAAGCGGCATGGTGAAGGCCCATGTGCTGATCACCATCGCGCCGAAGACGCTGGCCCGCATCACGACGGAACTGCACGCCATCTCCGCGGTCCGCACGTTGCATTCGGTCAGCGGCAGCTTCGACCTCATCGCCGTGGTCGAGGCGGCGTCCATCGCGGAACTCGACCACCTGATCGACCGCATCGGCGCCATCGACGGCGTGGAGCGCACGCTGTCGTCGATCATTCTGTCGACGCGCATCAGGCGCTAGGCAAGGACAGGCATGGAGGGGAGTGCCGGAGGCGTCGCTCTCAGGCGATGAACCGCTCCGGCCGGTAGGGCCCGATATTAATCACGGTGCGCTCGCCCAGCATCTTTTCCGCCAGCACGCGGCCCGTGATCGGGCCGAGGGTCATGCCGTGGTGGGCGTGGCCGAAGGCGAACCAGAGTCCGGCGTGGCGGGGGGCCTTGCCGATGATCGGCATCATGTCCGGCGTGCAAGGGCGCGCGCCCATCCACGGCTCCTCGTCGCGCCGCTCGGCGAGCGGGAAGAATTCGCGCGCGACCTTCTCGGCGCGGCGGAGCTGGACCGGGGTCTTGCGCGTGTCGCGCTTGGCGAATTCGGCGCCCGTGGTCAGGCGAATGCCGCGCAGCATGGGCGCGAGGAAATAACCGCGCTCGGCGTCGAGCACCCAGTTGTTGAGCGTCGCACCCTCTTCCGCACCATAATGCATGTGGTAGCCGCGCTTGACGGCGAGCGGGAAGTGGTAGCCGAGCTTGCGTGTCACCGTATCGGCCCAGGGGCCGAGTGCGACGACGACGTCTTTGGCTTCCAGCGGCCCCTCGGGCGTCGCGATACGCCAGCCTTCGCCCTCCAGCACATGTTCGATGGTCGCCGCGTCGCCGGATTTCAATTCGCCGCCGAGGGATTGGAAATAGGCGAGATAGCGCTTGAGAAGGCTCTGCGGGTCGAGGATCGACCATGGATCGGTCCAGCGCAGACCCCCGGTCAGTTCCGCGCGGATATGCGGTTCTGCCGCGGCCACTTCCGCCGTCGTCAGCTTCTGGTGGTTGACGCCGAAATTGGCGGAAAGCTTTTCCGCTTCCGCATAGGCCTTGTCCCGCTCCTTCTCCGAGCGAAACACCTTCATCCAGCCATCCTTGCGGATGAGATCGTCGGCGCCGGAGGCGGCGATGAGATCGGCATGTTCGCTGATCGAGTTCTCGATGAGCGGGGCATAGAGATGGGCGATGCTCTGGTGCTGGCGGAAGCCGGAATGCCACCAGTAGCGGGCGAGGAACGGGATGATGCCGGGGATCGCCGAGGGGTGGTAGTGGGCGTCGATGGTGTTGTTCAGCGCATAGCGGAAGAGCGCACCGAAATCGTGCGGGAAGCCATAGGGGAAGACGCCTTCGCGCTGGATGAGGCCGGCATTGCCGTAGGAGGTCTCCTCCGCCGGGCCGCGGCGGTCGATCATCACCACCTTCTTGCCGCGCCGTGCCAGATGGATCGCCGTCGAAATGCCGACCACGCCCGCGCCGAGAACAATCACATCCGTCTTCATCTGCGACCCCAAGGGAAAATCAGGTTTCATTCCTGCACGGCGCTTGGCCGATGCGTTTCACTGTCCTGCAAGTTTCAAGAGATTCTCGATGGCCGAGCGTTCGAACCCGCCGATGCCTTCGGAAATGTCGGCCTTGATCGCCGCGGCCACGGCATCCTCGTCACGCTTGCGCAGCGCCTCGATGGCCTCCTGGTGGCGGTCGACGAAATAGAGCTGGGCGACATGCTCCATGGCGATGCCGAGGAAGGGGCCGAGCTGGAGCCAGATGCTCTCCACCATCGGCATGATCACCTGCTCGGGATTGGCGGTGTAGAGCGTGCGATGGAATTCCTGGTTCAGGAGGAGGGCGTTGGCGTTGTCCTTGCGCGAGATGGCCTCGTCCTGTGCGCGGTCGATCTCGGCGAGCTGGTCAATGCGCCGCTCGGTGATGTGCGGCACGGCCCGGCGGGCGGCATGCTGCTCCAGCATGGAGCGCAGGGAGACGAGCTCGCTGAAACGATCCGCCGTCATGCGCGGCACCATGATGCGGCGATTGTCGAGCACGCGCAAAGCGCCCTCGGAGGACAGACGCCGCAGCGCCTCGCGCACGGGCGTCGGGCTGCTCTCCATCGCCTCGGCGATGCCGCGGATCGTCAGCGATTCGCCCGGGCGGATCGAGCCGACCATGATCGCCTGGCGCAGGCGCCGATGCGCGTATTCATGGGTCGTCATCCCGTCCGGCCGGTCCAGCGGCTCAAGCGCCAAATTGCCCAATCCATCCCTCCTGTGAAAGGCTGCCGGGTGCTACCCTATCCTTTGTGAGAGGTTCTAGCAGCTTGACCCACGACAAGAAAGTGTGCATATCTTGAAAATGTGATCACAAAAATAATTATGTGATACGGAAGGGGACGAACGTGAGCGACGAATCCAACTGGCTGGCCAATGCCGATGGCGTGGAAAGCATCCAGGCTGTCGTCTGCGACCTGAACGGCATCCTGCGCGGCAAGCGCGTGCCCGTCGGGCAGGCGGAGAAAGTGCTGAAAGGCGGCATCCGCATGCCGCTGTCCATCGTCGGGGTCGACGTGTGGGGCGAGGATATCGTCGGCTCGAGCCACGTCTTCGCCTCGGGCGACATGGACGGCATCTGCGCGGCGACCGGCCGCGGCGCGCTGCCGATCAGCTGGACGCTGAAGCCCTCCGCCGTCGTACCGCTCTGGCTCTACAAGGAAAACGGCGATCCGTTCCTGGCCGATCCGCGCCAGGCGCTCGCCCATATCGTGCGCCAGTATCACGAACTCGGCCTTCGCCCCGTCGTCGCCTCGGAAATGGAATTCTATCTGATCGACGCCGAGCCCGACCATGCCGAGCCGCCAATCTCGCCCTATACCGGCAAGCGTCTCGATTCCGACGCCATCCTTTCCATCGACGAGCTGGACGATTTCGGCCAGTTCTTCTCCGACGTCTATGCGGAATGCGAGCGGCAGAACGTGCCGGCGGATTCGGCCGTCGCCGAAAACGGCATCGGCCAGTTCGAAATCAACCTGATGCATTCCGACGATCCGTTGAAGGCCGCCGACGACGCGCTGTTCTTCAAGCGCATCATCAAGGGCGTCGCGCGCAAACACGGCTTTGCCGCCACCTTCATGGCCAAGCCCTACGGCATGCGCTCGGGCAGCGGCATGCACATGCATTTCAGCGTGATCGACGAGGACGGCAACAATGTCTTCGACGACGGCACGCCCGAGGGATCGGCCATCATGAAGCATGCCGTGGCCGGCCTGACGCGCGGCATGGCGGAATCGACCCTGCTCTTCGCCCCGCACTACAATTCCTACCGGCGCCTGCGTCCCGATACGCACGCTCCGACCTCGATCTCCTGGGGCTACGAGAACCGCACGGCCGCCATCCGCATCCCCGGCGGCAACAACAAGGCCCGGCGCATCGAACACCGCGTCGCCGGTGCCGACGCCAACCCCTATCTCGTCATGGCCGCCATTCTCGGCGCTGCTCTCGTTGGTATCCGCAACAAATGGGAGCCGCCGGCGCCGGTCTCGGGCCGCGCCTATCTCTCGCAGCTGCCGCGCATTCCCAGTGAATGGGGCTCTGCCGTCACCGCCTTCGAGAACGGTTCGATCGTCTCGGAAATCTTCGATGCGGATCTCCGCTCCATGCTGATCGCCTGCAAGCGGCAGGAAATCGCCGGCTTCGCCGAACAGGTGACCGACTTCGAGTTCAGCGCCTACCTGGAAATCGTCTGATGGCCAACAAAGATTCCTATGCCGGCAACGGCGCCTATCCCGACAGCTACTATGCTGCTTCCCGCAACATCGTCCGCACGCCGAAGGTGCTGGAAGGCGCCGTGACGGCCGACGTCGCCGTGCTCGGCGCCGGCTATTCCGGCCTTTCCACCGCCATCCACCTTGCCGAAAAGGGCTACAAGGTCGTGATGGTCGAGGGTGCCGGCATCGGCTGGGGGGCCTCCGGGCGCAATGGCGGCCAGGTCGTCAACGGCCTCAATGCCAGCCTCGACACGATCAAGCGCCGCTACGGCGATCAGGCCGGCGCCTTCGTCGGCAGTCTGGTGCAGGAAGGCGGCAAGATCATCCGCCGCCTCGTCTCGCAATACGACATCGACTGCGACCTGAAGAACGGCAACATCTACGCCGCCTATACGCCCGCCCACATGAAGGAGCTGGAGCACAAGAAGGCGCTGTGGAAGAGCTACGGCATGGACGACCACCAGATGCTGGACAAGGCGGCCATCCAGAAGCTGGTAAAGACCGATGCCTATGTCGGCGGCATGCTGGACACGACCGGCGGCCACATGCATCCGCTCAACCTGACCCTCGGCGAGGCCAAGGCGTTGGAATCGCTCGGCGGCGTGATCTACGAGCAGTCGCCCGTCATCCGCGTCGAACACGAGGCCGACAAGCCCGTCATCCATACCGCCAAAGGCAGCGTGACGGCGAACACCGCGGTGCTCTGCGGCAACGCCTATCTCGGCCATGTCGTGCCGAAGCTCGTCTCGCGCGTCATGCCGGTTTCGACCCAGATGGTCGCCACCGAGCCGCTCGGCGATCGCGCCGACGCGCTGATCCCGAGCGACATGTGCGTGGAGGACGTGCGCTACATCCTCGACTACTTCCGCCTGTCGGCCGACAAGCGCATGATCTTCGGCGGCGGCACCGTCTATGGCGGCACGGACCCCGCGGACGTGCGCGCCAAGATCCGGCCGAACCTCGAAAAGGTCTTCCCGTCGCTGAAGGGCGTGAAGATCGACTATGCCTGGAGCGGTAACTTCGCCCTTTCCTTCTCGCGCGTGCCGCAGATGGGCAAGATCGGCAAGAACACCTATTTCGCCCATGGCTACAGCGGCCATGGCGTCACCGGTTCGCATCTCTTCGGCAAGATCCTCAGCGAAGCGATCCACGGCGACCTGTCGCGCTTCAGCCAGTTCGAGAAGCTCCCCTGGATTCCCTTCCCGGGCGGACGCATGTTCCGCGCCCAGTATTCGACCATCGGTTCCTGGTGGTACCAGTTCAAGGACGCCTTCGGTCTCTGAGAGGGCCTGTACGCAACATGGAAAAAGCCCGGATGCTGTCAGCATCCGGGCTTTTTCCATTCAGACGGCCTTACGCTCAATGGCAGACCTTGATGCGCTTGACGACGACATTGCCGTAGTAGTCGTAGGACTTGATCTTCTTGATGAAGCAGGTCGGCTGGTAGTCGTAGCTGTAGTAGCCGGCCTGCGAGGGAGCGGCGAAGGAAAGGGCGGCGACGACAGCGATGGTGGCGGAAACGATGATCTTGCGCATGGGTCTCTCCTGATCTCTTGAAGGATGAGCCTCTCTCATCCGGTGATCAGAAGGTCTCACATCGGCCCTTCCGCCGCTGTTCCAAAGGGAACAGGCCTCTTGCGCGCCGCGCAAAGCGGGATTATGCCTTGCCTTGCTCTAACGGGGTGCTCGCGGGTTTCGACCTGCCGGGCTGAGAGGCGCAACGCCAACCCGAAGAACCTGATCCGGTTAGCACCGGCGGAGGGATTAGACGGCTCATTCCAGCGCCCTATTCCCGTTTGTGACCAGACAAGGAGGCGCTGATGCGCACGGCATTTCTTTCTTCCATCGCGGCGCTTGCCGTATCCATCGCCTTTCCCGCCTTCGCGCAGGAAAAGACGCTGACCGTCTATACCTATGAAAGCTTCGTCTCCGAATGGGGCCCGGGGCCGAAGGTCAAGGAAAGCTTCGAGAAGACCTGCGGCTGCAAGGTCGAGTGGGTCGGCGTCGCCGACGGCGTGGAGCTCCTGACGCGTCTCAAGCTCGAAGGGGAAGGCACTAAGGCCGACGTCGTGCTCGGCCTCGACACCAATCTCATCGCCGAGGCCAAGGCGACAGGCCTTTTCGAGGCCCATGGCCTCAAGCCGGAAGGCCTGGCGGTGCCGGGCGGTTTTTCCGACGATACGTTCCTGCCCTATGACTACGGACACTTCGCCATCGTCTATGACAGCGAGACGCTGAAGACGCCGCCGGCAAGCCTGAAGGAACTGGTCGAGGGCGATGCTTCCCAGAAGATCGTCATCGAGGATCCGCGCACCTCCACGCCCGGCCTCGGCCTGCTGCTCTGGGTGAAGTCGGTCTATGGCGACAAGTCCGGGGAAGCCTGGGCCAAGCTCAAGGACCGCGTGCTGACCGTCACGCCCGGCTGGTCGGAAGCCTATGGCCTCTTCACCAAGGGCGAAGCGCCGATGGTGCTGTCCTACACGACCTCGCCGGCCTATCACGTCATCGCGGAAAAGACCGAGCGGTACAAGGCGGCCGCGTTCTCCGAGGGGCACTATGTCCAGATCGAGGTCGCGGGCCTCACGCGCACCTCTCATGACAAGGACCTTGCCCGCCAGTTCCTGACCTTCATGACGGGGCCGGATTTCCAGTCGATCATCCCGGAAACCAACTGGATGATGCCGGCCGCCAAGACCCGCGATCCGCTGCCGGCCGCCTTCGACGCGCTGGTGAAGCCCGAAAAGACCTTCCTCATGTCGTCGGACGAGGTGGCGGCCAACCGCAAGGCCTGGATCGACGAATGGCTCGGCGCGATGAGCGCCAAGTAACGGGATCGCCACGATGATCTTCGCTCGGGCCGAGCGGACGGGATTGCGCGTCGCCGGGGGTCTTGCCCTCGGCGGCGTTCTTCTCTTCGTCGGCGTGGCGACGGCTCTCCTGCTTGGTCATGCGGGCGGCAGCGCCGCCCCGCTCTTCGACGCCTATATCGGGCGCGTCGCGCAGTTCACGCTTCTGCAGGCGGTGCTTTCGACGCTGCTGTCCCTTTCCCTCGCCATTCCCGTCGCCCGCGCGCTGGCGCGGCAGCGCGCCTTTCCCGGCCGCGTCTGGATCATCCGGCTTTCCGTCGTTCCCCTCGGCCTGCCGGCGCTGGTGGCGGCGCTCGGCGTGATCGAGATCTGGGGGCGGCAGGGCTTCGTCAACGACCTGCTGCGCCTTGCCGGATTGCAGAACCCGGTCAGCGTCTATGGGCTGACGGGTATTCTCATCGCCCATGTCTTCTTCAACCTGCCGCTCGCTGCCCGCTTCCTGCTGGCCGCGCTTGACCGCATTCCGCCGGAATACTGGCTCTCCTCCGCCAATCTCGGCATGGGCAGCGGCGCGGTCTTCCGCCTGATCGAATGGCCGGTCATCCGCCGCGTCCTGCCGGGCATTGCCGGCCTCGTCTTCATGCTCTGCGCGACGAGTTTCACCATCGTGCTGACGCTGGGCGGCGGACCGGCGGCGACGACCATCGAGGTCGCCATCTACCAGGCACTGCGCTTCGATTTCGATCCCGAGCGGGCAGTGCTGCTCGCCTTCCTGCAGATCGCGGTGACGGCAAGCCTTCTCTGGGTCATATCGCTGTTCGACCGGCCGCCGGAGGAGGGCATGACCGCCGGCCGCGCCATTCGCCGCTTCGACGGCCACCGGCGCCGCCTCGCCGACGGTTTGATCATCCTCGTCTTCACCGTCTTCACGGCCGCGCCGCTCGTTGCGACGCTCCTGTCCGGCCTTGCCGCCGATTTCGGCAAGCTCGCGACCGATCCGCTGCTGCACCGGGCGTTTCTCACCAGCCTTCTCATCTCGCTCGCCTCGGCGAGCCTCAGCCTTGCCATCGCGCTGCCGGTGGTGCTGGTGCCGCGGCTGGCCGAGGCTGGCGATGCCGGTGCCGCAACCCGGCTGATGGGCCGGGCGCTGCCGGCCGTCGGTTCGCTGATCCTGCTCGTGCCGCCGGTCGTCGTGGCGACCGGCTGGTTCCTGGCTCTGCGGGCCTTCGGCGAGACGGGGCGCTTTGCGCCGGCGGTCGTCACCGTGCTCAACGCCCTGATGGCGCTGCCCTTCGTCGTGCGCGTGCTGGAGCCCGCCTATCGCACGCACCTTTCGCGCACCGCGCGCCTTGCGCTCAGTCTCGGCATCACCGGCATCCGGCGCTTCCTGCGGATCGACTGGCCCGCACTGAAGAAACCCTTCCTCACCGCCTTCGCCTTCGCCATGGCCCTGTCGCTCGGCGATCTCGGCGCCGTCGCCATTTTCGGCGCGGACGGTTTCGTCACCCTGCCCTGGCTGCTCTTCTCCCGCATGGCGAGCTATCGCACGGCGGATGCGGCGGGCATCGCGCTGATCCTCGGCGTGTTATGCCTTCTGCTCACGCTGCCCTCGACCGCGCCGGAGCGCACAACCGAAAGACCCGGCCCCGATGCCTGATACCGCCATTCGCCTTGCCGACGTCACCGTGCGCTTTGCGGAAAAGCGGCTTGCCTTCGACTGCGCCATTCCGGCCGGAGCGGCCGTTGCCGTCGCCGGTCCCTCGGGCGCGGGCAAGTCGACCCTCTTCAACGTCATCGCGGGTTTTGAAAAGCCGGAAAGCGGCAGCGTCATGCTGCTCGGCGAGGACATGGCCGGGCGGGATCCGGCGGAGCGGCCCGTCTCCATCGTCTTTCAGGACAACAATCTCTTCGCCCATCTTTCCATCGCCGACAATGTCGGGCTCGGTATCGATCCGGGCCTGAAGCTCGATTCCGCTGCCCGGCAACGGGTGTTTGCCGCCCTGGCGCGCGTCGGTCTCGGCGGCTACGAGCGGCGCCTGCCGGGCTCGCTCTCCGGCGGCGAGCGACAGCGGGTGGCGCTTGCCCGCGCGCTGGTGCGCCGGCGGCCGATCCTGCTCCTGGACGAGCCCTTCGCCGCGCTCGATCCGGCCATGCGGGCGGAGATGGCCGGACTCCTTCTGGAGCTTCGCACTGAGACGAAAAGCACCATGCTCTTCATCACGCACCAGCCGGAGGATATCCGCCGGCTTGCCGAACGGGTGATCTTCCTTGAGGCTGGCGCCATCGTCGTCGACGCGCCCGCCCGCGACTTCCTCTCGCGCCGGGATCCACCTGCTGTTGCAAAATTCCTCGGCCATTCCGCGCTTTAGCGGGAGAAACCCCATGTTCGAGCCGGTCGCCGCGCCACAATTTGGTCGCCCCCCTGTGTCACCGGAGCCACATGAGAACCGTTTGTCGAATCGGGAGTTGCCCGCCGGGTATGGCGCGTCTATCTCATCCGTTCGAAGACCCGGTTCAGGGGCATGGGCAAGAGACATGGCGAAAGCGACGCAGGCAGCTGCAATGGTATCCGGACGCGGGGTCGCAAGGCCTGCCGTGGCCTTGATGCTTGCCGGCACGCTGCTTGCCGGCTGCCAGTCGATCATCGAGCAGACCTACGAGCCGACGATCTCGCCGTCCTCGAACCCGCAGATCGTCGACGAGGTGCAGAAGAACGACCCGCGCGCCCAGATGGGCGCCCGCGAGCATCCGCGCATCGTGGCGAGCTATGGCGGCGAGTACAAGGACGCCAAGACCGAGCGGCTCGTTGCGCGCATCACCGGCGCGCTGACAGCGGTTTCGGAGAACCCGAACCAGTCCTACCGCATCACCATCCTCAATTCGCCTGCCATCAACGCCTTTGCGCTGCCGGGCGGCTATCTCTACGTCACGCGCGGCCTGCTGGCGCTTGCCAACGATGCCTCGGAAGTGGCCGCCGTTCTGTCGCATGAAATGGCGCACGTCACCGCCAACCACGGCATCGAACGGCAGAAGAAGGAAGAGGCGGAAGTCATCGCCAGCCGCGTGGTGGCCGAGGTCCTGTCCAGCAACATCGCCGGCAAGCAGGCGCTGGCGCGCGGAAAGCTGCGGCTCGCCGCCTTCTCGCGCAACCAGGAACTCCAGGCCGACGTCATCGGCGTGCGCATGCTGGGCGAGGCGGGCTATGATCCCTATGCCGCCGCGCGCTTCCTCGATTCCATGGCGGCCTATGCGCGCTTTTCCGCTGTCGATCCCGACGCCGACCAGAGCCTCGACTTCCTGTCGAGCCATCCGAACGCGCCGCAGCGCGTGGAACTGGCGCGCCTGCACGCGCGCGCCTTCGGCGCGGAAGGCACGATCGGCGACCGTGGCCGCGACTACTATCTCGCCGGCATCGACGGCCTGCTCTATGGCGATGCGCCGGAGGAAGGCTATGTGCGCGGGCAGACCTTCCTGCACGGCAAGCTCGGTATCCGCTTCGACGTGCCGGCCGGCTTCCAGATCGACAACAAGGCCGACGCGGTTCTGGCGACCGGCCCCGGCGATGTTGCGATCCGTTTCGACGGCGTTGCCGACAGCCGTGGCCAGGATCTGGTGAACTACATTTCCAGCGGTTGGGTGACGGGCCTGAAGCCCGAGACGATCCAGCCCGTCTCGATCAACGGCCTGCAGGGCGCCACCGCCAAGGCAGCGGCCGATCGTTGGGAATTCGACGTCACGGTCGTTCGCATCGACAACCAGATCTACCGCTTCCTGACGGCCGTTCCGGCCGGCTCGAAGGCGCTCGAACCGACCGCCGCGATCCTCAAGGCCTCTTTCCGCAAGCTGACGTCTGAAGAAGTCGCCTCATTGAAGCCGTTGCGCGTGCGGGTCATCACCGCGCGGCCGGGCGATACCGTCGCCTCGCTCGCCGGGCGCATGATGGGCACGGACAGGAAGCTCGATCTCTTCCGCCTCATCAATGCCATGTCGGCGACGAGCACGGTGCGGGCGGGCGAGAAGTTCAAGATCATCAGCGAGTGAGGCGACACGGTTGCGGGTCGCCCTTGTGGTGGCCACCGTGTTCCCTTCTTGCCACATCACGCCGGGCTTGATCCGGGTATGGCGCACTTGCCTCTGCGTGTGCAAGAGACGGTCTAACCAGCTTGAATGAAACAGACCACCGCGCGGCCGCGCGGTGGTCTGGTTTGCATAGAGAGATTGGAGGGTCTTATGCGTAGGCGAAATCGGTCGTCTTGCTGAGCAGAACGGCCTTCAGCTTTTCCAGTGCCCGGTTTTCGATCTGTCGCACCCGCTCCTTGGAGATGCCGAGAACGGCGCCGAGCTCTTCCAGCGTTGCACCGTTTTCGGCGAGGCGGCGGGCGCGGATGATCTTCATTTCGCGCTCGTTGAGCTGGCCGAGGGCGGCGTGGAGCCAGTTGTGGCGGCGTTCGCCGTCGATGCTGCCTTCGGCCTGCTCGTCGGGCAGCGGCTCGTCGCTGGGAAGAAAATCGAGGCGGTTGGCGCCGTCGCCTTCCGCTGAGGAGATTGGCGCCTGGAGCGAGACGTCGGAGGCGGAAAGGCGGGCGTCCATGGTGCGTACATCGGCCGTCGATACGCCGAGCGCGGCAGCGATTTCCTGGTGCATGGCCTCGCTGGTGAGATAGGCATCGCCCCGGGCAAGGCGGGCGCGCAGCCGGCGCAGATTGAAGAACAGCGCCTTCTGGGCGGAACTGGTGCCGCCGCGCACGATCGACCAGTTGCGCAGCACATAGTCCTGGATCGAGGCGCGGATCCACCAGCTGGCATAGGTCGAGAAACGCACCTGCCGTTCCGGCTCGAAGCGGGCGGCGGCCTCCAGCAGGCCGATGTAGCCTTCCTGCACGAGGTCGCCGAGCGGCAGGCCGAAATTGCGGAATTTGCCGGCCATGGACACGACGAGGCGCATATGGGCCATGGCGATGCGGTTGCGGGCTTCCTGATCCTTGTTGTCTTTCCAGGCCTGGGCGAGGGCCTGTTCCTCGTCGCGCTGGAGATAGGGGGCTGACATTGCCAGCTTGATCATGCGTCGGTCTGCGGTCGTCGTAGCCATGGCAGGTCTCTCCATGTGAACCGAACCGGCGCAAGACCGGGATGCCTTGCGCCCTGCTGGACGATGACGTTTCAGATGAGCCGATGGATTGCTCGAAAGCGGCTTTCGAGTCAAAACCCCGCGCCGCCCGAAGCCGGTCGTCCTCGCACCTCAAACGGTTGCAGCGCAAAAAAGTTCCAATAAAAAACCCGGCTGTTGCCAGCCGGGCTTTAAATTTCGACGATGTGCCCTAAATCAGGCCGCTTCGTCCTGGGAGTCGTCCTCTTCGATGGCCTTGCCGCGCTTGGGACCCTTGGCAAGGTTGGTTTCGACGAGACGGACAGCTTCGGTTTCCGACATCTTGTTCACGGCGGCGATTTCGCGCGCCATGCGGTCGAGGGCAGCTTCATAGAGCTGGCGCTCGGAATAGGACTGTTCCGGCTGGTTCTCGGCGCGGTAGAGGTCGCGGACCACTTCGGCGATCGAGATCAGGTCGCCGGAATTGATCTTGGCATCGTATTCCTGCGCGCGGCGCGACCACATGGTACGCTTCACGCGGGCCTTGCCCTGGACAACCTTCAGCGCGCGTTCGACGAAATCGGTCTCCGACAGTTTGCGCATGCCGATCGAAACGGCCTTGGCAACCGGCACCTTGAGACGCATCTTGTCCTTTTCAAAATCGATGACAAAAAGCTCGAGCTTCATGCCGGCGACTTCCTGCTCCTCGATGGCAACGATCTGGCCAACGCCATGGGCGGGATAGACGATCGACTCGCCGGTCTTGAAGCCCTGGCGCGTGGAAGATTTCTTCTGCTGGGTCGTCATTCTGTTCAAATACTCCCTGTTACGCTCCCGGCGGGGCCGGGTGGGTCCGGGGACCCGGGAAAGACGGGGGGCACCTTGGGGGGTGTCACCGCTCTGGTCCGTCCGCCATGCGCAAAAAGGTCCCCTGCGACGCGTTCACATTTGAGCAACCGGAGTTGCCTATGGGAGGTGAGCGACGTTGAGGGATCGTTTGCTTTCGTGGTGGTGTTCGGGCACGCAAAATGCCGCGATTTGGATCAGTATCGTGACCCTATCACAAAAAAGTGCCGAAATCAATAATTTGCTTCGCATGGGTCATCAAGCCTGTCCCATCGCCTTTCGGCGGCGCCAGGCTTTTTTCCCCAGTGTTCGCTTGCGGCCGGCGGGAGGCTCAGTCGCCCTGGCCGGGGTTCGGCGAGAAGAACTGCTCGTATTTGCCGTCCACGCCGTCCATTTCCTTGGCTTCCGGCATGGCGTCGCGCTTGACCGTGATGTTCGGCCAGATCGAGGCGAATTCCGCGTTGACCTTCAGCCACTTGTCGAGGCCCGGCTCGGTATCCGGCTTGATCGCCTCGGCGGGACATTCCGGCTCGCAGACGCCGCAGTCGATGCACTCGTCCGGATCGATGGTCAGGAAGTTGGGGCCTTCGCGGAAGCAGTCGACGGGGCAGACGTCGACGCAATCGGTGTACTTGCAGCGGATGCAGGCTTCGGTAACGACGTGGGTCATGCGTCACTCCAGAATAGTCACAAGGCGGGCGGCGGCGGGGCCATCCAGCACCGCAGAACCTGTCACGCGATCAGCTTGCCGGAGAGGAAAAGGACCGCGCACGCGAGGCTGTCCGGTGGCTGAGGTAAAGGCTTTGCGGGCGCTTTGCAAGCGTAATACATGCGCCGCCGGGCGCGGGCGAGGTATAGAATTCTAATCCTCATCCTCGCCGGGAAAACCGGTGAGTCGGTCCGTTTCCCGCCGTTCCCGTTTGGTCGGCCGCCCGGTGCCCCGTTCGCGCGTCGCCTGCGCAAAAAGAGTGCGCTCCTCGCGGGGCGGCGGAGGCGGCGTCATGTCGCTGTAGAGAAGGCGCGCTTCCTCATAGGGGCCGCGGCGTTCGCCGGGCTGAAGCACTTTCACGACCATGTCGTGCCGGTCGAGCGACAGCACGATCACATCGCCGGGCCGCACCATGTGCGAGGACTGGCGGACACTTGCGCCGTTGATGCTGACATCGCCCGCTTCCACCGACTTGGCCGCCAGCGAACGGGACTTGCGCAGCCGCGCGAAGAACAGCCATTTGTCGATGCGCTGTCGCGCCTGACCTGCCGGCTGTTCCTCGTCGCGTGCCATGGACTTACTTCTTCAGCTGCTCCTTGAGCGCTGCGAGCTTGGCGAAGGGTGAATCCGGGTCGATCGGCTTTTCCTTGCGGGGCGGCCGGGCCTCGAACTTTGCCTGCTGCGGCTTGCCGCTGCGCTCGCCGCGGTCCGGGCGGTTGCCGCCCTGCGGCTTTCCGTCGCGGCCCTTGGCCTGATCCGGGCGGCCACGGCCGCCACCGTCGCGACGCTCGCCGCGTTCGCTCCGTTCACCGCGCTCGCCCGAGGGCTGGCCGCGACGATCGCCGCCACGGCGTTCGCCCTGGCCCTGTCGGTCACCCTGACGCTCGCCACCCTGGCGATGACCGCCCTGGCGCTGGTTGTTGTGACGCGAACCCGGACGCCAGAGCAGGACCGGCTTGGCTTCGGCCGGATCGCCTTCGGCGACGGCTTCCGCTGCTGCCGTGGCTTCCGCGACCTCGGCGACCGGCGCCTCGGTGCTTGCCACCGGCGCTTCGCTGTCGTCCGATGCGTCGGCATCGTGCTCATCGGAGGTTTCTGCTGCGGCTTCCGCCGGGGTTTCGGCTGCGGCCGCAGCCGGCGCCTGTGCGGCGAGGAAGGCGGCTGCCTCCTCGGCCTTCACGCTGTCGGCGCGGTAGCCGAGACCCTTCAGGATTTCTTCCATGTCATCCGGCGTCGCGCCGAGGATGGAGAGCATGGCGGTCGTCGCCATGAAGCGGCGGCCGTCATAGGCGCCGTCCGGGCGCGGCGTGCCGGGTTTCCACTGTAGCAGCGGGCGGATGAGATCGGCGAGGCGCTCCAGGATGTCGATGCGCACGGCGCGCTTGCCGAGGAAACGGAAGCCGGCGAGCTTGTAGAAGGCGCGCTCATAGCTCGGATCGGTGACGACGGAGGTGCGACCGGCGGCGAGCACGGGAATGAGGTCGCCATAACCGGGCTTGTCGAGGCCGTCGTTCTTCAGCGCCCAGAGCAGCGTGATCAGCTCGGCCGGGGCCGGCTTCAGCAGCGCGGGCATGAAGATGTGGTAGGCGCCGAAGCGGATGCCGTGCTTGCGCATGGAGGCGCGGGCGTCCTGGTCGAGCGACTTCACGTCGTCGGCGACGTCGCGGCGGAAGAGCACGCCGAGATTTTCCACGAGCTGGAAGGCGAGGCCCTTGGCAAGGCCCTGCAGGTCTTCCGCGCGGGAAAGATCGTCGAGCGGCTTCAGCACGGTCGCGATATGGTGATTGACGAAACGCTCGATGCGGGCGGCGACATGGTCGCGCGCGTTGCCGGTCAGTTGCTCGTCGGAGAGCAGGATGACGCGCGGGCGCATGATATGGTCGGACGCGGCAAGACGGGCGACGGGATCGCCGAGCCAGCGCACCGTGCCGTCGGAGCCGAGCGCGAGATCGGCATTGCCGGCGGCGTGCAGGCGTGCGGCCCGGGCCTCGAACTCCAGCGCAAGCGCCTTCTGCGCGGCGGCCTGCACGGCCTTCGCGTCGGGACCTTCCGTTCCGGAGGCGAGCGTGAACCGGAACCCGGCCAACTGCCCTACGTGATGTCCTTCTACGAAGACATCGCCATTCACACTGATTTCAGCTTCCAGCATCGCATTCTCTCTCAGGCGCTTCATGAGCACAGATGTCCTGCGATCAACAAAGCGTTTCGTCAACCGTTCATGTAGCGCATCGGACAATCGGTCTTCGATTTCCCGCGTCTTTTCCTGCCAGTGTGTCGGATCGGCAAGCCATCCGGGCCGATTCGACACATAGGTCCAAGTCCTTATCTGCGCGATTCGCGCCGAAAGCGTGTCGATTTCGCCATCGGTGCGATCGGCCCGGCGCACCTGGTCCGCCATGAAGTCTTCGTTAACCGTGCCGCGTTTTACGAGGTCCGCATAGAGCGTCGAGATGAGGTCGGCGTGCTGGGCGGGCGTGATGCGGCGATAGTCTGGCAGCGCGCAGGCCTCCCAGAGCTTTTCGACACGCTCGGGCGTGGTGGCGAGGTCGCGGACGTCGGGGTAGCGCGAAAGATGTTCCAGCGCCTGCTGGTCGACGGCCGGCAGCGCCCGCGTCAGGCCGTTGATCGGCGGCGGGGCGTCGAGCGACTGGCGGAGCGCCTGCAGCGAAGCATAGTCGAAGCGCGTCGTGCGCCATTGCAGCACCTTGATGGGATCGAAGTGATGCGTCTCGATGCGCTTCACCAGCTCGTCGTCGAAGGGATCGACCCGGCCCGTCACGCCGAAGGTGCCGTCGCGCAGGTGCCGGCCGGCGCGGCCGGCGATCTGGGCGAGTTCGGCGGGGTTGAGGTTGCGGAACTGGTAGCCGTCGAACTTGCGGTCCTGCGCGAAGGCGACATGGTCGACGTCGAGATTGAGGCCCATGCCGATGGCATCGGTGGCGACGAGATATTCGACGTCGCCTTCCTGGTAGAGCGCGACCTGGGCGTTGCGGGTGCGGGGGCTGAGCGCGCCGAGCACGACGGCAGCCCCGCCGCGCTGACGGCGGATCAGCTCGGCGATGGCGTAGACCTCGTCGGCCGAGAAGGCGACGATGGCGGTGCGCTGCGGCAGGCGGGTGATCTTCTTGGAGCCGGCATAGAAGAGCTGCGAGAGGCGCGGCCGCTCGATGACATGGATGCCGGGCAGGAGCTGCTCGAGGATCGGCTTCATGGTGGCCGCGCCGAGCAGCAGCGTCTCGTCGCGGCCGCGCAGGTGCAGCACCCGGTCGGTGAAGATGTGGCCGCGCTCGAGGTCGCCGGCAAGCTGCACCTCGTCGATGGCGACGAAGGCGGCGCGCGTCTCGCGCGGCATCGCCTCCACGGTGCAGACCGAAAAGCGCGCCATATGCGGCGTGATCTTTTCCTCGCCGGTGACGAGGGCGACATTGTGCTGGCCGACCTTCTCGACGAGCCGCGTATAGACCTCGCGCGCGAGTAACCGCAGAGGCAGGCCGATAATGCCCGTCTCATGGGCCACCATGCGCTCGATCGCGTAGTGGGTCTTGCCCGTGTTGGTCGGGCCGAGCACCGCGGTGACCCCGCGGCCGCTCAAGATCATGGGTGCTTGCGACAAGTCACGTCCCGGCAGGTTTCAAACGTCGGCTCACAGATGCCCATCGGGGCGGGGAATGGCAAGAGGCAAGGCGAAATGCGGCGGTTTTGGGGGCTTTTTGCCGGCGCCTTGGAACAGGGTGCGAACGAAACGGAGACGAATCGCTGACTCGGCGCGATTCCGGGTTTGTTCACCGCCAGGGGTAGGCGGCTCCCAGATGGGGGCCACGAAATATTGAATCGGATCAAATGGTAAGCGGCGATGCTCGCCGGCGGGAACCGTCAGGCCGGATGATCGTGCAGATCCGCGCCATCCCAGCCGCCGCCGGCCTCGTAGAGCGGGAAGACCTCTTCCGTGAGATAGGGGCCGCCGCCGACCGATTCCTTCGAAGACATCAGCACGAAGCGATTCACGGTGAAGGGGGCCGTGTAGAAATTGCCGCGCCCGGTGAGATAATGGGCGACGTCCTCGGGGCGGGCGTTGCGCAGGCGGGCGAGCGTGACATGGGGGGTGAACTTGCGGGGATCGGCCGGCAGGCCGAGGCGCTGGCAGATGCGCTCGATTTCGCCCTGAAGGGCGTACATTTCCGGAGCGGATGTCACGCTGGCATAGATGGAATGGGGTTTCTTCGAGCCGAAGGAGCCCATGCCCGACAGGGAAAGCTGGAATTCCGGCCGCTCGATGCGGTCGAGCCTGTCGACCACCTCGTCGGCGGTGCGCCCGTCGATATCGCCGATGAAGCGCAGGGTGATGTGGAAATTCTCGACATCGATCCAGCGGGCTCCGGGAAGGCCGCCCCTCAGAAGCGAGAGGCTCATTGCCGCATTCCGCGGCACTTCGAGGGCAACGAAAAGTCTCGGCATGGCGACTTCTCCCTACTGGAATGTACCGTCAGCGAATCACGCAACGGATTTTTAGGCAACCCTTATTTCGCACCCGCGAAAACTACTCCCCCGCCTTTATGGACGCGAGGAAGGCTTCCGCCGCGGGAAGGAACGACCGGACCATGACGTCCACGCCCTCAGGATTGGGATGCATGCCATCCTCGATCTGCAGGTTCGCATGGGTCACCACGCCATCGAGGAAGAAGGGGTAGAGCGGCACGCCATGTTTGTCCGCGAGGCGCTTGTAGATGCCGTTGAAGCGCTCGGCATAGTCCGCGCCCATGTTGGGCGGCGCCATCATGCCGGCGAGCAGCACCGCGATGCCGCGCTCCCTGAGGCGCGTCAGCATGGCGTCGAGGTTCTTTTCGGTCTCCTCCGGGGCAATGCCGCGCAGGGCGTCATTGGCGCCGAGTTCGAGAATCACACCGTCAGTTCCCTCCGGGATCGACCAGTCGAGGCGGGCAAGGCCGCCTGAACTCGTGTCGCCGGAAACGCCGGCATTGGCGATCTCGACGTCGTGGCCCTTGTCGCGCAAGGCCTTTTCCAGCTTCACGGGAAAGGCGTCGGCGGCGGGCAGCTGGTAGCCGGCCATCAGGCTGTCGCCGAAACCCACCAGTTTCACGGGCTCGGCCCTGGCGAAGCCGGCGGATAACAAAGCTGTGATTGCAAGTGAGGCGAAAAATCCGAGCGCCGCTTTAAACGACATAGAGCTATTCCTAGATTGCTGGCATTCCAGTCTTTCCCATACATATAGGGCAGAATTCCTTGGCCAAAACCATCATCGATCTCAAAAAAGCCGATCTCACCCTCGGCCAGGCGGCCGCTTCCGTTCATGTGCTGAAGGGGATCGACCTTGTCATCGATGCGGGGGAATCGGTCGGCATCGTCGGCCCGTCGGGGTCGGGCAAGTCGACGCTTCTGATGGTGCTGGCGGGGCTCGAGCGGCTGGACAGGGGCGAGATCCATATCGACGGCGCGGGCCTGCACGGCATGAACGAGGACCGGGTGGCCGATTTCCGCGGCCGCAACATCGGCATCGTCTTCCAGTCCTTCCATCTCATTCCCAACATGACGGCGCTCGAGAACGTTGCGGTGCCGCTGGAGCTTGCCAATGTGCGCGATGCCTTCGAGATCGCCCGGCGCGAGCTCGTGGCCGTCGGGCTCGGCGAGCGGCTGTCGCATTATCCCGCCCAGCTCTCGGGCGGCCAGCAGCAGCAGCTGGCGATTGCCCGCGCCCTGGCGGCCGGGCCGAAACTGCTGATCGCGGACGAGCCGACCGGCAATCTCGACACCGAGACGGGCCGGCAGATCGCCGATCTCCTGTTCTCCAAGCAGGCCGAGCGCGGCATGACACTGGTGCTGGTGACGCACGATCCTGCCCTTGCCGCCCGCTGCGGCCGGCAGATCGCCATGCGCTCCGGCGAGATCGTCTCCGGTGCTGCGCCCGTCCGGCTTCAGGCCGAAGCGGTGCCGGCATGAGGGGCGGAACCGTCCTCAGGCAGTTTCCGCTGGCCTTTCGCCTGGCGCTGCGCGAGATGCGCGGCGGCCTCAGGGGCTTCTACATCTTCCTCGCCTGCATCGCGCTCGGCACGGCGGCGATTGCCGGCGTCAACTCGGTCTCGAGCGCCATCACGCAGGCCATCGCCTCGCAGGGCCAGACCCTGCTTGCCGGCGACATGCGCTTCGAGCTGCGCAACCGCGTCGCGACCCCGGACGAATTGAAGTATCTCCAGGGTCTCGGCGACGTCTCCCTCTCGACGGGCCTGCGCTCCATGGTGCGCCTGCCCGACGGCTCCGACCAGACGCTGGTCGAAACCAAGGGCGTGGACGGCGCCTATCCGCTTTACGGCGCGGTCGAGACCGAGCCGAAACTGCCGACCGGCACGCTTCTGGCCAAGACGGGCGAGGCCTATGGTGCAATCGTCGCGCCGCTGCTGCTCGACAGGCTCGGCGTCGCCGTGGGCGATGAAATCCTGCTCGGAACGGCAAAGCTCAAGATCACCGCGACGCTGGTTCGTGAACCGGATGCGGTGTCGGAAGGCTTCGGCTTCGCGCCGCGACTGATGCTGTCGCAGGACGCCCTGCAGGCAAGCGGTCTCGTGCAGACCGGCAGCCTCGTCGAAAACGCCTATCGCATCCGCATCGGCAAGGACGCCAAGCCGCTTGCCACGCTTCGGGAGGAGGCGGGCAAGGCCTTCCCGACGGCCGGCTGGTCGATCCGCACCTCCGACAGCGCCGCGCCGGCGCTGACCGCCAACATTACCCGCTTCTCGCAGTTCCTGACGCTTGTCGGCCTGACGGCGCTGATCGTCGGGGGCGTCGGTGTGGCGAATGCCGTGCGCGCCTATCTCGATTCCAAGCGTTCGGTCATCGCCACGTTCAAATGCCTCGGCGCGCCGGCCTCGCTGGTGGCGCTCATCTACCTCACGCAGATCGCGCTCATCGCGGCGGTCGGCATCGCCATCGGCCTCGTCGCCGGCGCGCTGATGCCGATGGTGGCGATGCAGTTCCTCGGCGGCGTGCTGCCAGTGCCGACCGACGCGCAGCTTTACCCCTCGGCGCTGCTGCTCGCCGCCGTGTTCGGCCTGCTGACGGCGCTCGCCTTCGCCATCCTGCCGCTCGGCCATGCCCGCGAAGTGCCGGCGACGGCGCTCTTCCGCGAGCAGGGCTTCAATGCCAGCGGCCTGCCGGGCTGGCCCTATGTGCTGGGCGCGGCCCTCTTCCTCGCGGCGCTTGCCGGGCTTGCGATCGTCACGGCCTATGATCGGCGCATTGCGCTCACCTTCCTCGGGGCGATCGCCTTCGCCTTCGTCGTGCTGCGCGTCGTGGCGCAACTGATCACCGCGCTCGCCCGCCGCAGCCCCAGGGTCAATTCTCCCGCGCTGCGGCTTGCCATCGGCAATATCCACCGGCCGGGCGCGCTCACCTCTTCCGTGGTGCTGTCGCTCGGCCTCGGCCTTGCGCTTCTCGTCACCCTGACGCTGATCGACGGGAACTTGCGCCGTGAACTCACCGGCAACCTGCCGGAGCGTGCGCCGAACTTCTTCTTCGTCGATATCCAGAGCAGCGAGGTCGATGGTTTCCGCGACGTGCTGAAGGCGAACTTGCCGGAGGGCAAGATCATCGAGGTGCCGATGCTGCGCGGCCGCGTGATGGAACTCAACGGCGTGGACGTGGCGAAGGTGACGGTGCCGCCCGAGGGACAATGGGTGCTGCGCGGCGACCGCGGCATCACCTATGCCAAGCGCGTACCGGAAAATTCAGCGCTGGCGGAGGGCGCATGGTGGCCGGAGGACTATGCCGGCGAACCGCTCGTCTCCTTCTCGGCGGAGGAAGCACGCGAACTGGGCCTGAAGATCGGCGATACCGTGACGGTCAACGTGCTCGGCCGCAACATCACGGCGCGCATCGCCAATTTCCGCACCGTCGAGTGGGAATCGCTGTCGATCAATTTCGTCATGGTCTTCTCGCCCAACACCTTCGCCGGCGCGCCGCATGCCTGGCTTGCCACCGTCATCGACCCGTCCGCGACGGCGCAGCAGGAGGCGGCCGCCCTGAAGGCGATCACCAATGCCTATCCGACCGTCACCAGCGTGCGCGTCAAGGATGCGCTCGACGTGGTGAACGAGCTCGTCGGCCAGCTCGCGACGGCGATCCGCGCGGCGGCGGCGGTAGCCCTCATCGCCTCCGTACTGGTGCTCGCCGGGGCGCTTGCCGCCGGCAACCGGGCGCGCGTGCACGATGCCGTCGTGCTCAAGACGCTCGGTGCGACGCGTGCGACACTGATCCGCGCCTTCAGCTACGAATATCTGATGCTCGGCCTTGCGACCGCCGTCTTCGCGCTCTTTGCGGGCGGGGTGGCGGCCTGGTTCGTGGTGAGCCGCATCATGACGCTGCCGTCGAGCTTCCTGCCCGACGTCGCGGTCATGACCGTGGCGACGGCACTCGTCCTGACCGTGGGCATGGGCCTTGCCGGCACCTGGCGCATTCTGGGGCAGAAGGCCGCGCCGGTGCTGCGCGAACTCTGACATTGCCGTGACCCGCGATGCCGCCGGCGTCGCGGGTCTTGTGCGAGACACAATTCATGCTCATATTTACCGCAGGCAAGCTGGAGCCCCGCAGCGGTTGCCTGGACCCCGAAAGCGCTTCGACAATCGAAGCGAATAATCGGGAGACCGACACCGTCACTACAGGGGGCTTGAACCAAGAGGATACCATGGCTGATCTCCGCAATTACCAGACCCGAACGGCGACTGCCGGCGCCCAGACCGGTGCCGTCATCGACGAGGGCCTGCGCACCTATATGCTTCGGGTCTACAACCTGATGGCGCTGGGTCTCGCGATCACCGGCATCGTGGCGTATTTCGCCTCGCAGGCCGCCATTTCCGGTGGCCAGCTGACGAGCTTCGGCTACGCGATCTATGCGAGCCCGCTGAAGTGGGTGGTCATGCTCGCCCCGCTCGCGCTGGTCTTCTTCCTGAGCTTCCGCATCCATACGATGAGCGTCGGCGCCGCGCAGGCGACCTTCTGGGTCTATGCCGGCCTGATGGGCCTGTCCCTGTCGTCGATCTTCCTCGTCTATACGGGCGC
This sequence comes from Roseateles sp. XES5, assembly GCF_020535545.1. NCBI lineage: Bacteria > Pseudomonadati > Pseudomonadota > Betaproteobacteria > Burkholderiales > Sphaerotilaceae > Roseateles > Roseateles sp. XES5. Next base: position 1,982,580 of record NZ_CP084752.1, read on the forward strand.
CAGCATCGTGCAGACCTTCTTCGTCTCGGCTGCCGCCTTCGGCGCCCTGTCGCTGTTCGGCTACACGACGAAGCGCGACCTCTCCGCGATGGGCTCGTTCCTGATCATGGGCCTTTTCGGTCTGATCATCGCCTCGCTCGTCAACCTGTTCCTCAAATCCTCGGCGCTCGACTTCGCGATCTCGGCGATCGGCGTCCTGGTTTTCGCCGGCCTGACGGCCTGGGACACGCAGAAGATCAAGGAAATGTACTTCGACGCCGATGACGCCGCCGTCGCCGGTCGCAAGGCCATCATGGGCGCGCTGACGCTCTACCTCGACTTCATCAACCTCTTCCTGTTCCTGCTGCGCTTCCTCGGCAACCGCGAGTAACGCCGGCAGCCGGATGGCTGATTGCGAAAACCCCGCCGGAAACGGCGGGGTTTTTGTTCTTACGGGCCTGCCACAGGGTGAGCCGCGACCTTGCGGCGGGAAGGCCCTTTCGTCCCGATGTTTCCTCGCAATCAAACGTGATCTCCCGTTCGTTGACGTTCGTGCCTGTTTGTGCGCATTGTCGCGCAATCGTGCATGATTTGGTCTGATAATGTCTATACAGGATCTTCTTCTCGGTGAACGGCAGGCGTTGATCCGCACGCGGCTCGACCTTTCGGGGCGGGTGATCGCGGCGGAGCTGGCGCAGGAGCTTGGCGTGTCGGAAGACACGATCCGGCGGGACCTGCGCGAAATGGCGGCATCGGGGCTTTGCCGGCGCGTCTATGGCGGGGCGCTGCGGCTTTCGCCATCGTCGTCGCCGACGACGATGAACGAGCGCATGGGCATTGCCGGCGAGCGCAAGGCGGTGCTGGCGAAGACAGCGGCCGATCTCCTTCCGGCGGGCTCGACGGTCTTTCTCGATGCCGGCAGCACCAATCTGGCGCTTGCCCGCGCCCTGCCGACCGGCGCCGATCTCACGGTCGCCACCAATGCGCCGGCCATTGCCGCGGCGCTCCTCGAGCGCGACATCGCGACGATCCAGCTCGGCGGGCTGATCGATCCCCGCGTCGGCGGGGCGATCGGCGCAAAAGCGATGCACGATGCCGAGGCGTTTCGCCCGGATATTCTCATGCTGGGCGTTTGCGGTATCGATACCGAGGCGGGCGTGACGGCCTATACGTTCGAGGATGCCGAGTTCAAACGCTTCCTCGCCTCGCGCAGCAAGACGGTCCTCGTTGCCGTTACCAACGACAAGCTTTCCACCGCCGCCCCCTATTCGGTCGTGCCGCTTTCCCGCGTGGCGCGCGCCGTCATCGAGGCGGATGCCGATGAGACGGAGGCCGCTGCCCTGGCTGCGGCCGGTCTCGAAACCTTGCGAGCCGGCCGCGCCGGCGCTTCCCGAACGGATCTCCCATGACGACGCCCGAAAACGCCATTCCCGGCAAATCCTTCGCCAAGACCCATTTTCCCGCAACGCGCCTGGCGGTTTCCGGCCTCTTCCTGCTGAACGGCATCTTCGCCGGCGCCTGGGCGCCGAAAATCCCAGAATTCGCCAGCCGCCTCGGTCTTTCGGAGGGCGAGCTCGGGCTGATGATCATGTGCTTCGGCGTCGGCTCGCTGATCCTGATGCCCATCGCCGGCATCCTGATCGCCCATTTCGGCACGACGCGCACGGTGAAGGGCGCAACGATCCTGTTCCTCACCACCATGCTGCTGCTTTCGCTTGCGCCGACCATTCCGTTCGGCGTCATCGCCATCTTCTTCTTCGGCGGGCTGATGGGGGCCATGGACGTCGCCATGAACGGCAATGCCGTGGAGGTGGAAAAGTCGATGCGCCGGGCAATCATGTCGTCCTGCCATGCCTTCTGGAGCCTCGGCGCCTTCATCGGCGCGACGACCGGCGGTTTCCTCATGTCGGCGCTCGGGGTGATGGGCCATGCCGTGCTGCTCACCGTTGCAGGGGCGGTGCTGCTCGTCTTCATCTGGCCGCGTATCCTGCACGATGCGCCGCATCCGAGCGAGGAGCGCCAGAAGGTGCGCCTGCCGATGACGCCGCTGCCCTGGCTGATCGGCCTGATGGCGCTGTTCTGCATGGTGCCGGAAGGCGCGATCCTCGATTGGGGCGCGCTCTACATGCGCAACGAACTCGGCGCCTCGCTCGCACTTTCGGGCTTCGCCTTCGGTACCTTCTCGCTGACCATGGCCGTCATGCGCTTTGCCGGTGACCACGTGCGCGACCGTTTCGGCGCCGTGAAGACGCTGCGCACCTGCACCGTCATCGCCATCGTCGGCATGGTCATCGCGGGCACCGCGCCCAATGCCTATGTCGCCATGGTGGGCTTTGCTCTCTGCGGTGTCGGTATTTCCAACATGGTGCCGATCGCCTTCTCCGCCGCGGGCAACCTGCCCGGCTTCGCGCAGGGCGTGGCGCTGTCGGTCGCGACGGTGATGGGCTATTCCGGCTCGCTCTTCGCACCGTCGGTCATCGGCTTCATTGCCGAGCATGTCGGCTTTGCGATTATCTTCGCGCTGCTGCCGGTTCTCTTCATCGTCGTGCTGCTGCTCTCGCACCATGCGGTGCATGCGGACGTGCACGAGCGGCACTGAGCCGGCCGCGCGCGGCGATCAAATCGTCGCGCGCGCCCGCGCTTGCGGTTGACAAGCCCCGTTTCCTGATCCACCTGAGGGCAAAGGCCGCGCTGGGCCACCGGCGGCCGCTTTTCGAGCAAGAGGCTCCAAAATGTCCTTTTCCTTCGACTTTGAACCGAAGCCGCGGCGCCAGTCCGTCGGTGTCGATGTCGGCGGCGTGCTGGTCGGCGGCGGCGCGCCTGTCGTCGTGCAGTCGATGACCAACACGGATACGGCCGATGTGGATGCGACGGTCGCGCAGGTCGCGGCGCTCTTTCGCGCCGGCTCGGAGCTGGTGCGCATCACGGTCAACACGCCCGAAGCCGCGGATGCCGTGCCCCTGATCCGCGAGCAGCTGGACCGCATGGGCATCGACGTGCCCCTGGTGGGCGACTTCCACTACAACGGCCACCGCCTGCTCACCGAGCATCCGGCCATGGCCCAGGCCCTGTCCAAGTACCGCATCAACCCCGGCAATGTGGGCAAGGGCGACAAGAAGGACCGCCAGTTCGCCATGATGGTGGAAGCGGCGATGAAGTACGACAAGGTCGTGCGCATCGGCGTGAACTGGGGCAGCCTGGACCAGGAGCTGCTGGCGTCCATGATGGACGAGAACCAGGACAAGGGCTCCCCGCTGACGGCCCAGCAGGTGATGCGCGAGGCGATCTGCCAGTCGGCGCTGCTGTCCGCCGAGCTTGCCGAGGAGATCGGTCTTGCGCGCGACCATATCATCCTCTCGGCCAAGGTCTCCAACGTCCAGGACCTCATCGCCGTCTATGCGATGCTGTCGGCCCGTTCCGATCATGCCCTGCATCTCGGCCTTACCGAGGCGGGCATGGGCACCAAGGGCATCGTCGCCTCCTCGGCCTCGCTCGGCATTCTCATGCAGCAGGGCATCGGCGATACGATCCGCATTTCCCTGACGCCGGAGCCGGGCGGCGACCGCACCCGCGAGGTGCAGGTGGCGCAGGAACTGCTGCAGGTCATGGGTTTCCGCCAGTTCATCCCCGTGGTCGCCGCCTGTCCGGGATGCGGGCGCACGACCTCGACGGTCTTCCAGGAACTCGCCCAGAAGATCCAGGACGACATCCGCAAGAACATGCCAGTCTGGCGCGAGAAGTATCCCGGCGTCGAAGGCCTCAAGGTCGCGGTCATGGGCTGCATCGTCAACGGGCCGGGCGAAAGCAAACATGCCGATATCGGCATCTCGCTGCCGGGCACCGGCGAACTTCCCATTGCCCCCGTCTATGTCGACGGCAAGAAGGCGATGACGCTGCGCGGCACCAATATCGCCGGTGAATTCGAGGCGCTGGTCAACGACTATATCGAAAAGCGCTACGGCACCGGGCAGGCGGCGGCCGAATAGTCAGAGGCGCGTCGTCAGCAGCTTGAAGCCGGCAAAGGCGAAGAAGGCGGCCATTACGCCTTCGATGCCGCGGCGCGCGCGCAGGTAGGCCCGATGCACGGGGCCGAGCGAGAAGACCAGCGCGAAGCCGAGAAAGACGCAGACCCCGATCACCATGCAGCCGGCAATGAAGGCCGCCATGACGCCGCCCGGCGCGCCGGGCGGCATGCCGAGCGATGTCAGCATGATCCAGTTGAAGATCGCCTTGGGATTGGTGAGGTGGATGCCAAGGCCCCGGAGATAGTGCCGGCGCGGCGAAAGGGCGGGCAGCGCGGCCATCTGGGCGCGATAGGTTTCCTCGCTCCTGCGGGCGGCGCGGTAGGCGTTCCAGGCGAGCCACAGCAGGTAGCAGCCGCCGACGATCTTCAGCACGATGATCGCTTCGCCATAGGTGCGGATGAGGGCGGAAAGGCCCGATGCGGTGAGGATCGCCCAGATATAGGATCCCGTCAGCACGCCCGAGGCGAGCGCCAGCCCGGCGCGTCGGCCCTGGCTGATGGAGGTCGCGATGATGGCGACGATTGCCGGTCCCGGCGAGGCCGTGGCGATGAAATAGGCCATCCAGGCAATGGCGAGCTGGGGCAGGTAGGGTGCAAGGTCGGTCATGGAGCCACCGGGAATGTGTCGGTGGACGATAGCCGAAGGTTTTTGCCGCTCCAAGCGGGAGAATTGCACCACATGTCCCCTTCCCTCCGCCCGGAAAGCGAGGCGGGAAGGAGGTCGCCCGTGGTCCTGGAGCATGTCAGGTTCAGATTGAACCAGACATGCTCTGACTTCTTTTGTTTTCGTTTGTCTTTGCGGGAAAACCGGTTCCCACTTTTCCCTGACAAACTCTAGAGGATCTCTTCGAGCGCGGCGATCAGGCGGTCGCATTCCTGCGGCGTGCCGATGGTGATGCGCAGGAAATCCGAAATGCGGGGCTTGGCGAAATGGCGCACCAGCACGGCCCGCTCGCGCAGGCTTTTTGCCAGCGCTTCGCCGCTGTGATCGGGGTGGCGGGCGAAGACGAAGTTCGCCTGCGAGGGCAGCACCTCGAAGCCGCGCTGGCGTAGCGCTCCGGTGACGCGCTCGCGCGATTCGATGACCTTGCCGCGTGTCTCGTCGAACCATTCCCGGTCATCGATGGCGGCGGTCGCGCCGGCCTGGGCGATGCGGTCCAGCGGATAGGAGTTGAAGCTGTCCTTGACGCGTTCCAGCGCATCGATCAGCGGGCGCTGGCCGACGGCGTAGCCCACGCGCAGGCCCGCCAGCGAGCGGGACTTTGAGAGCGTGTGGATGACGAGCAAGTTGTCGTATTTCCGCGTCAGCGGGATCGCGCTTTCGCCGCCGAAATCGATATAGGCCTCGTCGATGACCACCGGCAGGTCCGGGTGTTCGGCGACGAGCTTCTCGATGGCCGACAGCGGCAGGCCGATGCCGGTCGGGGCATTCGGGTTCGACAGGATGATCGCGCCGGCAGGGCGGTCGTAGTCCGCAAGATCGACGGTGAAATCGTCCTTCAGCGGGATTTCCACCGGCTCGATGCCGAAGAGGCGGCAATAGGTCGGATAGAAGCTGTAGGTGATGTCGGGGTAGAGCAGCGGCTTATCGTGCTTGAGCAGCGCGACGAAGGCATGCGCCAGCACCTCGTCCGAACCATTGCCGACGAAGACTTCGTCGGCTTCCACGCCATAGAAGCGGGCGATGGACTGGCGCAGCGCCAGCGCGCTCGGATCCGGATAGAGCTTCAGGCTGTCGGCGACGGCGGCCTGCATGGCGGCGATGGCCTTGGGCGAGGGGCCATAGGGGTTTTCGTTGGTGTTGAGCTTGATGAGGTTGGCAATGCGCGGCTGTTCGCCTGCGACATAGGGCTTGAGCGTGGCGACGATGGGCGACCAGAATTTGCTCATGGGTCAGTTCCTGCGAGTGGCGATGAATCGGGCGGTTTCGACGAGAATGCCGGCCCGATGGCTGAACGGCGCAAGAAGCGCCTCGGCCTCCGTCACGAGTTCCGTCAGGCGGTTTTCCGCCCAGGCCTGGCCACGACGGGAAACGAGCGTCGCCTTGCCGCGTTCGGCGTCCTTGCCCGTCGCCTTGCCCATGGTCGCCGCGTCGGCGGTGAGGTCGAGCAGGTCGTCGGCGATCTGGAAGGCAAGGCCGACGGTCTCGCCATAGCGGCGCAGCGTCCGGCGGTCTTCTTCCGAAGCGCCGGCGACGATCGCTCCGGCCTCGCAGGCAAAGCGCAGCAGCGCGCCCGTCTTCATGGCCTGGAGGGTAACGATGCCGTCCTCGTCCGGCGCCTGCTTTTCCGCGGCGAGGTCGAGAGCCTGGCCTCCGGCCATGCCGCCGATGCCGGCGCCCCGGGCAAGCGCCAGAACCAGCGCCGTCTTGGTGGCGTCGGGCAGGCGCGTTTGGGGTGCGGCGACGATGTCGAAGGCGAGCGTCAGCAGGCTGTCGCCGGCAAGGATCGCGGTCGCATCGTCGAAGGCGATGTGCACGGTCGGCTGGCCGCGGCGCAGCTTGTCGTCGTCCATGGCCGGCAGGTCGTCATGGATGAGGGAATAGCAGTGGATGCATTCCAGCGCGGCGCCGATGCGCAGCGCCGTCTCGCGTTCCACGCCGGGAAAGAGCGCGGCGGATTCAATGACGAGGAAGGGGCGCAGCCGCTTGCCGCCGTTGAGCACGCCGTGGCGCATGGCCGCGAGCAGGCGTTCGGGGCGGGCGATCTCGTCCGTCTGCGGTTCGGCCGACAACAGGGACGTCAGCAGCGTCTCCACCGCTTCGGCATTGGACCGCAAAAGGGACTGGAATTCCTGGTAACGTTCGCTCATGGCCGCTCTTTGGCATGGGCCTTCCGGCGAAGCAACGGGAATGCCGGGATGGCGGCAAAGAATCGCGGGGCGGCGCTGGTTTTTGGCGAGCCGTGACGGTATGAAGGCGCAACGACGCAAGGATGGGCGCCGGCACTTGGACATCGTACCGGAAACACGGGCAGAGACGGTCAATTCGGAGGCAGACGCCGGTGGCAAGGATGGTTGGATGACCCGCCTGCGCCGGAACTGGCGCCGGGTCGTGCTTGCGGCCGTCGCTTTTGCGGCGCTGCCCTATGTGCTGATCATCCTCTATACGGTCGACTTCGTCCGTCCCATCTCCACCCTCATGCTGCGCGATCTCCTGCTGCTGCGCGGCTACGACCGGCAATGGGTGGAGTTCGAGGATATCTCGCCCAATGTCGTGCAGGCGGTGATGATGTCCGAGGACGGGCAGTTCTGCCGCCATGCCGGCGTGGACTGGGGCGAGATGCGCGCGGTGGTCAACGAGGCGCTCGCCGGCGAGCAGACGCGCGGCGCGAGCACCATCCCCATGCAGACGGCCAAGAACCTTTTCCTGTGGAACGGCCGCTCCTTCATGCGCAAGGCGATGGAGTTGCCGCTGGCGGTTGTCGCCGATTTCGTCTGGAGCAAGCGGCGGCTCATGGAAATCTACCTCAACATCGCCGAATGGGGCCCGGGCATCTACGGCATCGAGGCGGCCGCGCAGCACCATTTCAAGGTGTCGGCGGCAAAGCTCTCGCGCCGGCAGGCCGCGCTTCTCGCGGTCTCGCTGCCCAATCCCTACGAGCGCAATGCCGGAAAGCCGGGGCGCGGCCTGCAGCGCCTTGCCCGTCTCATCGAACGGCGGGCGAGCGGGTCCGGCGAATATATCAAATGTCTTTATGACTGATATCGCGGGTTTTCATTGGCGCGAGCGCGCATGAAGCCCTAGGGTCCGTCGCTCTCAGGGAGCATCAAAATGTCGGACCTCGTCCTCTACGTCGGCAACAAGAACTATTCCTCCTGGTCCTTCCGGCCGTGGATCGCGCTCGAAGCGGCAGGCGTGCCCTTCACGGACAGGGTCATTCCCTTCGATTTCGCCGCCGGCAATCCCGAGATCCGCAAGGTCTCGCCGACCGGCAAGGTGCCGGTCCTCCATCACGGTGACGCGAAGGTCTGGGAATCGCTCGCCATCATCGAATATGCGGCCGAACTCTTTCCCGATGCCGGCCTCTGGCCGCAGGACCGTGCGGCGCGCGCCGAGGCGCGGGCGATCTCCATGGAAATGCTGTCCGGCTTCCGTGCCCTGCGCAATGCCTGCCCGATGAACATCCGCCGCAAGCCAGGCAGGATCGACGTGCCGGCCGATGTGGCGGATGACGTGGCGCGCATCGAAACGCTCTGGAAGGACGCGCTGGCGCGCTCCGGCGGACCGTTCCTCTTCGGCGCCTTTTGCGCGGCGGACGCGATGTATGCGCCCGTCGTCAATCGCTTCGAGGCCTATTGCCTGACGGAAGACGAAACGGTCCTTGCCTATATGGCGCGTATGAAGGCACATCCGGCCTGGCAGAAATGGCAGGCGGCGGCTGTCGCCGAGCCGTGGATCGTGGCCGAAGACGAGGCTTGAACGGTCGACGCGAAAAAATCAGTCCGGGGACTGGTCAAGCGGGGTTTTGCCATGTATAAGCCGGCCCAATTTCCGAGAAAAAGACATGTCCTGTCGCCCGTCCGGTGCCGTAAGGATGTGTTTGCCCGATAAGTGGAGTTAGTGAAATGGCTGTACCGAAAAGAAAAACGAGCCCGTCCAAGCGCGGTATGCGCCGTTCCGCAGACGCTCTGAAGGGTTCGACCTACGTCGAAGACAAGAACTCGGGCGAACTGCGCCGTCCGCACCACATCGACCTGAAGACCGGCATGTACCGCGGTCGCCAGGTTCTGACGCCGAAGGAAAACGCATAATCCGCGTTTTCGGCATCAGCTGAGATCGAGGGCTGGCTTCGCGCCGGCCCTTTTCTTTTGCGCGGCTTCGGCAGGCGCGACATTTTCTTGTGCCGATTCTTCGGCTAAGACGGCCGCAACGCCGCCTTTTGCGCGCGGCCACTGGGAGCTTTGCCGATGCTTTTGGCCATACCGCTGCTGATCATCCCCTTCGCCCTCTACAATCTCGCCATGACCGGGCTCTTCGGCGATGGCGGGGTCGCCGTGCTCGACAGCGAGGTGATGGCGGTCAACATGCTCTCCGGGACGACCTGGACAATGGCCTTTGGCGATCTCCTCATCCTGATCGCGCTCGTGCTGCTCTTCGTGGAAATCCTGAAAGCCACGCGTCCGGGCTCGCGGGCCCTCCTCGATCACATGCTGTCCATGGTTCTGTTCGTGGTGTTTCTGGTCGAGTTCCTGCTGGTGCAGGGCGCGGCGACGCAAATCTTCTTCATCCTGATGACGATCACGTTCATCGACGTCATCGCAGGTTTTGCCGTCTCGATCCGCACGGCGAGCCGGGACCTTTCGATCGGGCTCTGAACGGGCGCGGGAGAAGCCCGCGCCGGTCCATCGTTCTCAGCTGAGGTTGTCGAGCTTCGTCTGCAGCGCGCGCAGCTGTTCCTTCAATTCGTCGAGATCCTTGGCCTCGGCCTTTCGCGGTTCCTTCGGCTGCGGGGCGGCATTGGCGAAGGGCGAGAACATCTTCATCGCCTGCTGGAACATTTCCGTATTGCGCCGCACGGTTTCCTCGACCAGCTGCATCGGCACCTGCAGGTTCTTGCCGAGCGGCGTGTCGCCGAAGGTCTTGTTGATCTGCTCGCGCATCTGCGTCTGCTGCTCGGTAAAGGCCTGCATGGAGTGCTCGAGGTAGCTCGGCACCACCATCTGCATCTGGTCGCCGTAATAGGAGATCAGCTGGCGCAGGAAGGAGATCGGCAGCAGCGTGTTGCCAGTCTTGGATTCCTGCTCGAAAATGATCTGCGTCAGCACGGAATGGGTGATGTCGTCGCCGGACTTGGCGTCCTGCACGGTGAAGTCCTCGCCCTTCTTCACCATGACTGCGAGATCGTCCAGCGTCACATAGGTGCTGGTGCCCGTGTTGTAGAGCCGTCGGTTGGCATATTTCTTAATGACGATCTGACCGTCGTTCCTGGCCATTAGGGTCTCCTCATCCCCGTGTTCCTAAATCTTTTTTGGTTGCCGCAAGTATCTGCAAAAAGAGGCTTCCTGACAATCGAATTGTGCGATGCGGCGAGGAATGCTGCGCAACATGGAAATTCATGCTGCGCGCGCCCCCATGAAATTTTAGCGGCATCGGATATCCCGTTTGACTCTCCTCCTTTGCTTTGCCAGTTTCGATTTTGGGAGAACCGCCGGGCTCGCGCCGTTCGCGCGTCGGCCCGGTTCCAAGGCAGGCCGCAAGGCCGTCAGAACTGAGGAAGCACACCATGAGCACTCCATCCATCGTCATCGCCAGCGCCGGCCGCACCGCGGTCGGGTCCTTCAACGGAGCCTTCGCCAACACGCCTGCCCACGAACTCGGGGCGACGGTCATTTCGGCGGTTCTGGAGCGCGCGGGTGTTGCGGCGGGTGAAGTGAACGAAGTGATTCTCGGCCAGGTCCTGCCGGCCGGCGAAGGCCAGAACCCGGCCCGCCAGGCCGCCATGAAGGCCGGCCTTCCGCAGGAGGCGACCGCCTGGGGCCTGAACCAGCTCTGCGGCTCGGGCCTGCGCGCCGTCGCGCTGGGCATGCAGCAGATCGCCACGGGCGATGCCAGCATCATCGTCGCCGGCGGCATGGAGTCCATGTCGATGGCGCCGCATTGCGCGCATCTGCGCGGCGGCGTGAAGATGGGCGACTTCAAGATGCTCGACACCATGATCAAGGACGGCCTGACCGACGCCTTCTACGGCTACCACATGGGCACGACCGCCGAGAATGTCGCCAAGCAGTGGCAGCTTTCCCGCGACGAGCAGGACGCCTTCGCCGTCGCCTCGCAGAACAAGGCCGAGGCCGCCCAGAAGGACGGCCGCTTCAAGGACGAGATCGTTCCCTTCATCGTCAAGGGCCGCAAGGGTGATGTGACCGTCGATGCCGACGAGTATATCCGCCACGGCGCGACGCTCGATTCGATGACGAAGCTTCGCCCGGCCTTCGACAAGGAAGGCACGGTCACGGCCGGCAATGCTTCCGGCATCAACGACGGCGCCGCCGCCGCCCTGCTGATGAGCGAAGCGGAAGCCTCGCGTCGCGGCATCCAGCCGCTCGCCCGCATCGTTTCCTGGGCAACGGCCGGCGTCGATCCCAAGATCATGGGCATGGGCCCGGTGCCGGCCGCGCGCAAGGCGCTGGAGCGCGCCGGCTGGAAGCCCCAGGACCTGGACCTGCTGGAGATCAACGAAGCCTTCGCGGCCCAGGCCTGCGCCGTGCATCAGGAGATGGGCTGGGACACCAGCAAGGTCAATGTCAACGGCGGTGCGATCGCCCTGGGCCACCCCATCGGGGCTTCGGGCGCACGCATCCTGGTGACCCTGCTGCACGAGATGCAAAAGCGCGATGCCAAGAAGGGCATCGCCTCGCTGTGCATCGGCGGCGGCATGGGCGTGGCGCTGTGCATTGAGAGCATGTAAGCATCCGCTTGCACACTGCTTTGCCATGACCTGCCGCCGGCAGGGCGACGGGTCGACTCGAAAAATAGCCTAGGGGAGTGAGCCACATGAGCAGAGTAGCATTGGTAACGGGGGGATCGCGGGGCATCGGCGCAGCCATATCGGTTGCGCTGAAGGCGGCCGGATACAAGGTGGCTGCGAGCTATGCTGGCAATGACGATGCCGCCAACGCCTTCAAGGCGGAGACGGGCATTCCGGTCTACAAGTGGGATGTCGCGAGCTACGAGGCCTGCGCCGAGGGCATTGCGAAAGTCGAGGCCGATCTCGGCCCGGTGGACATTCTCGTCAACAATGCGGGCATCACCAAGGATGCGATGTTCCACAAGATGACGCCCGACCAGTGGGGCGCGGTCATCAACACCAACCTGACGGGTCTGTTCAACATGACCCATCCAATCTGGTCCGGCATGCGTGATCGCAGCTTCGGCCGCGTCATCAACATCTCCTCGATCAACGGTCAGAAGGGCCAGATGGGCCAGGCGAACTATTCCGCCGCCAAGGCCGGCGACCTCGGCTTCACCAAGGCGCTGGCGCAGGAAGGCGCCGCCAAGGGCATCACGGTCAACGCCATCTGCCCGGGTTACATCGGCACGGAAATGGTGCGCGCCATCCCGGAAAAGGTGCTGAACGAGCGGATCATCCCGCAGATTCCGGTCGGCCGCCTCGGCGAGCCGGACGAGATCGCCCGTATTGTCGTCTTCCTCGCCTCCGACGATGCCGGCTTCATCACCGGCTCGACGATCTCGGCGAATGGCGGCCAGTTCTTCGTCTGAGACGAACGGGGCAAACGGAACACGGCGCCTTCGGGCGCCGTTTTTCATGGAAGGCCAGAAAAGGAGAGCGCCATGAAACAGGACAAGCTGGACGATGCGGCCATCTCCGAGGGGCTGTCGGCGCTTGAGGGCTGGGCCCGTTCGGACGATGGCATCGCCATCGAGAAGCGCTACAAATTCAAGTCCTTTCGCGAGGCCTTCGGCTTCATGACGGAAGCGGCGCTGGCGGCGGAGAAGTTCAACCACCATCCCGAATGGTTCAACGTCTACAACCGCGTCGATGTGCGGCTGACCAATCACGATGCCGGCGGCCTGACCGAACTCGACTTCAAGCTGGCGACGGCCATGGAGAAGGCGGCGGCCCTTCGCACGAAGAGTTGAAGCGGCGTGATCGCATCCCCATATGATCCGCGCCGGGCTTTTCCGGTGCTGCCACCTGGAGCAAGCCCGCTTTTCCCGTGAAATGCGAAATGCTCCTGTCTCTGGGTTCTACGCAATTTCGCATGCAAGACCGCTTTGCATTGCCGGAATTGCTCTGATGGAGGCCTTGCATGGACGATGTGAAGATCGGCGAGATTCTTCTGCCGGGGGATGAGGACGAGCAGGAGCGTCAGAGCCAGCGCGTCAAGAAGCGGTTCTGGCCAGTCCTGAAGCGCGCCATGCGGCAGGTTCCCTTCGGCCGCGACCTCATCGCGTCCTACTACTGCGCGCTCGATCCGCGCACGCCGACCAAGGTCCGCGGCATCCTGCTCGCCGCGCTTGCCTATTTCGTATTGCCGCTCGACGGCATTCCGGACTTCTTCGCGCTCGTTGGCTTTTCCGACGATATCGCGGTGCTGACGGCGGCTTTCGCCGCCATCCGTGGCCACATCCGGGACGATCATTATGTCGCCGCCGACAAGGCGCTTGCGGACGAGCCGGACCTGCAACCGGCGGGCTAGGCGGCTGCCGATTTTGCCCGCGCGAATGCGGTCAAATTCTTGCCCTATTCCTTGTGCCATTAAAGGTTTCGACGGGTTCATCTCACCAAATGGGGACTGGACACGCCCGCCTTTCACGGAAAAGGCAGCGGCGGATTTCGACGCAAATTTGTCCCGGTGCGGCGCGGAAGACCCTTGGAAAAAGCGAGCATGTTGACGGTTTGGTAACCTGAATTAAGTCAAAATAAATCAAATCGTCATCATGCGTGGCCGACACCGGCATCGAGGGCTTCCGCCTTCAGCCGGCAATCACTGGCAAGACAACCGGCAGGAAAACATGTTCGTAAGAAAGCTCGCAACCGCACTCGCCCTCGTCCTTGCGACCGCAGGCCTTGCTTCGGCGCAGACGCCGACGAAAATTCAGAAGTTCAATGACTGGGGTGCCTATTCCTATCAGGCGAACGGCGGCAAGATCTGCTACGTGCTCTCCATCCCGAAGACAAAGAACCCCGAGGGCGTCAGCCACGGCGACGTGTTCTTCCTCGTCTCGCAGCGTCCGGGCCAGAACATCAGCTACGAGCCGCAGGCGATGATGGGCTATCCGCTGCAGGAGAACTCCAAGGTCAACGTCGTTATCGACGGGCGCACCTTCGTGATGTTCACCAAGGGCAATTCCGCCTGGGTCGAGAATGCCGCTGAAGAGCCGGCCCTCGTCTCGGCCATGAAGAGCGGCAAGGACATGCAGGTTCAGGCGAAATCCCGCCGCGGCACGGGCACGTCCTATTCCTATTCGCTGTCTGGTATCTCGGCGGCGCTGAAACAGATCGAAAGCTGCCGCTAAGCGACTTTCCTGACGACGAAAAGGCCGGCTTCATGCCGGCCTTTCTGTTTGTCGGCCTAGGTCGATTTCCGTCCCCGGTTCACGACCATGAGGACCAATGCGGCAAGGATCAGCGCCGCGGCGACCGCAAAGGTGATCTGCATGCCGGCGTCGACGGCATCCGCGCTGGCACTGCCGACATCTTTGCCCCCGATGGACCAGGTGAAAACCGCGCCCATCAGCGAAGCGCCGGTGATGAAACCGAGATTGCGTGACAGGTTGAGAAGACCCGACGTGACGCCTCTCTCGTCCGGGGCGATACCCGTCATGACGTCCGCATTGTTGGCGGCCTGGAAGAGCTGGTAGCCGGGCGTCAGGATGGCGATGGCCGCGACATAGCCGGCAAGGCCGAACAGGGCGGCAAGCAGCGGCAGGCCGATTGCGCCGATCGTCATGACGGCAAGACCCGCGAGGATCGCGGCGGGCGGGCCGATGCGATCCACGATGCGACCGGCAAGCACGCCCGTCGATACGGAAACCACAGGACCGGTCGCCAGCACGAAACCGACCTCTGCCGGGCCGAGGCCGAGTGTGCGGGAAAGGTAGAACGGACCGACGATCAGCGTGGTCGTGACGACAGCCGCAACAAGGACATTGGCAAGAAGGCTGGCAGCAAAGCCGGGGCGGCGGAAGGCGGCCGGCCGGATCAGCGGGAATGGCGTGCGCCGTTGCTGGCGGACGAAGAAGAGGACGCCTGTGGCGGCAGCGATCACAAGAGCGATGTTCGGTAGGCCGGGTCCGCCCCTGCCGAGCGTCATGGCAAGCGCATAGGCCGTCAGCGTGCCGGCCAGCAATGCAGCCCCGGGCAGGTCGAAACGGCCGGCCGTTGCCGGGCGTTCGGCCGGCAGGAAGCGCTGAACCAGTACAAAGGCCAGCAGGCCGAAGGGCGTGACGGCGAGGAAGATCGCCCGCCAGCCGAAACCGGCAATCAGCAGGCCGCCAAGCGAGGGGCCGAGCGCGGTGCCGACGGCCGACATCGTGCCGAACAGGCCCATGACGCTACCGAGCCGTTCCTTCTCCACCGTCTCGCTGACGAAGGCCATGGCGAGCGCCATCATCGCGGCGGCGCCGAAGCCCTGCAGCAGGCGGGCGGCGATGAGGACCGGCAGGGACGGGGCGAGGCTCGACAACAGCGACGCCACGGAGAACAGCGCAAGGCCCGCGAGCAGCAATCGGCGCCGGCCGAAGAGATCGCCGAGCCGACCGATGCCCGCAATCACCACCGTGCTTGCCAGCAGATAGGCAAGCACCACCCATTGCACATGGCCGAACGGTGCCGCGAAGGCGGCCTCCAGCGTCGGCAGCGCGACATTGGCGATGCTGGTGCCGAGCGAGGAGAGCAGGATGGACAGGCAGAGGCCGGCGAGGGCCCCGGTTCTGCTGCCGGATACGGGCGTGCTTTGGGAAATGCTCATGGTGGGCTCCTTCGTCGTTTGCGAGGAAGGTAGTCCCCTTCAAAACAAGGCGGAACGCGCACTATTTGCATTATATTCGTGCATGAAGCGCTATGCCAAGCTCGCGCAGACCTGCTAGGCTGGGCCGCATGACCCGTCCGGATCTCAATCTTCTCGTCACGCTCGACGTGCTTCTTGCCGAGGGCAGCGTCGCGCGCGCGGCACGACGTCTGCGGCTCAGCCCCTCGGCAATGAGCCGAGCCCTGGCGCGTCTGCGCGAGGCGACCGGTGATCCGTTGCTGGTGCGCGCCGGGCGCGGACTGGTGCCGACGCCGCGGGCGGCGGAGCTGCGCGGGGATGTCGGGCGCGTGCTGCGGGAGGCCGAGGCGCTGCTTCGGCCGATGGAGATCCTTGACCTTGCGCGCCTCGAGCGCACCTTCACCCTGCGCAACCGCGAGGGTTTCGTCGATACGTTCGGACCGGCGCTGCTGGCGCGCGTCGCCCGGGATGCGCCACGGGTGCGGCTACGCTTCGTGTCCAAGCCGGACAAGGAAAGCACGCCGCTGCGCGATGGCTCGGTGGATCTGGAAACCGGCGTGATCGGCGACACGACCGGGCCGGAGGTGATGACACAGGCGCTTTTCCGTGATCGCTTCGTCGGCGTCGTGCGCGAGGGTCATCCGCTGCTGGACAGCCCGATGACGGCGGAGCGCTATGCGGCCGGCACCCATGTCGTCGTCTCGCGCCGCCAGCGCGATTCTGGTCCGGCGGACGAGGCGCTCGGTCGTCTCGGTCTTGCGCGCACCATTGCCGTCACGGTCGCAAGCTTTTCCGAGGCGCTGACGCTCGCCCGTGGCTCGGACCTGATCGCCCAGGTTTCCGAACGGTCGACGGCGCGGCTGCGCGAAGGCATGGCGACCTTCGATCTGCCGTTCGATCTGCCGGCCTATACCATCTCCATGCTCTGGCACCCGCGCATGGACGCCGATCCGGCGCATCGCTGGCTGCGGACATGCCTGCGCGCGGTCTGCACCGGCAAGGCAGGTGACTTTCCGGTGGAACAATGCTAAAGGGCCGGCAACCGGGCCTGCGCCGTGGCGACAGGCGCTTTTTGGCCCAACAATGAACTTCAGTCGAGCATGGACCGCGAGCGGCGCAAAAGCCTGCGCCGGCGCTTCCTGTTCTTGAGGACGAGCCGATGGCAAGCATGGATTTTCTCAACACGGCGGACACCGTCAAGACACCGGTCGTCCGCAGCATCCCGACCGCCGAAAAGCCGTCGCTGATCGGTCTTTCCCGCGAGGACATGGGGCGCGCCCTCGTCGAAAAGGGCGTGGCGGAGCGGCAGGTGAAGATGCGCGTCAGCCAGCTCTGGCACTGGCTCTACGTGCGCGGCGTCTCCGACTTCGACGACATGACGAATGTCTCCAAGGACATGCGCGAAATGCTGAAGACGCATTTCACCATCGCGCGGCCGGAGATCGTCGACGAGCAGATCTCCAATGACGGCACGCGCAAGTGGCTGCTGCGCTTTCCCGCGCGCGGCGCCGGCCGGCCCGTCGAGATCGAGACCGTCTACATTCCCGAAGAGGGCCGCGGCACGCTGTGCATTTCCAGCCAGGTCGGCTGCACGCTCACCTGTTCCTTCTGTCACACCGGCACGCAGAAGCTGGTGCGCAACCTGACGGCGGAGGAAATCCTCTCGCAACTGCTGCTCGCCCGCGATCGGCTGGGCGATTTCCCGGACCGTGACACGCCGGCCGGCGCCATCGTGCCCGCCGAAGGCCGCAAGGTGTCCAACATCGTCATGATGGGCATGGGCGAACCGCTCTACAATTTCGAAAGCGTCAAGACGGCGCTGCTGATCGCCACGGACGGCGACGGCCTGTCGCTCTCCAAGCGTCGCGTCACGCTGTCGACTTCGGGCATCGTGCCGGAAATCTATCGTACCGGCTCGGAGATCGGCGTCATGCTGGCAATCTCGCTGCATGCGGTGCGCGACGAGCTGCGCGACATGCTGGTGCCGATCAACAAGAAGTATCCGCTGAAGGACCTGCTCGACGCCTGCCGCGCCTATCCGAGCCTGTCGAACGCTCGCCGCATCACCTTCGAATATGTGATGCTGAAGGACGTCAACGACACGCTCGAAGACGCCAAGCTGCTCGTACAGTTGCTCAAGGGCATTCCGGCGAAGATCAACCTCATCCCCTTCAATCCCTGGCCCGGCACCAACTACCAGTGCTCGGACTGGGAACAGATCGAGCGCTTCGCCGACTTCATCAACCAGGCCGGCTATGCCTCGCCGATCCGCACGCCGCGCGGCCGCGACATTCTCGCCGCCTGCGGCCAGCTCAAGTCGGAATCCGAGCGCATGCGCAAGGTCGAACGCATGGCCTTCGAGGCGATGATGATCGTCGGCCACGGCGAGGACGACTGAGGTTCTTCCGCCTCTCCTCCGTCATGCCGGGTCAAGCCTGGATGGCGGAGGCGAGCAGGCGGGCCGATGCCGTGACCACTCCGGGGTTTGTCGTCCGCCGAGGACCTGCTGCCTGACCGGCGCTTCCTATCAGAAAATGTGATTGATGAAGCGCTTTCCGAGAATTGATCTGAACGGCGGTTTTGCCTAGAAACAGCCTAAAATCATTCTAGGGAGACCTTTCATGCGCCATCTTCTCCTCGCCGTTGCGGCGACCCTTGCGATTTCGATGCCCGCCAAGGCGGAAGACGTCACGGTTGCCGTGACCGCGATCGTCGAACATCCCGCGCTCGACGCCGCCCGCGACGGCGTGAAGGAAGCGCTGGAAGCGGCCGGCTACAAGGAAGGCGAGAACCTGAAGTTCCTCTACGAGTCCGCGCAGGGCAACCCCGCGACGGCCGCGCAGATCGCCCGCCAGTTCGTCGGCGAAGGCCCGACCGTCATCGTGCCGATCTCCACGCCGTCCGCGCAGGCCGTCGTTTCCGCGACGAAGGACATCCCGGTCGTCTTCACGGCCGTGTCCGATCCGCTCGGCGCGCAGCTCGTCACCGACATGGACAAGCCGGGCGGCAACGTCACCGGCCTTTCCGATCTGTCGCCGGTCGCCGAACACCTGGCGCTGATCAAGGAAATCCTGCCGAACGTCAAGACCATCGGCTACCTCTACAATTCGGGTGAGGCGAACTCCGTATCGCTGCTCGCCGTGCTGAAGACGGAAGCCGAGAAGGCTGGCCTGACGGTCGTCGAATCCGCCGCCACCAAGTCCGCGGAAGTGCAGGGCGCTGCCCGTGCGCTCGTCGGCCGCGCCGATGCGATCTACATCCCGACGGACAACACGATCATCTCCGCTCTCGAGGGCGCGGTCGCCGTTGCCGAGGAAGCCAAGCTGCCGCTCTTCACCGCCGACACGGACTCCGTCTCGCGCGGCGCCATCGCGGCACTCGGCTTCAACTACAAGGACGTCGGCAAGCAGACGGGCGAAATCGTCGTGCGCATCCTCAAGGGTGAGAACCCGGGCGACATCGCCGTGAAGGTTGCCGCCGGCACGGATCTCGTCGTCAACAAGGGCGCCGCCGCCAAGATGGGCGTCACCCTGCCGGAAGCCGTCGTCGGCCGCGCGACCCGCGTGATCGAATAATCCCGGCCCTGCCGGACATGTGAGATCGGAATCAACCGCTGCCGGATCGCCCGGCAGCGGTTGATCTGTTAGAAAGGCCCATCCCGCGAGACGCGGAATGGGGAACAAAGAAAGCCGAGAGCCGTGAGCCTGATTGCCTTCTGGGGTGCCGTCGAACTGGGGCTGGTCTATGCCTTCGTCGCGATCGGCGTTTACCTTGCCTTCCGCGTGCTGGATTTTCCCGATCTCACCGTCGACGGGTCCTTCCCGCTCGGCGCGGCCGTTGCGGCCGTGCTGATCATCGCCGGCCTCAATCCCTGGCTTGCCGCGCTGGTCGCCATGGCGGCGGGTGCCGTCGCCGGCCTGGTCACGGCCATGCTGAACGTGCGGTTCCGCATTCTCAACCTGCTCGCCTCGATCCTGACGATGATCGCGCTCTTCTCGGTGAACCTGCGCGTCATGGGCAAGCCGAACGTCGCGCTGATCAATGCCGAGACGATGATCAGCCCCTTCTACGGCCTCGGCCTGCGTGACTTCTACGTCCGGCCGCTCTTCGTCGGCATCCTCGTCGTTGTCGCGGTCATCGTCGTCTGGCGGTTCCTGGAGAGCGATGCAGGCCTATCCATGCGCGCGACGGGGGCCAATGCCCGCATGGCCCGCGCGCAGGGCGTCGACACCAACCGACAGATCTATCTCGGCATCGCGCTCTCCAATGCGCTGGTCGCCCTCGGCGGCGCGCTCTTCGCCCAGACCAACGGCTTTGCCGACGTCACGTCGGGCGTCGGCACCATCGTCGTCGGCCTCGCCGCCGTCATCATCGGCGAAACGCTGTTCGGCGCGCGCGGCATTCTCATGGCGCTGATCGGCTGCGTGCTCGGTTCGATCCTCTATCGCATCGCCATCCAGCTCGCGCTGTCTTCCGACGTGCTCGGCCTGCAGGCCTCCGACCTCAATTTCGTGACGGCGCTGCTCGTCACCGTGGCGCTCGTCCTGCCGCGTCTTCGCCGCGGGGGAGCCGCCTGATGATCTCCGTCTCCGATATCAAGGTCGTCTTCGGCAAGGGCACGCCGCTGCAGAAGCAGGCGCTGAACGGCGTCAGCCTCACCATCGAGGAAGGCCAGTTCGTCACCGTCATCGGCTCCAACGGCGCGGGCAAGTCGACGCTGCTCGGCGTTCTCGCCGGCGACGTCATTGCAACCGAAGGACAGGTGAAGATCGGCACGGCGGACGTCACCCGCCAGGGCACCGCTGCCCGGGCCGGCCGCGTCGCGCGCGTCTTCCAGGATCCGCTGACGGGCAGTTGCGGCGCGCTCTCCATCGAGGAGAACCTGGCGCTCGCCGCCCGCCGCGGCGAACGGCGCGGCCTTTCCTCCGCACTCGGTCCGCAGCGCCGCGGGCATTTCCGCGAGCGCATCGCGGAGCTGAACCTCGGCCTTGAGAACCGCATGCGCGACCGCATGGACCTGCTCTCCGGCGGCCAGCGGCAGGCGGTCTCGCTCGTCATGGCGACGCTTGCCGGTTCCGACGTGCTGCTGCTCGACGAACATACGGCGGCGCTCGATCCCGGCATGGCCGAGTTCATCATGACCCTCACCCAGAAGATCGTTTCCGAGCGCAAGCTGACGACGCTGATGGTGACGCATTCGATGCGCCAGGCGCTCGATTACGGCCACCGCACGGTCATGCTGCATGGCGGCGAGATCGTGCTGGACGTCGCCGGCGACAGCCGCAAGACGCTGCAGGTCGAAGACCTCATCGCCATGTTCCGCAAGATGCGCGGCCAGACGCTCGACGACGACGCGTTGCTGATCGGCTGACGCCCACAAAGCGCCCGAATCCGCCCGCAGCCTTTGCGGGTCGGATTTTCGGAGGGCGCATGCGGCGACGGCATTTCCTGGCGGGCGGTCTATCGTCCGG
Source organism: Roseateles sp. XES5 (assembly GCF_020535545.1). Taxonomy (NCBI): domain Bacteria; kingdom Pseudomonadati; phylum Pseudomonadota; class Betaproteobacteria; order Burkholderiales; family Sphaerotilaceae; genus Roseateles; species Roseateles sp. XES5. The sequence continues at coordinate 2,003,505 of NZ_CP084752.1, forward strand.
TCTTGTTCTCGCATTGCCCGCGACGGCGAGGGCCGATGCCGCACAGAGGCTCGTGGCCGCGGCGCGCCGCCAGGTCGGCGTCACGCTCACCTACGATCCTGCCTATTCCCGGCTCGATTATCCCGGCGGCGACGTGCCGCGCGAGCGCGGCGTCTGCACCGATGTCATCGTGCGCGCCTATCGCGACGGGCTCGCCGTCGACCTGCAGGTTCTGGTGCATGAGGACATGCGCCGCGCCTTCTCGGCCTATCCGGCGCTGTGGGGCCTGAAGAGGACGGATCGCAACATCGACCATCGCCGGGTGCCCAACCTTCAGACCTTCTTCAAGCGGGCTGGCGCCGCGCTCGCCGTCAGCGAGGACGGAGCCGATTACCGGCCGGGCGATATCGTTTCGCAAATGCTGCCCGGCAACCTGCCGCATATCGGCATCGCGACGGACGAGCGCAGTGCCGACGGCGCGCGACCGCTTCTCGTGCACAATATCGGCGCCGGTGCGCGGCTGGAGGATGTGCTCTTCGCCTATCCTATCACCGGGCACTACCGTTTCCGGCTGTGAGCGGGCCTATCGCGCCTGCGTGAAGAAGATCTTCATCGCGAAGACCGAGAACACGCCGGCGAAGGTATAGTCGATGCCGCGCAGGACCTTCGGATTCTGCTGCAGCCAGCTTGCCAGCCGGTCGGCGGCGAGGATGACGATGACGTTGACCGGTATGCCGACGACGATGAAGAACAGGCCGAGGAAGACCAGCTTGCCGGTGATGCCGGGATCGCCGGCCGAGATGAACTGCGGCAGGAAGGTCATGAAGAAGATGATGACCTTGGGATTGAGCAGGTTCACCCAGAAGCCCGTGGAAATGTTGGCGAGCGCGGTGCCGCGCGGACCGGTCGCCGTCTTGACGGAAAGGTTGGAGCCGTAGCGGATCGCCTGGATGGCAAGCCACAGAAGATAGGCCGCGCCGCCGGTCTTGAGGATCATGAAGGCGGTGGGCGAGGCGGTGATGAGCGCCGAAATGCCGAAGGCGACCAGCAGCGTGTGCACGACGATGCCAAGGCTGGTGCCGATCACCACATAGAGGGCCGGGCCGCGGCCCTGCGAGAGCGCCCGGCTGATGGACAACGTCATGTCGGGACCGGGCGTCATCGCCAGCAGCAGGCTTGCGGCCGTGAAGGCGAGAAGCGTCGGGAGCGTGGGCAGGAAGTCCATGGCAAAGGGTCTCGAAGCCGGGGAAGATGAGAGGATTCTTATCCGGCTTTCGGGGAATTACCAATCAAAGTCTATGATGGGCTGTTACGCGCAGTCGATGGATGCGGCTACGCTTCCTCGATGAAAGCCCGGAATTTCTCCGCATGGTCCTTGTGCCAGCGCGAGAGAGGCGGGCGGTTCTCGATGACGTCGCCGATGGCCCAGGCCATGCGGCGCTCGTCGAGCGCGCGGGAAACGTCGTTGTCGGGGCAGAGGATGTAGAAGTCGCCGCGTTCCAGGCTTTCCATCATGAAGTCGACCGTCTGCGCCGGTGTCCAGGCGGCATCCGGCTTTTCCGTGCGCTCGCCCCGCGTCAGCGCCGTGAAGACGAAGCCGGGGATCAGCAGATGGGCGGAGAGCCTTGCGCCTTCGGTGTTGCGCAGCTCGTGCTGGAGCGCTTCGGTGAAGACCTTCACGCCGGCCTTGGAGACATTGTAGGCGGGGTTGCCGGGCGGCGTGGTGATGCCCTGCTTGGAGCCGGTGTTGATGATCAAGCCGGGTTCGCCATGCGCCAGCATGTTCGGCCCGAAAACCTGCGTGCCGTGCAGGACGCCCATCAGGTTGACGGCGAGGATATGGTCCCAGTTGGCCTCGGCGCTGAAGATCGAGGTATCGGGCTGGATGCCGGCATTGTTCATCAGAACATGCACGCGGCCGAAGCGTTGCAGCACGGCCCGCTCCAGTGCTTCCAGCTCATGGCGATGGGCGACGTCCGTCTCCACGGCCATGATGTTGGCCTCGCCGGCGATGGATTCGAGTTCGGCGCGGGCTTCGCCCAGCGCATCCACGCTGCGGTCGGCAATGGCGACGCACATGCCGGCTTCGGCGAAACGTCTTGCGGCGGCAAGGCCGATGCCGGAGGCGCCACCTGTAATGACGGCGACATTGCCCGGCTTGATGATGTCTGAAACAGTCGTCATGGGATCACCCTCCCTGGTCCACGCAACCGAATATGGGGTCTTCCCCGGCAGGGTCAAACCCGGCTGCGTCAGGAACCGTCGGGCTGCGCCCTTGCGTCACGCGACAATCTCGCTAAAAGTGCCGCGATACCGGGCTTTCGCGGGTTTGCTGCGGCCCTTCATGCAACGGACCTCATCATCATGGCATCACATAAAGACGTGAAGAAAGTCGTGCTCGCCTATTCCGGCGGCCTCGACACCTCGATCATCCTGAAGTGGCTTCAGACGGAACTCGGCGCGGAAGTCGTGACCTTCACGGCCGACCTCGGCCAGGGCGAAGAGCTGGAGCCGGCCCGCAAGAAGGCCGAGATGCTCGGCATCAAGGAGATCTTCATCGAGGACGTGCGCGAGGAATTCGTGCGCGATTTCGTCTTCCCGATGTTCCGCGCCAACGCGGTCTATGAAGGCGTCTACCTGCTCGGCACGTCGATCGCGCGTCCGCTGATCTCCAAGCACCTCATCGAGATCGCCGCAAAGACCGGCGCGGACGCCATCGCGCATGGCGCGACGGGCAAGGGCAACGACCAGGTCCGCTTCGAACTGTCGGCCTATGCACTGAACCCCGATATCAAGATCATCGCGCCGTGGCGCGACTGGACGTTCAAGAGCCGCACGCACCTGCTCGAATTCGCCGAGCAGCACCAGATCCCGGTCGCCAAGGACAAGAAGGGCGAAGCGCCGTTCTCCGTCGACGCGAATCTGCTGCACTCGTCCTCCGAGGGCAAGGTTCTGGAAGACCCGGCCATCGAAGCCCCCGAATACGTGCACATGCGCACCATCTCGCCGGAGAGCGCACCCGACAAGGCGACCGTCATCAAGGTGGGCTTCGAGCGCGGCGACGCGGTCTCCATCAATGGCGTGCGCATGTCGCCGGCGACCCTGCTCGCGACGCTCAACAATTACGGCCGCGACAACGGCATCGGCCGTCTCGACCTCGTGGAAAACCGCTTCGTCGGCATGAAGTCGCGCGGCGTCTACGAGACGCCTGGCGGCACGATCCTGCTCGCCGCGCATCGCGCCATCGAATCGATCACGCTCGACCGGGGCGCAGCCCACCTCAAGGACGAGCTGATGCCGCGCTATGCGGAACTGATCTATTACGGCTTCTGGTTCTCGCCGGAGCGCGAGATGCTGCAGGCGCTGATCGACCGCAGCCAGGAGCATGTCGAAGGCGAAGTGACGCTGAAGCTCTACAAGGGCAATGTCATGGTCACCGGTCGCGAATCGCCGAAGTCGCTCTATTCCGACAAGCTGGTCACCTTCGAGGATGACCAGGGCGCCTACGACCAGAAGGACGCCGCCGGCTTCATCAAGCTGAACGCGCTGCGCCTTCGCACGCTCGCCGCCCGCAACAAGCGCGGCTGATCGGTTCCTCTGAATGAAAAGGCCCGCTGCCGGAGACGGCAGCGGGCCTTTTTTCGTCAGGCGGCGAGGCCCTTCTTTTCCAGCATGGCCTCCGGGCTCGGCAGTTTGCCGCGGAAGGCCTTGTAGGCATCCTCCGGATCGACGGAGCCGCCGACGGCATAGATATAGGTCTTCAGCCGCTCGGCCATCGCCGGGTTGAAGGCGTCGCCCGTCTCGGTGAAGGCGGCGAAGGCGTCGGCGTCGAGAACTTCCGACCACATGTAGGAATAGTAGCCGGCCGAATAGCCGTCACCCGAGAAGACGTGCTGGAAGTGCGGCGTCGCATGGCGCATGACGATGGATTTCGGCATGCCGATCCGCGCCAGCACCGCCGCCTGCATCGCCATCGGATCCTCCACCGCGCCCTCGGTATGGAAGGCCATGTCGACCAGCGCGGAGGAGGTGAACTCCACCGTCGCAAAGCCGGAATTGAAGGTGCGTGCGGCGAGCACCTTGTCGAGCAGCGCTTGCGGCATCGCTTCGCCCGTCTGATAGTGCACTGCATAGCGGGTCAGGATCTCCGGTACCGTCAGCCAGTGCTCGAAGATCTGCGAGGGCAGTTCCACGAAGTCGCGCAGCACCTGGGTGCCGGAGAGACGCTCGTATTCCACGTCCGAGAGCAGGCCGTGCAGACCATGGCCGAATTCGTGGAACAGGGTGCGCGCGTCGTCGAAGGACAGCAGGGTGGGCTCGCCCGGCGCGCCCTTGGCGAAGTTGCAGACATTGTAGATGATCGGCAGTTCGCCAATGGCGCCGTTCTTCAGCGGCAGTCGATGCTGGCTCTGGTAGGAGCTCATCCACGCGCCGGAGCGCTTGGACGCGCGGGCGAAGTAATCGCCGAGGAACATGGCGACGAGCCGGTCTTCCCGGTCGCGGATCTCGAAGACGCGCACGTCCGGGTGATAGACCGGCACGTCCTTCTTCTCGACGGCATGGATGCCGAAGAGCCGTTCGGCGACGTCGAAGCAGGCCTCGATGACCTTTTCGAGCTGGAGATAGGGTTTCAGCTCCGCCTCGGAGAAGTTGAACTTCTTCGCGCGCAGCTTTTCGGCATAGTAGCGCCAGTCCCAGGGCATGACTTCATGGTTGCGGCCCTCTTCCGCGACGAGGGCGGCTAGTTCCGCCTCCTCCTCGCGCGCCCGCGCCACGGCCTTTTCCCAGACCTGCATGAGAAGCCCGTTCACCGCCTCCGGGGTCTTGGCCATGGTGTTGTCGAGCTTCAGCGCGGCGAAGTTGGCATAGCCGAGCAGGCCGGCCTTTTCGGCGCGCAGCGCCAGCGTATCCTTGACGATGCCGCGATTGTCCGTTTCGCCGGCATTCTCGCCGCGCGCCACCCAGGCGCGAAACGCCTGTTCGCGCAGGTCCCGGCGGGCGGAGAAGGTCAGGAACGGTTCGATGATCGAGCGCGACAGGGTGACGGCATAGCGCCCGTCCTCGCCGCGTTCGCGTGCGGCGGCGGCCATGGCGTCCTTCAGGAAGTCCGGCAGTCCGTCGAGCGCCTCGCCCTCGTCGAGGAGGAGCGCCCAGCTCTTCTCGTCGGCGAGCACGTTCTGGCCGAATTTCGCGCCGAGGCCGGCCAGCGTCTCGTTGATGGCCGACAGCCGGTCCTGTTGGGGTTTTTCGAGCTTGGCGCCGGACTTCACGAAACCCTTCCAGTGCCGCTCCAGCACGCGGGTCTGTTCCAGCGACAGGTTCAGCGCCGCGCGGCCTTCCCACAGGGTGTCGATGCGCCGGAAGAGGACGGCGTTCGTGCCGATCTTCGAATAGTGCCGCGACATTTTCGGTGCGATCTCGCGCTCCAGCGCCTGGATCGTATCGTTGGTGTTGGCCCCGGCGCGGCTCCAGAAGAGGGCCGAGACGCGCGAGAGTTCGTCCCCGGCGATTTCGAGCGCCACGACCGTGTTCTCGAAGGTCGGCGGTTCGGCATTGCCGGCGATCGCGTCGATCTCGGCTTCATGCGCCGCAAGCGCCGCATCGAAGCTGGCCGCGAAGGCGTCGTCCTTCACCCGGTCGAAACGCGGCAGGCCGTTGAGGCCGCTCCACTCGACAAGGGCGAGATCGATGGCGGGATCGATGCGCGTTTCGGTCATGGGTTGTCCTTTCTGCAAATCACTGTGCAGCGAATATAGGAAGGGGAAGGGGCATCGGTACAGGGCGCTGACAAAAATACGGGAACCCGTTGGCTCCTGCCGCGTTGAGGGGGCTGCGGCATGCTGCCTCTTGACGCGGACGGCAACTTCGGTGAAAACACATGCCATCCGCGGCCCTTTGACATCGTTGCCGCGGTGAACCCTGGTGCCGGGCCCCTCTGGCGAGAGTTTTTACGGCGCTCTCGTGATGTCGGTACCGCCAGCAAATTAGCCGGCGGATTCATACGCACATGAACATCCTGACCATGCCTCACCCGCATGCCCGTCGTGGTATGCGCAATCTCACTTCCCGTACCTCCAGCCTGGAGGTTCTGTCATGATCGGCAACGGCGAAGGCAAGACCACCCTTTCCTATCTCAAATGGGCACTCATCTCGACGGTTATCGGCCTCGCGCTTGGCGCGTGGCTGGGCTGGCAGACCACCGGAACCCTTTCCGGCATGGCGACCGTCTTCTTCATCTGTGCCGTTCTCGCGGTGCTGGAGATCTCGCTCTCCTTCGACAATGCCATCGTGAATGCCAACAAGCTCAAGGACATGACGCCGGTCTGGCAACACCGGTTCCTGACCTGGGGCATCGTGATCGCCGTCTTCGGCATGCGCATCGTCTTCCCGCTGCTGATCGTCGTGATCGCCGCCGGCATCGGCCCGATCGAGGCGCTCATCCTCGCCGCGCGCGAGCCTGCGGAATATGCCCGCATCATGAACGACGCGCATCTGCCCATCGCCGCCTTCGGCGGCACCTTCCTGATGATGGTCGGCCTCACCTACTTCTTCAACCATGAGAAGGACGTGCACTGGATCGGCTTCATCGAGAAGCACATGGCCCGCTCGGCGACGGTCAAGGGCATCGAGATCGCCTTCGTCCTCGCGCTGATCCTCATCTTCTCGAACCTGCTCGAGGGCGAGGCGGCCAATACCTTCGTGCATGCCGCGGTCTACGGCCTTCTCACCTTCCTTGCGGTGGAAGTGGTCGGCGGTCTGCTCGACGCCTCGCAGAAGGCGATGTCGGAAGCGGCCAAGGGCGGCCTCGGCGCTTTCATCTATCTTGAAGTGCTCGATGCCAGCTTCTCCTTCGACGGCGTCATCGGCGCCTTCGCGCTGACGCAGAACCTCTTCGTCATCGCCATCGGTCTCGGCATCGGCGCCATGTATGTGCGCTCGATGACGATCATGCTGGTGGAGAAGGGCACGCTGGCCGAATACCGCTACCTGGAGCACGGCGCGTTCTACGCAATCCTGATCCTCTCGGTCGTGATGTACTTCCAGACGCTGGTGCACATTCCCGAGGTCATCACCGGCCTTGGCGGCGCGACGCTGATCGGTATCTCGCTGTGGTCCTCGATCCGCTACAACAAGCGCGAACGGGCCGAGGGTCTTCACGAGGCGCCGCATGCCGGCGACCGCGTGGCGGCCCAACTCGGCAAGAACGCCTGATCCCGTCTGAGGCCGGTCGTAACAACGGCCGGCCTTCTTGCGCGGAAGACAAGCACAAGCTCAAAATACAGAAGGCCCGCTGGTCTTGCGACCAGCGGGCCTTTTCATTGGGGAATTCTCTGGATCGCGTTAGACGCGGGGGAAGCCGGCCGGATCGATGCCGAGCGTCTTCAGGTCGCGTTCCTTCGGGCGGCGGTGCCCTTCGACAGCCGCGGCGGCTGCGTTGGCAGCGCTCAGTACGGCGAAGGCCCGGCCGAAAAAGCCCTGGGCGAAGGAGTTGCGGAGGGTGGTCATTGGATTGCTCGCTTTCTGTTTTAGCTTACGAGCACAAGATGGTGCCTGGGGCGGGAAAGAACAACCGACGGAATCTCAGCCCAGCCATGCAACGGATGCAGGCCGGAAACGCGGGGTTTCCGGCCTGCATTGCTTTCAAGCGTCGAGGGAAAGCTCAGTCTTCGTTTGCCGCGAGCTGCGAGAGGACTTCGCCCCTGCCGCGGGCGCGCAGGATGAGCGGCACGACGATGGCAAGGAAGGCGAGACCGAAGAGCAAGACGGCGATCGGCGACATGAAGAGCGCCGTCACGTCGCCCTGGCTGATGGCCAGCGCGCGGCGGAGCTGCTGTTCGGCCATCGGTCCCAGGATCAGGCCGACGACGACAGGCGCGATCGGATAGCCGAAGAGGCGCATGGCGAAGCCGAGCAGGCCGAAGGCGAGCAGCATGCCGAGCTCGAAGACCGACGGATTGGCGCCGATGGTGCCGAGCGTCGCGAAGACCAGGATGCCGGCATAGAGCCAGGGCTTCGGAATGGTCAGCAGCTTCACCCACAGACCGATCAGCGGCAGGTTCAGGACCAGCAGCATGAAGTTGGCAATCAGCAGACTGGCGATGAGGCCCCAGACGAGCTGCGGATTGGACGCGAACAGCAGCGGGCCGGGCTGTAGGCCGTATTGCTGGAAGCCGGCGAGCATGATCGCGGCTGTCGCCGATGTCGGAAGGCCGAGGGTCAGCAGCGGAACGAGCGTGCCGGCGGCCGAGGCATTGTTGGCCGCTTCCGGTCCGGCGACGCCTTCGATGGCGCCGTTGCCGAATTCTTCCGGATGCTTGCTCAGCCGCTTTTCCGTGGCATAGGACAGGAAGGTGCCGATCTCGGCGCCGCCGGCCGGCATCGCGCCGATCGGGAAGCCGATGGCGGTGCCACGCAGCCAGGGTTTCCACGAGCGCGCCCAGTCGGCCGCGTTCATCCAGACCGATCCCTTGACGGCCTCGACCTTGTCAGGCTCGGAATCGCCCTTGGCGGCGATATAAAGCGACTCGCCGATGGCGAACATCGCGACCGCCAGCGTCGTCACTTCCACCCCGTCCAGAAGGTCGGGAATACCGAAGGAAAGGCGTGTCTGGCCGCTCAGCTGGTCGATGCCGATGATCGCCAGCGTCAGGCCGACGAACAGCGAGGTAAGGCCGCGCAGCGTCGAGTCACCGAAGGCGGAGGAGACCGTCACGAAGGCGAGCACCATCAGCGCGAAATATTCCCGCGGGCCGAAGACCAGCGCAAGCTTGACGATGTAGGGGGCGATGAAGGCGAGAGCGAGCGTGGCGATGAGGCCGGCGACGAACGAGCCGATGGCGGCTGTCGCCAGCGCCGGGCCGCCGCGGCCGGCGCGCGCCATCTTGTTGCCTTCGAGCGCGGTGACGATCGAGGCGCTTTCACCGGGCGTGTTGAGCAGGATCGAGGCAGTCGAGCCGCCATACATGCCGCCGTAATAGATGCCGGCGAACATGATCAGCGAGCCGGCGGGGTCCAGCTTGTAGGTGACCGGCAGCAGGAGGGCGACCGTGAGCGCCGGGCCGATGCCGGGCAGCACGCCGACGGCGGTGCCGAGCGTCACGCCGATCAGCGCATAGAGCAGGTTCATCGGCTGAACCGCGATGGCGAGGCCCTGCAGGAAGAATTCGAATGTCGACATGATCTGCCGCCCTTCCTAGAAAAACAGTCGTTCGAGCGGTCCGGCAGGCAGGGACAGCTGCAAGAGCTTGGCAAAGATCATCCAGACGATGAAGGACAGGACGATGCCCACGGGAATGGTCGCCCAGAGCTTGCGCCGCCCGAAACCGCAGGCGGTGAGGGCGAAGAGCATCCCGGTCGCGATGGAGAAACCGGCAGGCTTCAAGAGCAGCATCTGCGCGGCAAGGCCGGCAACAAGACAGATGACCGGGAACCGGGCGATGGTTTCGCGCGCCGGAAAATCGCCGCGCCAGGCTTCGAAGCCGGTCCAGATGCCGAGGATGACGAGGCCGATCGCGATCCAGTGCGGCACCGTGGCCGGACCGATCGGGGCGACGTTGCTGACGGCGGTGAGGCGGGCGACATCCCACCAGATCACGCCCGCGGCAAGGATGAGGGCCGGTGCGATAACCAGCGCCGCCCGGTCAGGGCGGCGCTTTCCACGAGAGGACGGGACCTCGCTCATTTGACGAGCCCGATGTCCTTGAGGATGCTTTCGGTGGCGGCGATATCCTTGTCGAGCTGAGCCTTGAAGGCATCGCCTGCGAGGTAGGTGTTCTGCCAGCCCTTGGTCTTCAGGATGTCCTTCCAGGCAGCGGAGTTCACGACCTTTTCGATATCGGTATTGATGGCCGTTACCTGCTCGGCCGAAAGGCCGGGGGCCGCGGCGACCATGCGCCAGTTTTCGACGACGACGTCGAGGCCGCCTTCCTTGATGGTCGGGGCGTCGATGCCTTCGATGCGCTCGGCGCTGGAGATGGCGATCAGGCGCAGCGTGCCGGCCTTGACCTGGCCTTCGAACTCGCCATAGCCGGAAATGCCCGCCGTGACCTGGTTGCCGAGGATGGCGGCAAGCGCTTCACCACCGCCGGAATAGGCGATGTAGTTGATCTTGGTCGGATCGACGCCGGCCGCCTTGGCGATCAGGCCCGCCGTGATGTGGTCCGTGCCGCCGGCCGAGCCGCCAGCCCAGGAAACCGCGCCCGGATCGGCCTTCAGCGCCGTCACGAGGTCCTGCATGTTCTGGATCGGCGAGGCGGCGGGAACGACGATGGCCTCGTATTCGCCCGTCAGGCGGGCGATCGGCGTCACGTCCTTCAGCGAAACCGGCGACTGGTTCGTCAGGATCGCGCCGACCATGACGTAGCCGCCGACGATGAGGGCGTTCGGGTTGCCGCTGTTCTGGCTGGCGAACTGGGCAAGGCCGATCGTGCCGCCGGCGCCCGGAACGTTCACCACCTGCACGCTGCCGGAAATCTTCTCATCCTGCAGAACCGTCTGCAGCGAGCGGGCCGTCTGGTCCCAGCCGCCGCCGGGACCGGCCGGCGCCATGATCGAGTAATCGGCGGCAAGGGCCGGAAGCGCCATGGCGCCGGCGATGAGGGTTGCCAGGAAGAAATGTTTCAAGAGTCTATCCTCCGTCAGGCGCGGTTTTCGCGCGTTGTTGCTTTTGGCGAGAGGATAGGCGGCCGTGGCGGCGCGAATGATACTTCGCGGGCGCGATGCGGCTGAATTCTCCTCCCGGTCTTCCGTCCGCCTCCACGGACATCGAAGATCCTCAAGCCACCATAAGAAGCTGACATCTACCTGACATGGTAGCGCATGAACCCGCATTGTCGAGCGTCATGCGCGCTACTGCGTGCGCAAGACCTCGTTCCACCGGGCGATCAGCCGGGCGCGCTTGACCTGGTCGAGATAGACCATGAGGCCGGGGCTGACGGGCACGGGCTTCAACTGCGCGCCGAGCAGGGCGCTCATGGTGCGGGCGGTGTTGGACCCGGAGACATCCGGGCTGACGGCGGCGATCTGCAATTCGCGCGACAGGATTTCCTGTCCCTCCTTCGACATGAAGAAGGCAAGGTAGCGCCGGCCGAGCTCCGGCGAGGTGGCAGCCTGCGGCACGAGGCCGATGCGCGACATGACCACCGTATAGTCTTTCGGCAGCACGATGCCGACATCGGGATGGCGCGAGGCCCAGTCGGCGGCATAGGAGCCGAGAATGTTGTAGCCGAGCACGAAGCGCCCGTCGGCGACGCGCTCGAGGATCGCCGAACTCGTCGAATAGAGCTTCACGCCGGCCGCGCCCATGGCCTGGATCACCGTCCAGATATCGCCGAACTGCTCCTGGTCGCGCGCCATGAAGAGGAAGCCGACGCCGGAGCGCTCGATATCGTAGGTGCCGATGCGACCGTAGACCTTCTCGCCCTCTTTCTTCAGGTAGGCGACGAACTCCGCCCGCGAGGCCGGTGGCTTGCCGTCCTTGAAGCTGGGCTTGTGGTAGACGAAGACGGCGGGTTCGAAGGTGAGGGCATAGGCGGTGTTGCGCCAGTTGGCCCAGGCCGGCCAGCGGTCGCTCATCGGCAGGTCGCTGCGCTGGGCATAGCCGTCGTTGCTGAGTTTCACCTGCAGGTCCATCGCCGAGGAGAAGGCGAAGTCGGCTGTCTTTTCGCCCGCATCCGTCTCCCGCACAATGCGATCGTACACCTCGCCGGTCAGCATCTCGTCATAACGCACGGCGATATCGGGATTGGCCGCCTGGAAACCCTCGATCATCGGCCGGGCGAGCGGCTCGTCGAGCGAGGAATAGACGACGAGAACGGGCGCATCCGCATTGCCGTCGCGTGCCGGGAAGACGGTGGCATCGGCAAGCGCGGGGAGGGGCGCTGCGAGAAGCGCAAGAAGAATGAGGACAAGACGCATGGGAGGACCTTGCCAAAGCGCGAGCCCGTTCACAAGTCCGCCGCCCGCCGCTAAGTTCGGGCAAGGAGGACGAAAGACGTGCGCATTCTACTGGTGGAGGACAATGAAGCCCTTGCGGACGGCCTGTTCGCAATTCTCAAGGGCACCGGCCATGCGGTGGATGTCGTGCGCGACGGCACGTCCGCCGATGCCGCCATCGCTTCGGAAAACTTCGACCTCGTCATTCTCGACCTGACGCTGCCCGAAATGGACGGGCTCGACGTGCTGCGCGCCATGCGGGCGCGCCAGAGCAAGGCGGCCGTGCTGATCCTGACGGCGCGCGGGGCGCCGGACGAGCGGGTGCGCGGCCTCGATCTCGGCGCCGACGACTACATGATCAAGCCCTTCGATATCTCGGAGTTCGAGGCGCGCGTGCGCATGTTGCTGCGCCGGCAGGCAGGCCTGCGCTCCTCGGCCATCACCTTCGGCGGCGTCGCGCTCGATCTGAATTCACGCACCTTTTCCGCCGAGGGCGCGCCGCTCGACATTCCGGCCCGCGAACTCGGCCTCCTCGAAATCCTCTTCATGCGGGCGGGCAAGGTGGTGGCCAAGGAGGCGATCATGCAGTCGCTCGCCGCCTTCGACGACGATCTCTCGGCCAATGCCATCGAGCAATATGTTAGCCGGCTCAGAAAGCGGCTCGCCCCGCACGGCCTGACCGTGCGCACCGCCCGCGGCATCGGCTATTATCTCGACAAGGCGCCGGCCGCCTGATGATGCTCCCGGCCTCCTCCCTCCGCCGGCGGCTCCTTCTCTGGCTGCTCGTCTCGACGGCGGTCATCGGCGTCGTCGCGCTCATCGATACCTATAACGAGGCGGTGAAGACGGCGAATGCGGTTTCCGACCGCGTGCTGGCCGGCTCGGCGCTGGCAATTGCCGAGCGCGTCGTCGTGACGGAGAATGGCACGCTGGAGGTCGATATTCCCTATGTCGCGCTGGAAATGCTGACCTCGGCAGCGCAGGACCGGGTCTTCTACCGCGTCGACGGGCCGCCCGGTCGCTTCATCACCGGCTACCAGACCCTGCCGACCATCGCCGACATGAAGGGCCAGTCGATCGGTTTCGACGACGCCACCTTCCGCGGCGAGCGCATCCGCATCGCCGTGCTGCAGCGTTCGGCCTCCACCGGCATCAATTCCGTGCCCTTCGCGGTGACGGTGGCCGAGACCACCATCGCCCGCCGCCAGCTCGCGCAGACGATCCTGCTGCGTTCGGCGCTGCGCCTTGCCATGATGATCGCGGGGGCGGCCCTCATCGTGTGGATTGCCGTCACCGTGTCGCTCCGCCCGCTCTACCGGCTCGGCGACGCCATCGCCGAGCGCAACCCCAAGGACCTGCATCCGATCGAGCAGCAGGCGCCGAGCGAGGTGCAGGGGCTTGTCGATACGGTCAACTCCTTCATGGTGCGCCTGCAGGCGGCGCTCGACGCGCTCCGGCATTTTTCCGGCAATGCCAGCCACCAGCTGCGCACGCCGCTCGCCATCATCCGCACGCAGCTGGCGCTGGCCAGCCGCGCCGGCACGCTGGAGGAGGCGCAGGAGGCCGCGCGCAAGGGCGACGCCGCCGTCGCCCATGCCGAGCGCATCCTCGCCCAGCTTCTCCTGATGGCGAAGATCGATGCGGCCGGATCCGACGAACCGCAGAAGCCGGTGCCCATCGACATCGCCGCGCTCGCCCAGCAATTGACCGCCGATCGCGTGCCGGCCGCCGCCGAGGTGGGCATCGATCTCGGCTACGAGGGTGAAGGGCCGGCGCTTGCCCGCGCCGAACCGCTGCTTTTCGGCGAGCTGCTGCGCAACCTTCTGGAAAATGCCCTCGCCTATGCCGGTCGCGGCGCGGAGGTGACGGTCAGCGTGCGGGCGATGGCGGAGGCGGTGCAGCTTACCGTCGAGGACAATGGTCCCGGCATTCCGCCCGAACGCCGCGGCCTCGTGCGCCAGCGGTTTTCCCGCGGCGAGCATCGCGATGCGCCTGGCATGGGGCTCGGCCTGCCCATCGTCGAGGAAATCGCCGGCCTGTTCGAGGCGTCGATGACACTGGAGAGCGGTGCGGGTGGCCGGGGGCTGCGCGTGGTCATCCGCTTCCCGGCCGCGAACGGTTAGCACCAATCGTCCCTTGCAGACCCTGCATGGGCTGAATGGCGATCGGTCCTAGAGCATGTCAGGTTCAGATTGAACCAGACATGCTCTAAATTTTTTTGTTTTCGTTTGTCTTTTCGGGAAAACCGGTTCCCACTTTTCCCTGACAAACTCTAGGGCTTGCGCCAGCCGAGAAGGCCGGGCGCGGCGTGCCAGACGGCCTGTACCGCAAAGCCCATGAAGAGCAGGCCGGACATGCGCACGATGGTCAGCTCGTGGCGGCGGTAGAACTTGCGCACCAGCGCCGCGCCGATGATGCCGATCAGGATCACGTCGGCCATCAGGAAGCCGAGGAAGGACACGCCGAGGAGCGCCGGCAGCGCATCGAAATCGAGCGCATTGGACGAGCCCGCCAGCAGAGCCGTGAAGGTGGCGAGCGCCACGGGATAGCCCTTCGGGTTGGTGAGGCCGAAGACGAGGCCGCGGCGCAGCGGCCGTTCCACCGTCATGACCGCGCCGCCATCCTGCCGCGGTTTCGCGCGCAGGGCCGACCAGCCGATCCAGGCGAGATAGAAGCCGCAGAGGAGACCGAGCACGTCGAAGACGAAGGTGCCGATGGTCTTGGCGCCGACGATGGCGACGAGCGCCAGGGTCGACCAGACGAGATCGCCGGCAAGATGCCCGCCCATGAACAGCGCACCCGCCTTGCGCCCCTGTCCGGCGCCGATTCCGAGCAAGGCGAGGAAGGCCGGGCCGGGGATGAGCACGTAGAGCAGGGCAGCCATGAAAGCGCCGAATAGCATGGAACCGGTCATCGGAATTTCCCCTTGAATCTCAAGGTATTCCAGCCTTTACGGCGCCATTCGTCAAGGTGGGGCGGCTGCGAAATTGTTCTTTCGCAGGTCAGCCATGCATTGTGGCCGCAGCTCGGCAGTTGCCCATTCTCCCTGCGCAAAGTAAGTTAAACTTATAATCAAGCCAGAAAGCGATCATGCCCCTTCGACCCGATCCCGACGCCCTCGGTTTCGTCCTTATCGACGTTGCCCGCATGCTGCGTAGCGCCTTCGAGCGCCGCATCGCCACCGCCGGTCTCGGCCTTACGCCGGGGGAGGCGCGCACGCTCGTGCGCATCGCCACGCTGGAAGGCAGCCGCCAGCTCGACATCGCCCAGCGCATGGGCATCGAGCCGATGACGCTCTCCACCTATCTCGACCGCCTGCAGAGCCTCGGGCTCATCGAGCGCCGCCCGGACCCGGCCGACCGTCGCGCCAAGCTGATCTTCACGACGCAGGCGGCAAACGAACTCATCGCCAGCATCCGTTTTGAGCAGATCGAACTGATGCAGCATGTCACGAGCGGCCTCGGCGAAACGGACCTGGAGGTGATGCGGGGCCAATTGAAGCGCTTGCGGGCCAATCTCTGCGCCATCGAGGAAGACGGTTCCGCGCTTTCGCTCGCCCGGGGAGCCAGCCGATGACGCGGGTGCGCATGAGCGAGCGCCGCACCAGCATCATCAGCGCGTTCCTCGTTGCGCTCGGCCCCGTGTCGATGGCGCTCTACACGCCCGCCATGCCCCAGCTGGTGCATGCCTTTTCCTCCACGGAATCGGCGATCAAACTGACGCTCTCGCTCTACTTCGCGGGCTTCGCCCTCTCCCAGCTCGTCTCCGGCACCATGTCGGACGTCCTCGGCCGGCGGAAGACGACGTTGATCTTCATGACCGTCTATCTTGCCGGCAGCCTCATGGCCGCCTTCGCGCCGACGGTCGGCGTGTTGCTGCTCGGCCGCCTCGTGCAGGGCATCGGCGCCTCCGTCGGCATGACGGTCTCGCGCGCCATCGTGCGCGACCAGTTCACCGGCACGGAAGCTGCTCGCATCATGAACATGGTCGGCATGATGCTCGCCATCGGCCCGGCCGTCTCTCCGACGCTCGGCGGTTTTGCGCTCGGCCTGTTCGGCTGGCAGTCGATCTTCTTCCTGATGGTCGGCTTTGCGCTTTCAGCCTGCGGCGCGGTCTATTTCTTCATGGTGGAAACCACCACGCCCGATCCGGCCAAGGGCCGCATCGGGCCCATCCTGCGCGGCTATGGCGAACTGGCTGGCAGCGCCCGTTTCGTCTCCGCCACGCTGGTCATGGCGGGCGCGGTCGGCGCGCTCTACGGGCAGGCAACCATGCTGCCCTTCGTGCTGATCGACCGGGTGGGCCTCACGCCGACCCAGTTCGGCGTCGGCATGCTCATGCAGTCGGGCTTCTTCTTCGCCGGCACCGTCGTCGTGCGGCTGCTGATGCGCAAGATGGCGCCGGCGCGGATCGTGCTTCCCGGTCTCTGCTTCATCGGCCTCGGCAGCATCCTGATCGCGCTCTGCTCGCATCTTCTGGAGCCGACCTTCCTCAGTGTTATGGGGCCGGTCGGCCTCTATGCCTTCGGCATCGCCTTCGTCATGCCCTATATGATGACGGCCGCCATGGAGCCCTTCCCGCATATCGCCGGCTCGACATCCGCCGCCATGGGCTTCATCCAGATGGGCGCCGGTTTCCTCGCCGGCCTTCTCGCGGCCGCCATCGGCCTTCCGCTCTTCGCCTTCGGCACCATCATCCCCTGCATGGGCCTGATGGCGATCCTGTCCTACGTCTGGTACCGCGCGATTTGCACGCGCGATGCGCAGCTTGCCACGGAGCCGGCCGAATAGGGCCGTCATCGTCCCGTCACCTAACTTTCGGGGAAACGTCATCCCGCCGTTACCGGACTGACATGCCGGTGCGGAAAGGTCTGGCCGTCGATTCGCGGGCTTGGCCGGAGGTGGCATGGCGATTGTTCCCGAGACGCTGACACGGCGCTCGTTTCTTCTGGCCGGTGGAGCGGGGGTGCTTGCGGCGTCCTCGGCGCTGGCGGTGCCCTATTATGCGCGGCGCCATGGCAGCCCGGCCTTTTCCCATGGCGTTCAGTCCGGCGATGTCGATTGCTCCTCGGGCATGGTCTGGGCGCGCACCGACCGTCCGGCGGAGGTGACGCTCGAATATTCGACGACGGAAAGTTTCTCCGAGGCGGCGCGCTTGCCGCTGCAGGCCGCGACCATGGCGTCCGACAACACGGTCAAGGCGATGCTGCAGGGGCTGCTGCCGGATCAGGACATCTTCTATCGTTTCACCGCGAACGATCCCTATTCCAGCCACCTCGTTTCCGAGCCTATCGTTGGCCGCTTCCGCACCGCGCCGATGCGCAATCGTTCGGTGCGTTTCGTCTGGTCCGGCGATACCGCGGGGCAGGGCTGGGGCATCGACGATGTCGGCATGAAGACCTATTCGACCATGCTGCGCCACGAGCCGGATTTCTTCATCCATTCCGGCGACACGGTCTATGCGGACGGGCCGATCCCGGACGAGATAAAGCTGCGCGACGGCGGCGTCTGGAAGAACCGCATCGTCACGGACGAGAAGCGCGACGTGGCGCGCACGCTCACGGAATTCCGCGGCCAGTGGAAATACAATCTCCTCGACGATCACCTGCTCGCCTTCAACAGCCAATGCCCCACCTTCTTCCAGTGGGACGACCACGAAGTGCTGAACAACTGGTCGGAATCGAGCGACCTCTCTGGCGACCGGCGGTATCCGGAAAAGGACATCGGCGTCTACGAGGCCCGCGCGCGCCGCGCCTTCCACGAGATGACGCCGATCCGCTATTTCCCCACCGAGCCCGGCCGCATCTTCCGCAAGGTTGCCTACGGGCCGCTGCTCGACGTCTTCTTCGTGGATCTGCGCTCCTATCGCAGCCCCAACAAGGGCGGCACGGAAAATGGCCTTTTCGGTTGGCGGCAGGCGGACTGGCTGCGCCGCGAGCTGGCCGCCTCCCGCGCGGTCTGGAAAGTGATCGCCTGCGACATGCCGCTCGGCCTCGTCATCTGGGACGATCACGCCAACAGTCTCGGCTATGAGGGCGTGGCGGACGGGCTGAACGGTCCGCCGGCGGCACGCGAGCGCGAGATCGCCGATCTTCTCACCTTCCTGCGCGACAATGCCATCCACAATGTCGTCTGGCTGACGGCGGACGTGCATTACACGGCAGCGCATCACTACGATCCGTCGCGGGCGAAGTTCAAGGATTTCAATCCGTTCTGGGAGTTCGTCTCGGGACCGCTCCATTGCGGCACCTACGGGCCGAAGCCGCTCGACACGACCTTCGGGCCGGAGGTGCGCTTCATCAAGGCGGCTGCGGGCGGCATCGACAGCAATCTGCCGCCTTCGGCCGGCCTGCAGTTCTTCGGCCTCGTCGATATCCACGGCGCCAGCGAAGAGATGACCGTGCGGCTGATGGACCGCGAGGATCAGGAACTCTGGCGCGTCACGCTGCCGCCCGTCCGCACGTCGTGAAGGGCTGCCGTGCGCCGGGCGGGCAACAGAGTTGCGGCCCGCCCCTTTCGCATTTGCGGAAAAACATGTATGAGCCCGGCCATTGAAGACGGCGCCCTCCTTCATCGCGCGCCCCGAACCTCAGAGATTACACAATGTCCATTCGCAACATCGCCATCATCGCCCACGTCGACCATGGCAAGACCACGATGGTGGACCAGCTCCTGCGCCAGAGCGGTACCTTCGCCGACCACGAGAAGGTCGTCGACACCGTGATGGACAACAACGCCATCGAACGTGAGCGCGGCATCACCATCCTGGCCAAGAACTGCGCGGTCAGCTGGGAAGGCACGCACATCAATATCGTCGACACCCCGGGCCACGCGGACTTCGGCGGTGAGGTCGAGCGCGCCCTGTCCATGGTGGACGGCGCGATCGTTCTCGTCGACAGCTCGGAAGGCCCGATGCCGCAGACCAAGTTCGTGGTCGGCAAGGCTCTCAAGGTCGGCCTGAAGCCCATCGTCGCCATCAACAAGATCGACCGTCCGGACGGCCGTCACGAGGAAGTGCTGAACGAGGTCTTCGACCTGTTCGCCAATCTCGACGCCACCGACGAGCAGCTCGACTTCCCGATCCTCTACGGTTCGGGCCGCAACGGCTGGATGAACGTCAACCCCGAGGGCCCGCAGGACGAAGGCATGGCGCCGCTGCTCGACCTCGTGCTCAAGCACGTTCCGGAGCCGAAGGTTGCCGAAGGCCCGTTCCGCATGATCGGAACCATCCTGGAAGCCAACCCCTTCCTCGGCCGCATCATCACCGGCCGCATCCATTCCGGCTCGATCAAGCCGAACCAGAGCGTCAAGGTCATCGGCCAGGACGGTCAGCTGATCGAAAACGGCCGCATCTCGAAGATCCTCGCCTTCCGCGGCATCGAGCGCACGGCAATCGAAGAGGCCCATGCGGGTGACATCGTCGCCATCGCCGGCCTCACCAAGGGCACCGTCGCCGATACGTTCTGCGATCCGTCGGTCTCCGAAGCCCTGAAGGCCCAGCCGATCGACCCGCCGACCGTCACCATGTCCTTCATCGTCAACGACTCGCCGCTCGCCGGCACCGAGGGCGACAAGGTCACGAGCCGCGTCATCCGTGACCGCCTGTTCAAGGAAGCCGAAGGCAACGTCGCGCTCAAGATCGAGGAATCGGGCGACAAGGACTCGTTCTTCGTTTCCGGCCGCGGCGAACTGCAGCTCGCCGTCCTCATCGAGACCATGCGCCGCGAAGGCTTCGAGCTTGCCGTTTCGCGTCCGCGCGTCGTCATGCACAAGGACGAGAGCGGCCAGCTTCTCGAGCCGATCGAGGAAGTCGTCATCGACGTCGATGAAGAGCATTCCGGCGTCGTCGTGCAGAAGATGTCCGAGCGCAAGGCCGAGATGGTCGAGCTGCGTCCGTCGGGCGGCAACCGCGTCCGTCTCGTGTTCTTCGCCCCGACCCGCGGCCTGATCGGCTACCAGTCGGAACTGCTGACGGATACGCGCGGCACGGCGATCATGAACCGCCTGTTCGACGGCTACGAGCCCTTCAAGGGCGAGATCGGCGGCCGCAAGAACGGCGTGCTGATCTCCAACGAAGCCGGTGAAGCCGTCGCCTACGCGCTCTTCAACCTCGAAGATCGCGGCCCGATGGTCATCGATGCGGGCGAGAAGGTCTATATGGGCATGATCGTCGGCATCCACACGCGCGACAACGACCTTGAAGTCAACGTGCTGAAGGGCAAGAAGCTCACCAACATCCGCGCCGCCGGCAAGGACGAAGCCGTCCGCCTGACGCCGCCGATCAAGATGACGCTCGAGCGTGCGCTGTCCTGGATCCAGGACGACGAGCTCGTGGAAGTGACGCCGAAGTCGATCCGCCTGCGCAAGCTGTACCTCGACCCGAACGATCGCAAGCGATTCGAGAAGCAGCGCGCCGCCGGCGCCGCATAAGCACGGCATTCCCGTAACGGCACAAATTCGGACCCCGGCCCCCATAGATTTGAGGGCCGGGGTTTTTCATGTGTGTGCCATCGTTTTACGACTTGTGACGTTTGTTAAAAAAGCGTTAACTTTTCCGGTTGCCGTCACCAACTCGCCTGTGGGCGAGAGGGATTTCCGACAGACGCGGGATTCCGGCGGCAACAGGGCGGGAATAAGAGTCGGTTATGAAGACACTGTCGATCGATGTGCGGCGCGCCGAGCCGCAGGACGCGCGCGCGATATCCGAGACGCATCGGGTGTCGTGGCTGCAGGCCTATGGCGGCCTCATTCCGCACAGGCCGCTCAATCAGATGGTCGACCGGCGTGACGAGACCTGGTGGCGCAAGGCGACGCGCGGCCCTGCGACACTTCTCGTGGTCGATGTCGCCGGCACCGTCGCCGGCTATGCCACGCTCGGCCTCAACCGCGCCCGCGCCCTGCCGCAGGAAGGCGAGATCTACGAAATCTATCTGCGCCCCGAATATCAGGGCATCGGCCTTGGCCGTCTGCTGTTCGGCGAAGCGCGGCGGCTGCTGAAGTCGCTTGGCTGCAACGGGCTGATCGTCTGGTGCCTGGAAGACAGCGAGCATGCCGAGCGGTTCTTCCGCTCCGCCGGCGGGCGTGACATTGCCGAGGGCATGGAGAATTTCGGCGAGAAGGAACTGAAGAAGGTCGGCTTCGTCTGGCCCTGATGGCTATTCCGCCGCATCCGGCAGATAGTGCATCGGATCGCCGGCAAGCCCGCCGCGCTTGCCGTGCCATTGCGGCCTGGACTTGCCGCAGATGAAACCCGCAGCCTCTTCGTCGGCGACCGTGCGGGCAAGCGTGTTGGCATCCTTGTTTTCCAGCGCATCGACATAGCCGACGACACAGCTCGTCGGGTTCTCCGTCGTGGCGACGGTCGATACGACGAGGACCTGACCGTAGCGCGTGTCCGTATCATTGGTCTGTTCCGGGTCGGCAACGAACCAGCGTGCGATGGCTGCGATCGGGACGCCGCCGGGGCCAAGCCGCCATTCGATCTTGGCGCCCGTATGATTGAAGGGACCGAAGGTCTCGAAGGCACTGTCTATATAGGTCTTGCTCAGGGGGCCGTAGGCCTGGCTTTGTCGGAGGTCCCCTTCCTTGAAATAGACGGGAAGATCCTTGTAGCCGGCGCATAGCAGGGTGACGCTCGGGCCTTCCTCCTCCTCGGAGAGGGTCTTGCAGGCATCGAGGTCGCGGTCGGTATAGGCGCTCTCGTTGGCATGGGCAGCCGTGGCCATGGTTGCGGCCGGACTTGCGGCGAAGACGGCGGCGAGAAGAATGTGCTTCAGGTCCATGGGGTGTCCTCCAGTCCTTTGAAGACGGCGGACCGTCCCGCTCTATTCGGCTTCGGCGAAAGTCATGTTGCGCTGCAACGGGATTCGCATTAGGAAGCCCGCACACGACGCCAATTCCACTTCAGGGAGTATCCCATGCGTATTGATGCGATTTCCGTCGGCAAGAACCCGCCGGACGATGTGAACGTCATTGTCGAGGTCCCGGTCGGCGGCCATCCGATCAAGTACGAGATGGACAAGGAAGCCGGTGCGCTGGTCGTCGACCGCTTCCTCTATACGCCGATGACCTATCCGGGCAACTACGGCTTCGTGCCGCACACCCTGTCGGAAGACGGCGACCCGATCGACGTTCTGATCGCCAACACGCGCCCGCTCGTTCCGGGCTGCGTCATCAATGTGCGCCCGATCGGCGTTCTCGTCATGGAAGACGACGGCGGCAAGGATGAGAAGATCATCGCCGTGCCGGTGCCGAAGCTGACGCGCCGCTACGACAAGGTCGAGAACTATACGGACCTGCCCGAGATCACGCTGAAGCAGATCGAGCACTTCTTCTCGCACTACAAGGATCTGGAGCCCGGCAAGTGGGTGAAGATCGCCGGCTGGCAGGATGTCGGCACCGCGAAGAAGATGATCCTCGAAGCCGTCGCGCGCTACGAGGCGCAGAAGTAAGCGCCTTTGGCATTTCGGCTGGGGCGCTTCGGTTGAAAATACTCTAGCGCCCCGCGGCGCTTTCGAGCCTTGAAACGATATCCTCCGGGTCGCCCTCGATCCGGAGGATTTTCTTTCTCTGGGTACCGCCGGAGATCAGGCTGACGGCGGATTTCGGGGTGCCTGCGGCCTTGGCGATGAGCGCGATCAGCGCCTTGTTCGCCTTGCCCTTGTCCGGTGGATCGCTGACGCGCGCCTTCAGGTGGCTTTCGCCATCGGCGCCGGTTTCCCAGCCGTCGATAGCGTCGCGCCTGACCGTTCGGCGTCAGCCGCACGGTCAGGCGCACATGATCGTCATGGCGCCGGAGCGCGCGCGTCACAGGACGGCGGGGACGAGGACCGTGCGGATCAGCTGCTCCAGGAAGAACAGGATGACGAGCACGACGAGCGGCGACAGGTCGACGCCGCCGAAATTCGGCAGCACGCGGCGGATCGGGCGGTAGATCGGCTCGGTCAGCTGGTAGAGCGAGCGGCCGATGGTGGCGATCACCTGATTGTTCGCGTTGATGACGTTGAAGGCATAGAGCCAGGAGAAGATCGCCGAGGCGATCACCAGGAACCATGCAATGCTGATAATGAACAATAGGGTGTTGATGACCGCTATCATTGACGTCTCCAATTGGTTTCGCCCCGACATGTAGCCATTGCCGGCCCTGCCAGCAAGGCCGGGGGCCTGCGGCGGCCGCAACATGTTTAACGGGCAGGCCTCATGCCTCGTGGAAGATGCGGTCGAGGAAGGACGTCATCCAGAGCCGCAGGGCCGCATCATGCAGCAGGCGGCCGTCGAGATGGGTGCGGCCGATCTGCGCGCCGGGCAGTTCGAAGCGATGCGCCCCGCGCACGACCCAGCGATGCATCATGGCCAGCGTCAGTTCGCCGTGAAACTGGATGCCCCAGGCGTTGTCGCCGTAACGGAAGGCCTGGTTCTCGTAGTGGTGACCGGTGGCGAGCAGTGTCGCGCCCGAGGGAAGGTCGAAGCCTTCCCGGTGGAACTGGTAGACCATATCGGGCCAGGCCATCAGCGCCGTGCCGGCCTCGGTCGCCTTCAGGGGGTACCAGCCGATTTCCGCCCAGCCGTCGGCATGACCGGAAACGCTGCCGCCGAGGTTCTTCACCAGCATCTGTGCGCCGAGGCAGATGCCGAGGAAGGGGCGATCCTCGGCAAGCGGAACCGAGAGCCAGTCGATTTCCTGTCGTAGATAGGGTTCGGCGTCATTGGCGCTCATCGGACCGCCGAAGACGACGGCGCCGGCATGGTGCGCCAGCGTCGTGGGCAGGGGATCGCCGAGGACCGGGCGGCGGATGTCCAGTGCATGGCCCATCTGTTGCAGGATCTGGCCGACGCGCCCTGGACTGGACGTCTCCTGGTGCAGGACGACGAGGACGGGGCGCTTGCGGCGGGACGTGCGGGGAAAATCGAGCATGGCTCAGCCTTCGTCCGCCTCCTCCTGGCCCGTCGCCGCGCCGACCCGTCCGGCGACTTCCTGCCGTTTCATGATGCGCTCGCGGCCGGACACGCCGAGCAGATCGGCGATGCGCCAGATGGCGTGATCTTCCATCTCGCTGCGCTCGCCATCCGCATAGACGATTTCCCAGAGAAGGCCGATCAGGCTGACGCGCTGTTCTTCCGAAAGCTGGCGTTTCAACTCGGAGGTGAAGCGGAAGAAGTCGATCGCCTCGCTTTCGGCATCGGTGCCGGCGGCGACAAGCGCATCGAGCTCGGCCTCCTCGACGCCGTAGAACTCCTTGAAGCGGGCGCGCAGCGCCGTCTTCTCGATGTCCAGCACCTTGCCGTCCGCCTCCATCACCTGGATGCAGAGCGCCATGACGGCGACGCGCGGGTCATCGGCGGCGAAGACGGGCCTGTCGCCGCCGGAAAGGCTCGCGAGAAACTGCTGCAAGCGTTCGAACATGAAGCCCCGTACCCTTAGCCCTAGAGTATGTCAGGTTCAGATTGAACCAGACATACTCTAAATTCTTTTGTTTTCGTTTGTCTTTTCGGGAAAACCGGTTCCCACTTTTCCCTGACAAACTCTAGAACAACCTGAAACCGCTGGTGCCGTCGCGCTTGGCGGCGGTGCCTTCCTTGACGCCGGGATCGTCCGGCAGACCGTAGAACGGGCGCTCCTGGCGGTCGTCCTGTGCGCCGGCCGGTTCCAGCTTCGCCTTTTCCACGACGGCCTCCTTCACGGCCACGGGTTCGGCGACCGTGGCCACCACGACCGGCTTTTCCGCTTCGACGCGCTCGACCTTCACGATCGGATCGGTCTTGGCGGCCGGCCTCGTCTCGATGGCGAGCGGCGGCAGGGTTCGGATAGCCTCGTCGACGGCATCAGTCGAGCCTTCCTCGACCGGGCCTTGCAGTTCGCTGACCGGCGTCTTCCACTCGAAGGCATCGAGACGGCCGCTGGCGGGCGAGACCGCGCGCCATTCCGTCGCCGTGATGCCGTCGGCGGTCCAGGCCGGATCGCGCGGCGCCTTGAGCGCCTGGTTCATCCAGTGGCGGATGCGGCCCTGGTCGCCGGTCTCGGCATCCTCGATGTCGGCCAGCAGCAGGAAAGCGCTTTCGCGCGGGGAAAGTCGCGCGGCGGCTTCCGCCTTGCCGCGGGCGAGCGGGAAATCGCGCGCTTCCAGCGCGGCTTCCGCAACGGCAAAAAGCGCTTCGGCATTGTTCGGCCGCAGGGCCTCGAGCTTTTCCGCCCGTTTCAGGCGGTCGGTGGCCGAATCGCCGCTGCGGGCGCGGACATAGAGGCGTGCGACATCGCCATGCGCCGTCGACTTCCAGAGTTTTTCGAGAATCGAGGCCGCCTTGCGCAGGTTGTCTTCGCGCAGATAGGCCTTCGCCTCGATCAGGCCGGCCGGCACGAAGGTCTCGTCGAGCTTCAGCGCCTGGTGGGCATCCTCGCGCGCGCCCTTCGGGTCGGCATCGAGCTTTGCGCCGGCGCGGGCGGTAAGAAGCACGGCCTTGCGGCGGGCATAGGCCTTCTTCTCCTCCGGCGAGCCGGTGCGACCGTCGCCGAGAAGCTTCAGCGCCTCATCCCAATCGCCGGCCTGCGAGCGGTATTCCAGCGCCGCCTCCGTCGCCCAGGGCAGTTGCGGGGCCTTTTCGGCGGCACGTTCGGCATATTGCCGGGCGGCCTCGTTGGCGCCGAGGCGGCGGGCTTCGAGATAGAGGCCGCGCAGGCCCAGTTCTCGCGTCTCCGGGTCGTCCGCCATCAGTTCGAATTTCTTGCGCGCGTCGTCGTAGCGGCCCTCGATCATCGCGGCCTGTGCTTCGAGCAGATGGATGAGCGGTTCCTGGTCGGCGCTGAGCAGACCCTTGGTGCGGCCGAGCATCTTGCGCGCGCCGGCGGCGTCGCCCGCGCCGGCGGCGATCAGGCCGGTCGAGAGGGCCTGGTAGCCGCGGTCGCGCTTGCGGGCGCGGAAGTAACGCTGGATGGAGTGCGGCGACGTCCAGATGACGCGGACGAGCCACCAGGAAAGCATGACGGCGGCGATCAGCGAGACGATCAGCGTGGCCGCCACCATCAGGCTCATGTCGGCCCGCTGGCCCTGCCAGATGATGGAGAGTTCGCCGGGGCGGTCGGCAAGCCAGGCGAAGCCGGCGGCAAGCGAGAGAACGAAGAGAGCGAAGACCAGAATGCGTATCATGTCGTCGTTCTCCTCAGCCCTGGTTGCCGGTGCCGGTCGTCATGGCGCCGGAAACGACGGCGCCGATCAGATCCTCGACGGCGACGCGCTCGTCCAGCTTGCGCTTGTAGTCCGAGGCTGCAGCCTGAGCTTTTTCCGGCAGGGTCTGCCACTCGATCTGCGCGCCCTTGAAATCGCCGTTCTGCAACTTGGTCTCGATACGGGCGACCACCGCTTCCGGGCTGTCGCCTTCGACGCTGCCGACCGGGCGCACGCGGATGGCCGAGGCGGCGCTCGACATCAGGCGGTTGAAGATGCCCTGATCGCCGTCCGGCTGGTGCACGGCGTCGAGAATCGCGTCGGCCGCGGGCTGGAAATCGCGCACGAGATCCGAGCGGGAGGAAACGCCGAGGGCGGCATGTTCGCGCAGCCCCGCGACGGAAGGATCGTCCTTCGCGACGCTGGCGAAGGCCTCGAGTTCGGCGAGATAGGAGCCGCCGCGATCGATGGCGGTCTTCAGGGCGCTGGCGGCGACGGCGCGGGCCATCTCGATATCGCTGCGCGGCTCGTCGAGTTTCTGCTCGGCGGCGGCGATGCGCTCGGTCAACTGGCTTTCGGTGGAGCTGACGGCCTCCGTGGTGCGGGTGATAGCCTCGCGCAGGGTGGAAAGCTCTGTCGTTAGCCGGCTAACATCGCCCTCCAGCTTGCTGACGGCTTCCGGGGTCGCACCGGCGGCGGCGGTGCCGCCGCCCGCCGATTTTTCGAGGGCGGCAAGGCGGCTCTCGAGCGGCTGGAGATCGACCGTGTTTGCGGGAGTGGCTTCGGAAAGGCGGGTTTTCAAAGCCGCGATCTCGCCGGAAAGGGCCGTGACCGCATTGCTGTCGCCGGCCCGTTCCGGGCCGAGCGCGGGCAGGTAGCCACCATATTGCAGGCTGCCGGCGCCGAGAAGCGCGATCAGGCCGCCGAGGATGCCCGCCGCAAGCGTGCCGGCGCTGGCGCGCGGTGGCGGCGCTTCGGCGCGCAGCGGTTCCTTTGCCGGTTCCTCATAGGTCGAGCGGGCAGGCGCGATGGGTTCTTCTCTTTCCGCGACGGTTTCGTCCGAGGGTTCCGACGCCGTGGCTTCGGAGGCTTCCGCCGTCAATTCCTCCGCCTCGGCCTTTTCGTCGGCGGCAAGGGCTTCGTTGCTGGCGGAGGCCGGAACGGCTTCCAGATCGATCGTCACGGGTTCGTCGCCGGCCTTCGTTCGACGGGACGGGGTTTCCGGTTCCATGGCGACCTCCTCGCGTTCATGTGCAGTGCCTTAAACGTAGACAGGGATGGCAGAGAGGGAAAGACCCTTGCGGCAATTTCGTCCGTCGCGTCCTGCGCTTAGCCTAGAGAAGCGCGAGCAGGCCGTTCTCGTCGGGCGTGGCGGCGACGGCGATACGGCCCATAAAACGCGCCGGCACGGCAGCCGCGACATTGGCGCTCATGCAGAGCAGGCGCATCGCGTCGAACCGTCCGGGAGCCGCCTCCAAGAGGGGGAAAGAGCGAAGAAGGCGCGGGCGCTCTGGCGTGAATAGAGCAGAACGGCATCCGGCACCGGCTGTAGAAGGGCGGTTTCCGTTTCCGTCCGGCTCGGGGCGAGCGGCACCATGCGGTAGGCTTCGACGATGCGAAGGGCAATGCCGGTCGCCGCAAGGTGTGTCTCGAAGCCGGCGGCACGGGGATTGCCGGCGAGATAGAGGATGGGCTGCGCCGATTTGTCCCTGTGCGCGGCATGGGCGGCGATCAATCCTGCAAGGGCTTCGCCGTCGCCGTTTGCGCTGAGCACGTTGGCAAAGCCGATCGTGCGCGCAGCCGTGGCCGAGGCCTCGCCGACGGCGAAGACGGCCGTTGCGAGATGGGGCGTGAGGCCATCGCCGAGTCTGCCCAGAAGGCGGGCCGCCTCCGCGCTGGTGATGGCGAGAGCGGCATGCGGTTCGGCAAGCGCCGCCCTTACGGCGTCAAGAGCGTGTTCGGCCTTCGACAGCGGCAGCAGCACGGTCTCGTGCCCGCGCGCCGCGAGCGTGGCCGCGGTGCGGGACGCCGCGGGCTCGGGGCGAAGCACGAGGACGCGCATGGCTCAGGCCCAGCTGGCGAAGAAATCGGCTCCCGCCTTCGCGCGCACCGCCTCGCCCGCCTGTTCGCCGAGCGTGCCGGCCTTGGCGACCGGGCCGCTCGTCTCGATCTCGTGGAACTGGCTGCCGTCAGGCGTCAGGATCATGCCGCGGAAGGTGAGGTGATCGCCTTCGACGGTCGCATAGCCGGCAATGGGCGTGCGACAGGAACCGTCGAGCGTCGCAAGGAAACCGCGCTCGCAGGAGACGGCGGCGCGGGTCGGCCGGTCGTCGATGGCGGAAAGCAGGGCTTCCATGCGTGCGTCGCCGATGCGGCTCTCGATGCAGATCGCGCCCTGCGCCGGAGCGGGCGGGAAGGAGACGGGATCAAGGATTTCCGTGGGCACGTCGAGCTTGCCGAGGCGCTTCAGGCCGGCATAGGCAAGCAGCGTCGCATCGGCTTCGCCGCTGGCGAGCTTGCCGAGGCGCGTATCGACCTGGCCGCGAAAGACGATGACGTTGAGGTCCGGGCGCAGGCGGCGGACGAGCGCCTGGCGGCGCAGCGAGGCGGAGCCGACCGTCGCGCCCTGCGGCAGGTCGAGCAGGCGCTTTGCCGCGCGGCCGATGAAGGCGTCGCGGATGTCCTCGCGCGGCAGGAAGGCGGAAAGGTGCAGGCCCTCCGGCAGCGTCGTCGGCATGTCCTTGGAGGAGTGCACGGCAAGGTCGAGTTCGCCCGAGGAAAGCTGCGCCTCGATCTCCTCGGTGAACAGGCCCTTGCCGCCGATCAGCGCCAGCGAGCGGTCGGTGATGCGGTCGCCCTTCGTCGAGAGCACGACGATCTCGAACATATCCTCCGGCAGGCCGTGCGCCGCCATCAGGCGCGAACGGGTCTCGTAGGCCTGGGCGAGCGCCAGCGGGCTGCCACGGGTGCCGATCCTGAAAGGTTTTGTTTGCATCCGCCTTGATCCATTGTTACCGGGATGTCTCGTAACCGGCTTTAGAGCCGCCCGCAATCGATCCTAGTGCTTCATGTCGCCCCACCTGACCATTCTCGGCATCGAAACGAGCTGCGACGAGACCGCGGCCTCGGTGGTCGTGCGCGATGCCGACGGCAGGGGCGAGATTCTCGGCGAGGTCGTGCTGAGCCAGCTGGAAGAGCACAGCGCCTATGGCGGCGTGGTGCCGGAGATCGCGGCGCGCGCCCATGTCGAGGCGCTGGACAGCCTGATTTCCGAGGCGCTGCTGCGGGCCGGGCGCTCGCTCGACGATGTCGATGCCATCGCCGCGACGAGCGGGCCGGGGCTGATCGGCGGGCTCATCGTCGGGCTGATGACCGGCAAGGCCATCGCGCGGGCGACGGGCAAGCCGCTTTATGCGGTCAATCATCTCGAAGGACACGCGCTGACGGCGCGGCTCACCGATGGCCTCTCCTTCCCCTATCTCATGCTGCTCGTTTCCGGCGGGCACACCCAGCTCGTGCTGGTGCGCGGCGTCGACGACTACGAGCGCTGGGGCACCACCATCGACGATGCGCTCGGCGAAGCCTTCGACAAGACGGCAAAGCTGCTCGGCCTGCCCTATCCCGGCGGCCCGGCGGTGGAACGCATGGCGAAGACCGGCAATCCCGAGCGCTTCACCTTCCCGCGTCCGCTCGTCGGCGAGGCGCGGCTCGATTTTTCCTTCTCCGGTCTCAAGACCGCCGTGCGGCAGGCGGCGCAATCCATCGAGCCTGTAACGGAGCAGGATATCGCCGATATCTGCGCCTCGTTCCAGCGCGCGGTCTCGCGCACCCTGAAGGATCGCATCGGCCGCGGGCTGGAGCGGTTCCGCAAGCTTCATCCCGACGTGGCAACGCCGGCGCTCGTCGTCGCCGGCGGCGTGGCCGCGAATGCGGAACTGCGCGCGACGCTGCAGGCGCTGTGCGACAAGAACCGGTTTCGTTTCATCGCGCCGCCTTTGGCGCTTTGCACCGACAATGCCTCGATGATCGCCTGGGCGGGGCTGGAGCGCATGGCGGCCGGCTTCGCGCCTGACGATCTCACGGTCGCGCCGCGCTCGCGCTGGCCCCTCGACCGGGAGGCGGCGACGGTTCTGGGATCCGGCAAGCGGGGAGCCAAGGCATGACGGTCAGTTCGCGGATCGCCGTCGTCGGCGCAGGGGCTTTCGGCACGGCGCTGGCAAGCGTGGCCGCCGCCAGCGGTGGCGATGTCACGCTGATCGGCCGCAATGCCGAGGCCGTCGCGGCCATGCGCGCTACCCGGCGAAACGACAAGGTCCTGCCCGGCATCGACCTGCCGGAAGCCCTTGCCTTCAGCGCGGATGCGGAAGTGGTGCGGGGCGCTGGCATCGTGCTCTTCGCCATGCCCTCGCAGGCGCAACGCGAAGCCGCGCGGTCGCTGGCCCCGCTGCTGGCGCCCGGCGCGGCGGTCGTCATCTGTGCCAAGGGCATGGAAAAGGGTACCGGCCGTCTGCTGACGGATGTGCTGGAAGAGGAATTGCCGGGCCGCGAGATCGCGGTGCTGTCCGGCCCCGGCTTCGCGGCCGATATCGCCAAGGGCCTGCCGACGGCGATGGTGATCGCCGCGCGCACGACCGCGATCGGCGCCACGCTGGCGCAGGCGCTGTCCGGCCCGACCTTCCGCCTCTATCCCTCGACCGATCGCATCGGGGTGCAGCTCGGCGGCGCGCTGAAGAACGTGCTGGCGATCGCCTGCGGCATCATCGAGGGTGCTGAACTTGGCGATTCCGCCCGGGCGGCGCTGATCTCGCGCGGGCTTGCGGAGCTGTCGCGCTTCGTCGAAGCCCATGGCGGGGAAGGCATTACCGTGACGGGCCTGTCCGGTCTCGGCGACCTCGTTTTGACCGGCACCAGCCACCAGTCGCGCAATCTTCGCTTCGGCATCGCGCTCGGCCGGCATGGCAATGCCGCGGGCTGGTCGGGCGATCTCGTGGAAGGCGCCTTTGCCGCCTCGGTCGCCTCGGGCGTGGCGGCCGGCAAGGGCATCGACATGCCGATCACCGACGCGGTCGCGCGCATCATCGACGGCACGCTCGACGTGAAGACCGCCATCGGGCAGCTGATGACGCGCCCCATTACCCAGGAATAACGGAAGGGAAGGACCGCCGCATGCATTTCGCATTCCTCTGCAAGGACAAGCCGGGTGCGCTTCAGGTGCGCCTCGATACGCGCCCCGATCACCTCGCCTATCTCAATGCGCTCAATGCCGAGGGCAAGCTCGCCTTCGCCGGCCCCTTCCTCGGCGATGACGGCAAGCCCACCGGCAGCCTGGTCGTCGTCAAGGCGGAAACGATCGATGAGGCACGGCAGATTGCCGGGAACGACCCCTATTCCAAGGCGGGCCTCTTCGCCGAGGTCGAGGTGAAGGCCTGGAACTGGGTCTTCAACAATCCGGAGGCCTGATCCGCATGGCATTCTGGCTCTACAAGTCCGAACCCTTCAAGTGGTCCTGGCAGATGCAGAAGGATGTCGGCTCTGCCGGCGAGGAATGGACGGGCGTGCGCAACTACCAGGCGCGCAACAACATGCGGGCCATGAAGATCGGCGACAAGGGCTTCTTCTACCACTCCAACGAGGGGCTGGAGATCGTCGGCATCACGGAGGTCTGCGCCCTGTCGCATCCCGATTCGACGGCCGGCGAGGATCCGCGCTGGGATTGCGTGGATATCCGCGCGGTCCGCGACATGCCCAGGCCCGTCTCGCTGAGGGACATCAAGGCCAATGCGAAGCTTGCCAACATGTCGCTCGTCACCTCCATGCGCCTTTCCGTGCAGCCGGTGACGGAGGAGGAGTGGATCGAGGTCTGCCGCATGGGCGGTCTCGACAATCCTCCTCTTTGATGGCCCCCTCTTTGATGGCCTCCGCTCTGATCGCCGGAACGTTGCTCCCGTGAAGACCGATCCCGACGTCTTCATCCGCGACAACACGGATGTGCTGTCGCCGCCGCATGTGCCCGAGGTGCGGCTGCGCCTCGCCACCGAGGCGCACGAACTATGGCTGAAGACGGAAGAGGAACTGGAGGAGATCGGCCTGCCGCCGCCCTTCTGGGCCTTCGCCTGGGCGGGCGGACAGGGACTTGCCCGCCATGTTCTCGATCATCCCGGTCTCGTTGCCGGAAAATCGGTGCTGGACTTCGCCAGCGGCTCCGGCCTCGTCGGCATCGCGGCGCGCATGGCGGGCGCGACCGGCGTGCTGGCAGCGGACATCGATCCCTGGAGCGAAACGGCGATCCGCTTGAATGCCGCGCTCAATGGCGTCGCCGTCGGCTACACGGGCGAAGACCTCGTCGGCCGTGACCGGGGCTGGGACGTGGTGCTGGCCGGCGACGTCTTCTACGACCGCGCCTTTGCCGATGTGCTGATCCCGTGGTTTTCGGCGCTCGCCGCGCGAGGGGCGACGGTGCTGGTCGGCGATCCCGGCCGGGCCTATTGTCCGCGCGAGCGCATGGAGGCGCTCGGCACCTATCAGGTGCCCGTGACGCGGACCCTGGAGGACAGCGAGGTCAAGAAGACCACCGTCTGGCGTTTTGATGCGGTGCCGGCCACAGCCTGAAGCCTGGCCTCATGATCCTGTCTGTGTTCAGGTACGCCGCTTCGGCGGAGGATGCCCTAGAAGCCCGGCCGGATGACGCAGACGCCGGCTTCCCAGGCGCAGCCGGTAGTACCGGGCTTGACCGTGATGACCTTCGGCCCCTGCTTGTAGCGCTTCTTCGGCTCGCCGTTCCCCTCGATCACGCCATCGTCGTTCACGTAGAAATAGGTATCGTTGCGATAGCGGTAGGCGCCGATCGCGCCACTGTAGAAGCTGCCGTCCTCGCGCCATACGGGGCGATTGCGCGAGCTGTAGCGGAGTGTTGTGCCCAGCCAGCCGTCGCCACCCTCTTCGATGTTCTGGAGCCGCTTGAAGCGGGTGTGGTGGCCATGGTGGCCGCGGTGCCAGCCATCGCGGGCGTCTGCGGCGGCCGTCATGCCGCCTGCGACAAGCACGACCGCCAGCCCTAAGACTTTGGTCGCACGGAGCGCCGATAACAGAGTCATTCTGTCCTGCCTTCCGGGTTACGCTTAACGAATCCTTAACGGAAAGATGGGGCAGGCGCGGGCGAAAGTCACGGATTTGGTTATGGATTTCGCCGTTGTGGTTAACGCTGGAGGAGCGTGCCGGAACGGTGCAGATCGGCGCCAGTTTTCTAATCGATTAAATTCATTTTGCACTGCAATGAGGCTTGTGGTTCCGCTTTCCGGTGATTAAACGTCGCAATCACTGCATTGTGCACAACATACTGCAATTCCGGAGAAAATTTGTCCAGTTTTGGCTCTCCGGGGTTCCGTGAGGTTCAGATGGCGAATGTCACTCGAAGCCGGCCACTCTCGCCGCATCTCCAAGTCTACAAGCCGATCCCGACGATGGTCATGTCCATCGTGCATCGCATCACCGGCGCCGCCCTCTATTTCGGCACCGTCCTCGTCGCCTGGTGGCTGATCGCGGCCGCGACGGGCGAAGCCTATTTCGACTGGGTCAGCTGGTTCTTCGGCACCTGGATCGGCCGTCTCGTGCTCTTCGGCTATACCTGGGCGCTGATGCACCACATGCTCGGCGGCCTGCGCCACTTCATGTGGGACATGGGCCGCGGCTACGAGAAGCATTTTTCCACCAAGCTCGCGCTTGCCACGCCGGTCGTCTCCGTCGCCCTGACGGTGCTGATCTGGGTCGTCGGCTACCTGGCCCGCTGAGGAGACACCCATGGACATGCGCACTCCCCTCGGCAAGGTTCGTGGTCTCGGTTCGGCAAAGGACGGCACGGAGCATTTCTGGCGCCAGCGCCTGACGGCCGTCGCCAACGTTCCGCTGATGCTGTTCTTCGTCGGCTTCCTCATTTGCTACAACGGCGCCTCCTACGCGGAAGTGACGGCCGCGCTGTCGCATCCGATCGTCGCCGTCCTCATGGGCCTCGTCGTCATTTCCGGCCTCATTCACATGAAGCTCGGCATGCAGGTCATCATCGAGGACTACGTGCATGCGGAAGGCATCAAGATCGGCCTCCTCATGCTCAACACCTTCTTCGCGATCCTCGTCGGCGGCCTCTGTCTTTTCGCCGTCCTCAAAATCGCTTTCGCAGGATAATCCATCATGGCAGCGATCTCCTCCCCGGCGGCCAACGGCAAGGCCTATGATTATGTGGACCACTCCTTCGACGTGATCGTCGTCGGCGCCGGCGGCGCGGGTCTTCGCGCCACGCTCGGCATGGCCGAGCAGGGCCTCAAGACGGCCTGCATCACTAAGGTCTTCCCGACGCGCTCGCACACCGTCGCCGCGCAGGGCGGCATCGCGGCCTCGCTGCAGAACATGACGCCGGACAGCTGGCAGTGGCACCTCTACGATACCGTCAAGGGTTCCGACTGGCTCGGCGACGTCGACGCCATGCAGTATCTCGCCATGGAAGCGCCGAAGGCGGTCTATGAGTTGGAGCATTACGGCGTGCCCTTCTCGCGCAATGCCGAAGGCAAGATCTATCAGCGCCCGTTCGGCGGCCACATGCAGAACTACGGCGAAGGCCCGCCGGTGCAGCGCACCTGCGCCGCCGCCGACCGTACCGGCCATGCCATCCTGCACACGCTCTACGGCCAGTCACTGCGCAACAACGCCGAATTCTTCATCGAGTATTTCGCGCTCGACCTGATCATGTCGGCCGACGGCCGCTGCACGGGCGTCGTCGCCTGGAACCTCGATGACGGCACGATCCATCGCTTCGCCGCCAAGATGGTGGTGCTGGCGACCGGCGGTTATGGCCGCGCCTATTTCTCCGCCACGTCGGCACACACCTGCACGGGCGACGGCGGCGGCATGATCGCCCGCGCCGGCATCCCGCTGGAAGACATGGAGTTCTGGCAGTTCCACCCCACCGGCGTGGCCGGCGCGGGCGTGCTGCTGACCGAGGGCTGCCGCGGTGAGGGCGCCATCCTGCGCAATGCCAATGGCGAGCGCTTCATGGAGCGCTATGCGCCCACCCTGAAGGATCTGGCGCCGCGTGACTTCGTCTCGCGCTCCATGACGATGGAAATCCGCGAAGGCCGCGGCGTCGGCAAGAACAAGGACCACATCTTCCTGCATCTCGACCATCTCGATCCGGCCGTGCTGCACGAGCGCCTGCCGGGCATTTCCGAGAGCGCGAAGATCTTCGCCGGCGTCGACGTGACGCGCGAGCCGATCCCGGTCCTGCCGACCGTCCACTACAACATGGGCGGCATTCCGACGAACTATTGGGGCGAAGTGCTGAACGCCGACAGCCAGAACCCGGAGCGCATCGCGCCCGGCCTGATGGCGGTGGGCGAAGCCGGCTGCGTGTCGGTGCATGGCGCCAACCGCCTGGGCACCAACTCGCTGCTGGACCTGGTGGTGTTCGGCCGCGCCGCCGGCATCCGCGCCGGCCAGGTCATCGACCGCAACGCGGCGATCCCGGCGCTCGACATCGCCGCCTGCGACAAGATCATGGACCGCTTCGATCGCCTGCGGAACGCCAAGGGCGGCACGCCGACGGCGATCCTGCGCGACAAGATGCAGCGCACCATGCAGGAAGACGCCGCCGTGTTCCGCACGCAGGAATCGCTGGAAAGCGGCTGCAAGCGCATGACCGCGATCTGGAAGGAACTGCCCGACATCAAGGTCACCGACCGCTCGATGATCTGGAACTCCGACCTCGTCGAGACGCTGGAGCTGGAAAACCTGATGGCCAACGCCATCACGACCGTCTACGGCGCCGAAGCCCGCAAGGAGAGCCGCGGCTCGCATGCCCGCGAGGACTATGCGACCGGCCCGCTCGGCGGCCGCGACGACGTCAACTGGCGCAAGCACACGCTGTCCTGGGTGAACGAGGCGGGCGACGTCACGCTCGACTACCGCCCGGTGCACACCGACCTCATCGCCGACGGGATCGATCCCAAGAAGATCGAGCCCAAGGCCCGCGTCTACTGAGCCCGAGGAGAACAGGACATGGTTGAACTCGCTCTCCCGAAAAACTCGCAGATGACCGAGGGCAAGGTCTGGCCGAAGCCGGCCGGCGCCACCAACACCCGCGAGTTCCGCATCTACCGCTGGAACCCGGACGACGGGAAGAACCCCTCGATCGACACCTTCTACATCGACGTCGACGATTGCGGCCCGATGGTTCTCGATGCGCTTCTTTACATCAAGAACAAGATCGACCCGACGCTGACGCTGCGCCGCTCCTGCCGCGAAGGCATCTGCGGCTCCTGCGCCATGAACATCGACGGCACCAACACGCTCGCCTGCACCAAGGGCATGGACGAGGTGAAGGGCACCGTGAAGGTCTATCCGCTGCCGCATATGCCGGTGGTGAAGGACCTCGTTCCCGACCTCACCAACTTCTATGCCCAGCATCGCTCCATCGAGCCGTGGCTGAAGACGGTGTCGCCGACGCCGGCCAAGGAGTGGAAGCAGAGCCATGAGGACCGCCTCAAGCTCGACGGCCTCTACGAGTGCATACTGTGCGCCTGCTGCTCGACGTCCTGTCCGAGCTATTGGTGGAACGGCGACCGCTACCTCGGCCCCGCCGTGCTGCTGCAGGCCTATCGCTGGCTCATCGACAGCCGCGACGAAGCGACGGGCGAACGCCTCGACAATCTCGAGGATCCCTTCCGCCTCTATCGCTGCCATACGATCATGAACTGCGCCCAGGCCTGCCCGAAGGGTCTCAATCCGGCCAAGGCGATCGGTGAAATCAAGAAGATGCTGGTCGAGCGCCGTCTCTGACCTACATAATCACCGTTCACGAAACGTGAGGAGGCGGCCTGAGCAATCAGGCCGTTTCGTCTTGATTCATGCGGGCGATTCACGTTAATTCGGCGGGAATTGCTGCATGGCAGCAGTAACGGGCAGAGATCGGGAGTATCGACATGCGGATTCATCATGTGGCAGGCGGGCTGATGATGGCGCTTGCTCTGGCAGGTTGCCAGCGAACCTCCTCGATGGACAGCGTCAATACGCAGCAGAACCTCACGCCGCTCGAGGCGCAGCCGATCGGTACTGTCTCGTCCAGCCAGCTTCCCGACCCGACGACCGACACGACCAGTCAGTTCCCGGAAAAGCCGGCGACCGACACGGCCATGGCAACCGGCACTGGCACGGCGGGTACGGGCGATGCGGCCGCCGCCGGCGCGCTCGACGTCAAGAAGGAAGGCATGGTCGGCAACTGGCGCGTGGCGAATGGCGCTTCCTCCTGCGACATGTTCCTGACGCTCACCAATCTCGGCAGCGGGTCGCGCGGCGGCACGCGCGGCTGCGCGGGCGAGCTTACCACGATGGGATCCTGGGAAGTGGCCGGCAAGCAGGTCATCCTGAAGGACCGCAACGGCAATCCCATCGCCCGCCTCTACAAGACGGCCGATACGCGTTTCGACGGTTCGACCAATTCCGGCCAGCCCGTCAGCCTTTCGCGCTGATCTTCTCCGATACGACACGGATAATAGCCGCCCATGGGCAAGGACTGGGACAGCGGATCGACACATCCGGACCATGGCGTTTCGGATAGGCTGCAAGCCCTTGTCGCCAGTGGCGAACTGAAGCCGGACCCGGCCCAGAAGGCGATGGCGGCGCGTTTCGACCGCCTGCTGCTCGATCTCCATGCCCAACGGCCGGTGCGCAAATCCAGCGCGCTCGGCTGGCTGTTCGCCTCCCGCAAGCCCGAGACCGTCAGCGCCCCCAAGGGGCTCTACCTCTTTGGCGGCGTCGGGCGCGGCAAGACCATGCTGATGGACATGTTCTTCGATCTGGCGCGCGTGAAGCGCAAGCGCCGGGCGCATTTCCACGAATTCATGGCCGATGTGCATGATCGCATCCACAAGCATCGCCAGAAGCTGAAGGCGGGCGAGACGAAACAGGCCGATCCGGTGCCGCCGGTGGCGGCCAGCCTGGTCGAGGAAGCGCGGCTCCTGTGCTTCGACGAGTTTTCCGTGACGGACATCGCCGATGCGATGATCCTGTCGCGCCTCTTCGGCGAACTCTTCCAGCGCGGCTGCATTCTCGTCGCGACCTCGAATGTCGAGCCGGACAATCTCTACAAGGATGGCCTCAACCGCGGCCTCTTCCTGCCCTTCGTCGATCTCCTCAAACAGTATGTCGAGATCGTGCCGCTGGATTCCCTGACGGACTACCGCATGGAGAAGGATAGCGGATTGCCGGTCTTCCGCTATCCGCTCGGCGAGGCGGCGGACATGGCACTGGATGCGGCCTGGCGGCGCGAGACGCTGGGCCAGCCCGTCACAGCGCAGACGATCTCCTTCCGCGGCCGGAGCATTGGCGTGCCGCAGGCTGCGGGGCGCGTTGCGCGTTTCTCCTTCGCCGATCTCTGCGAGAAGCCGCTGGGCGCGGCGGACTATCTCGAAATCCTTGCGCATTACGACACGCTTTTCGTCGATCACATTCCCTTCCTGGGGGCGGAGAAGCGCAACGAGACGAAGCGCTTCATCAATCTCATCGATACGATCTACGACCATCGGGCGCGGCTCTTCGCCTCCGCCGCCGCTGCCCCGGAAGGGTTGCTGGTAACGCGCAAGGGCACGGAAGGCTTCGAGTTCGACCGGACGGTCTCGCGCCTCATCGAAATCCGCAGCACGGAATATCTTGCCGACCACACGGCCCGTTACACCAGGGACGTGACGGAAGCATGACGGAAATTCTTACGTTTACGTAAGAATTTTTACATCTAACCGATTGAAAACCTTCAGTCCAAAAGTATGTGTTGAATTTTTAACCCAGGAAGCGTAAGCCCTTGCGCCGAAAGGTCCCGCAATTGCGACATTGGGGACCTGTTGATCGGAGCAAGAGGAAGCTTTCATGGCCCGCAAGAAGATCGCACTTATTGGTTCTGGCATGATCGGTGGCACGCTGGCGCATCTCGCCGGCCTGAAGGAGCTGGGCGACATCGTCCTCTTCGACATCGCCGACGGCATTCCGCAGGGCAAGGGCCTCGACATCGCCCAGTCCTCGCCGGTGGAAGGCTTCAATGCCTCGCTGACGGGTGCCAGCGACTACGCCGCCATCGAAGGCGCCGATGTCTGCATCGTCACCGCCGGTGTCGCCCGCAAGCCGGGCATGAGCCGCGACGACCTGCTCGGCATCAACCTCAAGGTCATGGAACAGGTCGGCGCCGGCATCAAGAAGTATGCCCCGAACGCCTTCGTCATCTGCATCACCAACCCGCTCGACGCGATGGTCTGGGCGCTGCAGAAGTTCTCCGGCCTGCCGAAGAACATGGTGGTCGGCATGGCCGGCGTCCTGGACTCGGCCCGCTTCCGCCTCTTCCTCTCCGAAGAATTCAAGGTTTCCGTTCAGGACGTCACCGCCTTCGTTCTCGGCGGCCACGGCGACACGATGGTGCCGCTCGCCCGCTACTCGACCGTTGCCGGCATCCCGCTGACCGACCTCGTCAAGATGGGCTGGTGCACCAAGGAACGTCTCGAAGAGATCATCCAGCGCACCCGTGACGGCGGCGCCGAAATCGTCGGCCTGCTGAAGACCGGCTCGGCCTACTACGCCCCGGCCGCTTCCGCCATCGAGATGGCCGAATCCTTCCTCAAGGACAAGAAGCGCGTCCTGCCCGTCGCCGCCCACCTGTCGGGCCAGTACGGCGTCAAGGACATGTATGTCGGCGTTCCCACGGTCATCGGTGCCGGCGGCGTCGAGCGCATCGTCGAGATCGACCTCAACAAGGCCGAACAGGAAGCCTTCGACAAGTCGGTCGCTGCCGTTGCCGGTCTCTGCGAAGCCTGCATCAACATCGCTCCCGCCCTGAAGTAATCCGGTAGCCAGACAGGATTTTCCCGATGAACATTCATGAATATCAGGCCAAGGCTCTGCTCAAGAGCTTTGGCGCGCCGGTCGCCGAGGGCGTTGCGATCTTCTCCGCCGACGAGGCTGAAGCGGCTGC
Source organism: Roseateles sp. XES5 (assembly GCF_020535545.1). Classification (NCBI taxonomy): domain Bacteria; kingdom Pseudomonadati; phylum Pseudomonadota; class Betaproteobacteria; order Burkholderiales; family Sphaerotilaceae; genus Roseateles; species Roseateles sp. XES5. The sequence goes on from NZ_CP084752.1 coordinate 2,043,575, forward strand.
GAAGTCGCTGCCCGGCCCGCTCTACGTGGTCAAGAGCCAGATCCATGCCGGCGGCCGCGGCAAGGGCAAGTTCAAGGAACTGCCGGCGGAAGCCAAGGGCGGCGTCCGTCTTGCCTTCTCGATCGACGAAGCCAAGGCCCATGCCAAGGAAATGCTCGGCAACACGCTCGTCACCGCGCAGACCGGCCCTGCCGGCAAGCAGGTGAACCGCCTGTACATCGAGGACGGCGCCGACATCGACCGTGAACTCTATCTGTCGCTGCTCGTCGACCGCTCCGTCGGCCAGGTCGCCTTCGTCGTTTCGACGGAAGGCGGCATGGACATCGAGGCCGTTGCGCATGATACGCCGGAAAAGATCGTCAATGTCGCGATCAACCCGGAAGCCGGCGTCACCGCCGCCGATCTCGCCAAGCTTACCGCGGCCCTGAAGCTCGACGGCGAAGCCAAGGCTGACGCCGAAAAGCTCTTCCCGATCCTCTACAAGGCCTTTGTCGAGAAGGACATGAGCCTGCTCGAGATCAACCCGCTGATCGTCATGAAGAACGGCCGCATGCGCGTTCTCGACGCCAAGGTCTCGTTCGACGGCAACGCGCTGTTCCGCCACGACGACATCAAGGCGCTGCGCGACGAGACCGAGGAAGACGCCAAGGAAGTCGAGGCCTCCAAGTTCGACCTGGCCTACATCAGCCTGGACGGCAATATCGGCTGCCTGGTGAACGGCGCCGGTCTGGCCATGTCCACCATGGACACCATCAAGCTGTTCGGCGGCGAGCCGGCCAACTTCCTGGACGTGGGCGGTGGCGCCACGGCCGAGAAGGTGACCGAGGCCTTCAAGATCATGCTGAAGAACAAGGCCGTCAAGGGCATCCTGGTCAACATCTTCGGCGGCATCATGAAGTGCGACACCATCGCCGAAGGCGTCGTTGCGGCCGTGCAGGAAGTCGGCCTCAAGGTTCCGCTGGTCGTTCGTCTCGAAGGCACGAATGTCGAGCTTGGCAAGAAGATCCTGAACGAATCCGGTCTGGCGATCACCGCCGCCGACGATCTGGATGATGCTGCCAAGAAGATCGTCGCCGCGATCAACGGCTAACCGAAGGACCAGACCTCATGTCGATTCTCGTCAACAAGAACACCAAGGTCCTCGTTCAGGGCCTGACCGGCAAGACCGGCACCTTCCATACCGAACAGGCGCTCGCCTATTACGGCACGCAGATGGTCGGCGGCATCCACCCGAAGAAGGGTGGCGAAACCTGGACCGGTTCCAAGGGCGAAACCCTGCCGATCTTCGCTTCGGTTGCCGAAGGCCGTGAAAAGACCGGCGCGGACGCATCCGTGATCTATGTTCCGCCGGCAGGCGCCGCGGACGCGATCATCGAGGCGATCGAAGCCGAGATCCCGTTCATCACCTGCATCACCGAAGGCATCCCGGTTGCCGACATGGTGCGCGTCAAGGCCCGCCTCGACCGCTCCTCCTCGCGCCTGCTCGGCCCGAACTGCCCCGGCATCCTGACGCCGGAAGAATGCAAGATCGGCATCATGCCGGGTTCGATCTTCCGCAAGGGCTCGGTCGGCATCGTCTCGCGCTCGGGCACGCTGACCTATGAGGCCGTGTTCCAGACCTCCAACGAAGGCCTTGGCCAGACGACGGCCGTCGGCATCGGCGGCGACCCGGTCAAGGGCACCGAGTTCATCGACGTCTTGGAGATGTTCCTGGCCGACGAAGCCACGACCTCCATCATCATGATCGGCGAAATCGGCGGTTCGGCCGAAGAAGATGCGGCGCAGTTCCTCATCGACGAAGCCAAGAAGGGCCGCAAGAAGCCGATGGCCGGCTTCATCGCTGGCCGTACGGCGCCGAAGGGCCGCACCATGGGCCACGCCGGCGCCGTCGTTTCCGGCGGCAAGGGCGATGCGGAATCCAAGATCGCGGCGATGGAAGCGGCGGGCATCCGCGTTTCGCCTTCGCCGGCACGCCTCGGCAAGACCCTCGTCGAAGTCCTCAAGGGCTGAGAAACGAAACTGGATGGGCCGGCTGAAATGCCGGCCGATCCGTCTCTTCCCGGCGCGCAGCGACAGCGGCGCCGGGCGGCAAGCCGGGGAAAGCCCGGTCAACACGATCGTTCGGGAGGCGGGCGCGGCGCCCGCAAAACACCATGGCACGGCAAGACGCCAACGAACAATTCCTGGCCACGTCCTTCCTCGACGGGGCGAACGCAGCCTATATCGAACAGCTCTACGCCAAGTACGAGGCGAACCCCGCCTCCGTCGGCGAGGAATGGCAGGCCTTCTTCAAGGCCCTCGAAGACCAGCCCTCCGACGTGATCAAGGCAGCCAAGGGCGCCTCGTGGAAGCGCGCGAACTGGCCCATCGCCGCCAACGGCGAACTCGTCTCGGCGCTCGACGGCAACTGGGGCGTCGTCGAGAAGGTGCTGGAGAAGAAGGTACAGGCAAAGGCCGAGGCCGCTGCCGCCCAGACCGGCACGCCCGTCAACCAGGCCGACGTCAACCAGGCGACGCGCGACTCGGTGCGCGCCATCATGATGATCCGCGCCTATCGCGCCCGCGGTCACCTGCATGCCAAACTCGACCCGCTCGGCCTTGCCGCCCCGGTCGAGGACTATAACGAGCTTTCGCCTTCGAACTACGGTTTCGAGGACAAGGATCTCGACCGCAAGATCTTCATCGACAACGTGCTCGGCCTCGAATACGCGACCGTGCGCGAAATGGTCGAAATCCTCGAGCGCACCTATTGCTCGACCATCGGCGTCGAGTTCATGCACATCTCCAACCCGGAAGAGAAGGGCTGGATCCAGGAACGCATCGAAGGCCCGGACAAGGGTGTCGACTTCACGCCCGAGGGCAAGAAGGCGATCCTGCAGAAGCTGATCGAGGCGGAAGGCTTCGAACAGTTCATCGACGTCAAGTACAAGGGCACCAAGCGCTTCGGCCTCGACGGCGGCGAAGCGCTCATCCCGGCGCTGGAGCAGATCATCAAGCGCGGCGGCCAGATGGGCCTGAAGGAAATCGTGCTCGGCATGGCGCATCGCGGCCGCCTCAACGTTCTGACCAACGTGATGGCCAAGCCCCACCGCGCCGTCTTCCACGAGTTCAAGGGCGGCTCCTACGCGCCTGACGATGTGGAAGGCTCGGGCGACGTGAAGTACCACCTCGGCGCCTCCTCGGACCGCGAGTTCGACGGCAACAAGGTGCACCTGTCGCTGACCGCCAACCCTTCGCATCTCGAGATCGTCAACCCTGTCGTCATGGGCAAGGCCCGCGCCAAGCAGGACCAGATGGCGACCGTCTTCGAGGGCGACATCATCCCGCTGCGCGAGCGCGCAAAGGTCCTGCCGGTGCTGGTGCACGGCGATGCGGCCTTTGCCGGCCAGGGCGTCGTCGCCGAAATCCTCGGCCTTTCGGGTCTGCGCGGCCACCGCGTCGCCGGCACGGTGCATGTCATCATCAACAACCAGATCGGCTTCACCACGAACCCGGCCTTCTCGCGCTCCTCGCCTTATCCGTCGGATGTGGCGAAGATGATCGAGGCGCCGATCTTCCATGTGAACGGCGACGACCCGGAAGCGGTGACCTATGCCGCCAAGGTCGCGACCGAATTCCGCATGACGTTCCACAAGCCGGTCGTGCTGGATATCTTCTGCTACCGTCGCTTCGGCCATAACGAAGGCGACGAGCCCGCGTTCACCCAGCCGAAGATGTACAAGGCGATCCGCGCCCACAAGACGGTCGTCAATCTCTATGGCGCGCGCCTCATCGCCGAGGGCGTCATCAGCGAGGGCGAATTCGAGAAGATGAAGGCCGACTGGCGCGCCAATCTCGAAACCGAATTCGAGATCGGCCAGTCCTACAAGCCGAACAAGGCCGACTGGCTGGACGGCGCCTGGTCGGGTCTGCGCTCGGCCGACAACCAGGACGAACAGCGCCGCGGCAAGACCTCGGTGCCGATGAAGCAGCTCAAGGAGATCGGCCGCAAGATCGCGACGATCCCGGAAGGCTTCAAGGCCCACAAGACGATCCAGCGGTTCATGGACAACCGCATGCAGATGGTCGAGACGGGCGAGGGCATCGACTGGGCGATGGGCGAAGCGCTCGCCTTCGGCACGCTCTGCGTCGAGGGCACCAAGATTCGCCTCTCCGGCCAGGACTGCGAACGCGGCACCTTCTCGCAGCGCCATTCGGTTCTCTACGATCAGGAGAGCGAAGACCGCTACATCCCGCTCGCCAACCTCTCGCCGACGCAGGCCCGCTATGAGGTCATCGACTCCATCCTGTCCGAAGAGGCGGTGCTGGGCTTCGAGTACGGCTATGCCAGCGCGGACCCGGGTGCCCTGACCATCTGGGAAGCCCAGTTCGGCGACTTCGTCAACGGCGCCCAGGTCGTGATCGACCAGTTCATCGCCTCCGGCGAAGTGAAGTGGGGCCGCTCCAACGGCCTGACCCTGATGCTGCCGCACGGCTACGAAGGCCAGGGCCCCGAGCACAGCTCGGCCCGCCTGGAGCGCTTCATGCAGCTGGCCGCCGACAACAATATGCAGGTGGTGCAGCCGACGACCGCGTCGCAGATCTTCCACCTGCTGCGTCGTCAGCAGCTGCGCATGTTCCGCAAGCCGCTGGTCATCATGACCCCGAAGTCGCTGCTGCGTAACAAGCGGGCGATCTCCTCGCTGTCGGAAATGGCGGGCGAAAGCTCGTTCCACCGCCTGCTGTGGGACGACGCCGAGGTCATCAAGGACGGCCCGATCAAGCTCCAGAAGGATGCCAAGATCCGCCGCGTCGTGATGTGCTCGGGCAAGGTCTATTACGACCTTCTGGAAGAGCGCGAGAAGCGCGGCATCGACGATGTCTATCTGCTGCGTCTGGAACAGCTCTATCCGTTCCCGGCCAAGGCGCTGATCAACGAGCTTTCGCGCTTCCGCAACGCCGAGATGGTCTGGTGCCAGGAAGAACCCAAGAACATGGGCGCCTGGGCCTTCATCGACCCCTATCTGGAATGGGTGCTGGCGCATATCGACGCCAAGTACCAGCGCGTGCGCTACACCGGCCGTCCGGCCGCCGCCTCGCCGGCGACGGGCCTGATGTCCAAGCACCTCGCGCAGCTTGCCGCCTTCCTCGAGGACGCGCTGGGCGGTTGATCCGCCCGGCCCTATGTACTCACGACAAAGACACGAACAACGGAACTCAACTCATGGCTACCGAAATCCGCGTCCCGACTTTGGGCGAATCCGTCAGTGAAGCGACCGTCGGCACCTGGTTCAAGAAGGTCGGCGATACCGTGAAGGCCGACGAGCCGCTCTGTGAGCTCGAAACCGACAAGGTGACGATCGAAGTACCGGCGCCGGCCTCCGGCGTTCTCGCCGAAATCACCGCCAATGCCGGCGACACCGTCGAGCCGGGCGGCCTGCTCGGCCAGATTTCCGCTGGCGCGTCCGCCGGCGCCGCCGCGCCGGCTGCCGCCGAGAAGGCTGTTGCCGCAGCGCCCGCCGCCGAAGCCAAGCCTGTCGCTGCCGCCGCCATGCCGGCCGCTCCGGCCGCCGCCAAGCTGCTCGCCGAAAACAAGCTTTCGGCCGATCAGGTCGACGGTTCCGGCAAGCGCGGCCAGGTTCTGAAGGGCGATGTCATCGCCGCTGTCGCCAAGGGCATCGCGGCGTCGGGCGCCGCTGCCGCCGAGCCGGTCAAGGTCGCTGCCCGCCCGGCGTCCTCCGAAGCCGATGCGCCGCGCGAAGAGCGCGTGAAGATGACGCGCCTGCGCCAGACCATCGCCAAGCGCCTCAAGGATGCCCAGAACACCGCCGCCATGCTGACCACCTACAACGAGGTGGACATGTCGGCCGTGATGGACCTGCGCAACCGCTACAAGGACCTCTTCGAGAAGAAGCATGGCGTCAAGCTCGGCTTCATGGGCTTCTTCACCAAGGCCGTGACCCACGCGCTGAAGGAACTGCCCGCCGTCAACGCCGAGATCGACGGCACCGACATCATCTACAAGAACTACTGCCATGTCGGCGTCGCCGTCGGCACGGACAAGGGTCTCGTCGTTCCGGTCGTGCGCGATGCCGACCAGATGTCGATCGCCGAGATCGAGAAGGAAATCGGCCGCCTCGGCAAGGCCGCCCGTGACGGCGAGCTTTCCATGGCCGACATGCAGGGTGGCACCTTCACCATCTCGAACGGTGGCGTCTACGGCTCGCTGATGTCCTCGCCGATCCTGAATGCGCCGCAGTCGGGCATCCTCGGCATGCACAAGATCCAGGAGCGCCCGGTCGTTGTCGGCGGCCAGATCGTCATCCGCCCGATGATGTATCTCGCGCTCTCCTACGACCACCGCATCGTCGACGGCAAGGAAGCCGTGACCTTCCTCGTGCGCGTCAAGGACAGCCTGGAAGATCCGGAACGCCTCGTTCTCGATCTCTAAGGGAGGCATCGATGGAGACGGCGGCGGCTTCGCCCATTCTCGTGCCGCTCGTTTTGAGCGTGGCGCTGCTCGTCTTCCATATCGCCCTTCAGGGCATGCTTGCCACGCGGGAGCTCGGCTCCCAATGGAATGCCGGCCCGCGCGACGAGGCGCGGGAACCGAAAGGCATCCTCGCCGGACGCGCGGCCCGCGCGTCGGCCAATTTCCGCGAGACCTATCCCGGCTTCGTGGCGCTCGCGCTGGCGGTGGCCATCGCAAACGATCCATCGGGCTGGGACCTTGTCGGCGCATGGCTGTGGCTTGCCGCCCGGTTCGTCTATATTCCGCTCTATCTGGCGGGCATTCCCTATGTCCGATCGCTCGTCTGGCTCGTCGCGCTGGCAGGTCTTGCGATCATGGCGGCCACCGTCGTCGTCTAGGAGGCAGGCATGGCATTCACCAATGTTCCCCCGCTTCAACCGCATATCTGCGTGGCGGGTGGCCTCGAAGCGATCGCCTTCTATGAGCGGGCCTTCGGCGCGGAAAAGACGTTCTGCCAGCTCGCCGAAGACGGCAGGCGCGTCATGCATGCCAATCTCGCCATCCATGGCGGTGAAGTGATGCTGCATGACGAGTTCCCGGAATTCGGCCTGCCCGTCAGCGCGCCGACGACCGTCGGCGGTGCGTCCGTGACGATCAACATCAACCTGAAGGACCCGGCCGCCGTCGATGCGGCCTATGCAAGGGCGGCCGCTGCCGGCGCGCGGGACCTGATGCCGCCGGCCGACGTCTTCTGGGGCGCACGCTACGCCCGCATCACCGATCCCTTCGGCCATGTCTGGGCCTTCAACGCACCTCTGGAGCGCGCATGAGCCAGTATCTTCTCGAACTCGCCTCGCTGATGGCGATCTTCGCCTTCGCCATCGTCTCGCCCGGTGCGGACCTTGCCATGGTCATGCGCCAGTCCATCGTGCACGGACGGCGCGCGGCCATCGTAACGTCCTTCGGCATCGGCACGTCGCTGATGTTCCACGTCACCTACACGATCCTTGGCCTCGGCCTCATCATTTCCCAGTCGATCTACCTCTTCAACATCGTGAAGTGGTGCGGTGTCGCCTATCTCGTCTATATCGGCATCAAGGCGCTGCGCGCGGGCAAGGCGGACCTTTCCGTCGAGGCGGTGAAGGGCAACGAGGACGGCAAGGACGAGCAGTCCACCCTGCGCGCCTTCGGTCTCGGCTTTCTGGCCAATGCGTTGAACCCCAAGCCCGTCTTCTTCTTCCTGTCGATCTTTTCCACCGTCGTCAGCGCCCATACGCCGATCGCCATCAAGTTCGGTTACGGCCTCGTCATGGCGACCTGCCTCATCGCCTGGTTCGTCGGTGTCTCGCTTTTCATGACGACGCCGAAGATGCGCGCGGCCTTTGCCCGCATGAGCCAGTGGATCGACCGCGCCAGCGGCCTCGTCTTCATCGCGCTCGGCATCAAGCTCGCGACGGAAAAGGCGCACTGAAGAATGCGCGCCGTCCTCGTTCTCATCGGTCTTTCTGTCGCGACCGCCGCCTCGGCGGCGGAATGCCGGCAGGACCGTGCGATCTATGCCGATCGCGACCAGGGTTACGAGCTGACTTTCGAACCCGTCGGCTCGAATGCGGCGGCGACGAGCCATCATTTCAAGCTGAAGGTTCTCTCGAGCGGCGTGGTGCTGGATGGCATCGTCATGCCGGGCGATCCCGCGCGGTCCAACGGCATGGTCATGCACAATTGCCCTGAGGGCGATGCGACCGGCGAGGAGATCGCCGCCTGCACGGTCTGGGAAGGCGTGATCTATGCGCTCGATGGCGGCGACGCCGCGCTCCTGCCCGACGAGGGCGGCAAGGCGGCGGAAAACCTGCTTCTTGCCGGCTTCGGCGCGTCGCTGCGCTATTCCAGGCTCTGGGAGGACGGCAAGGCGACGGTCGTTCCGTGGGACGTTATGAAACGGAAAGGATGCGCGGCATGAGCGAAGCGCCCGTTCTTCTCGTCACCGGGGGCAGCCGCGGCATCGGCGCCAGCGTGTGCCGCCTTGCCGGCGCGGCCGGCTGGCAGGTCGCGGTGAACTACGTTTCCAATCTTGCGGCCGCCGAGGCCGTCGTGGCCGAAATCCGCGATACCGGCGGTTCGGCGATCCCCGTTCAGGGCGATGTCGGCAGTGAGCTTGGCCTTGCCAACATCTTCTCCACCATCGACGGCACCTTCGGCCGGCTCGACGGTCTCGTGAACAATGCCGGCATCGTCGCGACGCCCCAGCGTGTCGACGAGATGTCCGCCGAGCGGCTGGAGCGCATGTTCGCCGTCAACATCATGGGGTCGATCCGCTGTGCGCAGGAGGCCGCGCGGCGCATGAGCACGCGCCAGGGCGGCGCGGGCGGCGCCATCGTCAACCTCAGCTCGCGCGCCGCCCAGCTGGGCTCGCCGGGCATCTACGCCGACTACGCGGCCAGCAAGGGCGCGGTGGACAGCCTCACCGTGAGCCTGGGCCGGGAGCTGATCGCCGAGGGCATACGCGTCAACGGCGTGCGCCCCGGCATCATCGACACCGAGATCCACGCCTCCGGCGGCCTGCCGGATCGTGCGCGCGACATGGCCTCGCTCATCCCGATGCAGCGGCCGGGCACGGCCGACGAAGTCGCCCATTCCATTCTCTATCTTCTCTCCGACGCGGCATCCTATGTGACGGGTGCCGCCCTCAACGTCAGCGGCGGCCGCTAGGCCCCGCGCAGGAAGGACTTGTCATGGCATATGATCTCATCGTTATCGGTTCCGGCCCCGGCGGCTATGTCTGCGCCATCAAGGCGGCCCAGCTCGGCCTGAAGGTCGCGGTCGTCGAAAAGCGCGCCACCTATGGCGGCACCTGCCTCAATGTCGGCTGCATCCCCTCCAAGGCGCTTCTGCATGCCTCCGAGACCTACAGCCACGCCGCCCACGGCATGGACGCGCTCGGCATCGAGGGCGTGAAGCCGACGCTGAACCTTGCCAAGATGATGGCGCACAAGGATGCGACGGTGAAGTCGAACGTCGACGGCGTCGCCTTCCTGTTCAAGAAGAACAAGATCGACGGCATCCAGGGCACCGGCAAGGTGCTCGGCGCCGGCAAGGTCGCCGTCATCGGTGACAAGGGCGAGGAGCAGGTCCTCGAAACGAAGAGCATCGTGATCGCCACGGGCTCCGACGTTGCCGGCATTCCGGGCGTTCCGGTCGAGATCGACGAAAAGGTCATCGTCTCCTCCACGGGCGGCATCGCACTCGACAAGGTGCCGGGTCATCTGGTCGTCGTCGGCGGCGGTGTCATCGGCCTCGAGCTTGGCTCGGTCTGGGCCCGCCTCGGCGCGAAGGTCACGGTCGTCGAATATCTCGACGCCATCCTCGGCGGCATGGACGGCGAGGTCTCCAAGCAGTTCCAGCGCATGCTCGCCAAGCAGGGCATGGACTTCAAGCTCGGCGCCAAGGTGACGGGCGTCGAGAAGGCAGGTTCGGGCGCCAAGGTGACCTTCGAGCCGGTCAAGGGCGGTGACGCCACCACCATCGATGCCGACGTCGTGCTGATCGCCACCGGCCGCAAGCCCTACACCGAGGGCCTCGGCCTCACGGAAGCCGGCGTCGCGCTCGACAACCGTGGCCGCGTCGAGATCGACAAGCACTTCCAGACCAACGTTGCCGGCATCTACGCCATTGGCGACGTGGTCCGCGGCCCGATGCTCGCTCACAAGGCGGAAGACGAAGGCGTCGCCGTTGCCGAAATCCTCGCCGGCCAGGCCGGTCACGTGAACTACGACGTCATCCCGGGCGTCGTCTACACCCAGCCGGAAGTCGCCTCCGTCGGCAAGACGGAAGAGGAACTGAAGGCCGCGGGCATCGCCTACAAGGTCGGCAAGTTCCCCTTCACCGCCAACGGACGCGCCCGCGCCATGCTCGCGACCGACGGTTTCGTGAAGGTTCTCGCAGACAAGGAGACGGACCGCGTTCTCGGCGTGCACATCGTCGGCTTCGGTGCCGGCGAGATGATCCACGAGGCCGCCGTGCTGATGGAATTCGGCGGCTCCTCCGAAGACCTCGGCCGCACCTGCCACGCGCATCCGACCATGTCGGAAGCGGTCAAGGAAGCCGCGCTGGCAACCTTCGCCAAGCCGATCCACATGTGATCCGATCGGGCGGCTGCGACAACCAGCCGCCTGTTTTCATTGCGCGAACAGGGGCAGCATGAAGACCGCCAAGGAGGCCTTCATGTCGCCCGTGTCGAGACCCGTCTCACTTCCCCATCCCGTCCTGCCCGCCGCCGATTGGGCGGACCGCTTCACGCTCGGCCTGCCTGTCGAGAACCTGACGGCGCGCGAGGCGGCGCGGCTGGCGCTGGAGCATCCGCCGGGCTGGGTTCGCAAACTGATGGTGTTGCGCAATACCCTTGTCGCGCCGTTCGGTCTCAAGGGCGCGGCGGAAGAGGTAAGGACGTCGGAGGCGGAGATCGGCGGCTTTCCCGTGGTCAGTGCCAGCGACGACCGGGTGGTGCTCGGCTTCGACGACCGGCATCTCGATTTCCGCATCGTCATTGACGTGCGGCAGGACCGGCCGAGCGGGCAGACCCTCAGCGTCATGACGCTCGTCCATCGCAACAATCTGCTGGGGCGGCTCTATCTTGCCGCCGTCATGCCGTTTCACAAGCTGATCGTGCGGCGGATGCTGTCGGGCATCGGCCGGCGGCTTCTCACTTCACGGCGGTAACGGCAAAGCCCTCTTTGCGCAGCAGTTCGACGACGCCCTCCGGCCCCGGCAGGTGCAGGGCGCCGACGGCCATGAAGACGTTGCCGCCCGAAAGGATCGGCGCGGCGCGCGTCGCCATGACGTGGTTGCGGTCGACGATGATGCGCTGCTCGAATTCGGCATAGGCCTCGGCGTCCTCGTCGGTCTCCGGGCTGGCGGCGCGCATCATGGGCATGATCATGCCGGTATCGCCGGCGAGATAGAGCTGGCTCATCGTTTCGATGACGTCTTCCAGGGTGTCGCCAAGCTCCACGGTCTGCACGAGGCCCTGGATCTGCGGTTCGAGGGGCAGGGAATCGAGCGCCGAAATCTGTTCGATCAGGGTTTCCAGGCCCTTCAAGGTCTTGCCCTCCGCCAGCGCGTCCCTGGCAAGGCGCTGGTCGAGGAAGGCGGCGCCGGATGCCTTGCGCGTGATCTCGCAGGCGGGCAGCGCGACGAAACTCGCGATCATCCACGGCTTCATGCGGCCGACGGCCGCCAGCGACAGACCGCGGCTCTTCAGACCTTCGGCCAATCTCTCCGCATCGTCCTTGTCGAGGAAATCGGTGATGGATTTGCCATCGGTGAACATGGTGAGGTCCGGGCGCGCCATGATCGCTGCGCCGGCCTTCTTCTCGTCGGCGATCTCGTCGGATTCGACGATGACCGTCCCGGCGGCGGCATAGGCGGTGCGCGCGGCCTCGGGCATGGCGAGCACGCGCGGGTCGGTCACATGCATGGTGCCGAGCAGCCAGGACGCGGGCTTGCCATCCTTCTCGATCTTCCAGAGGATACCCTTGCCGTTCGGCACGGCATCGGCCTCGGCGCGCAGCCTTGCGAAGGCGGCTGGGTCGTCCTTCTCGTATTTTGCCAGCAGGTTTTCCCCGCCGCAGGCCGCCGGTTCCTCGGCCTTCGCCGGGGAAAGCGTCGCCAGCACGAAAAGAAAGGCGAGCGCGACGAGCACGTTGATCGCGGCCAGCGCCCACAGACCCGTATCGGCCAGGCGGTCGGCGAGCATCAGCCGGCTTTTGTGAAGAAGGACTGTCATGGTCGAACTCCCTGCATGTGGGGCGGACCCTAGTCGTCTCATCCTCACAATCCCTTAACGGATCACGCGCGGGGATGCGCGCGGTCGTAGATTTCGAGCAATCGGGCCGAATCGACGCCGGTATAGACCTGGGTCGTGGACAGGCTGGCATGGCCGAGCAGTTCCTGAATGGTGCGCAGGTCCCCGCCGCCGGCGAGCAGATGGGTCGCGAAGGAATGGCGCAGCGCATGGGGCGTTGCGCTATCCGGCAGGCCGAGCGCGCCGCGCAGCCGCTGCATCTCGCGCTGGATGATGGCCGGCTGCAAGGGGCCGCCGCGCACGCCGCGGAAGAGCGGTTTGTCGTCGGCAAGCGGTATGGGGCAGAGCTTGATGTAATCCTCCACACCTGCGCGGGCAGGCGCGATCAGCGGCACGATGCGGGTCTTGTCGCCCTTGCCGGTGATGCGCAGCGACGTGGGGCTGCCGGCGAAATCCGCCGGGGTCAGCGACAGCGCCTCGGAAATGCGCAGGCCGCAGCCATAGAGAAGGGCGAGCACGGCGGCGTTGCGCGTGCGGATCCACGGCTCGTCTGCCAGCTGCTCATTGGCATCGACCACGGCGATGGCCTGGCGGTCGGAAAGGGGTTTGGGCAGCGACTTCGGCTGCTTCGGCGAGCGGACGGCTGCGGCGCCCGCCGCATTGGCAAGGCCCTTGCGCTCCAGATGGCGCAGGAACGAGCGCAGGCCCGCGAGACCCCGGCCGAGCGTGCGGGCGCCCGCGCCATCGCGGCGTCGGGCGGCGAGGAAGCCGCGCAGGTCCGCGGGGCGCAGGGCGCCGATATCCTTGAGGCGGGCGGGGGCGGCGAGATGCCCGGTGAGGAAGGCGAGGAACTGGCGCGTGTCGCGCTCGTAGGCTTCCAGCGTGTTGTCGGAAAGGCGGCGCTCGTCGGCCAGTGCGGCAAGCCAGCCCTGCCGTTCGGCCATGAGCGCCGGATCGGCGATGATGAGAAGTTCGGTCATGTCCTGCTCTTGGCGTTCGCACTCAGCGTTTGCGGCAGGATCGGCGAATTGCGTTAGGGATTTGCTAACGTTCCGCCGGAGGGCTGGGCAAGCGGCGTCGCCTTCCTCTAGACACGGTGGCCTGTATAGAGACGTTCTTTCTTCCTGATCCGGGTCCATCCATGTTGCTGCGTTCCATGTCCGCCGAAAACTATCGTTCCCTGCGCGCGATCCGCATGGATCTCGGGCGCGTGAACCTGTTCGTGGGGGAGAACGGGGTCGGCAAATCGAACCTCTACCGCTCGCTGCAACTGGTTCAGGCGGCGGTGCGCGGAACCTTCGCCAACGAGATCGCGGCGGAAGGCGGCATGGGGTCGGCGCTCTGGACGGGCAAGCGCCGGCCGAACGAGCCGGTGCGCATCAAACTCGAAGCCGAACTCATGGACGAGGACCGGGCGATCACGTTTCGCTACAGGGTCGAGGCCGGGCTGCGGCCGCCGGCTGCCGCGGGCTTCGCCTTCGAGCCGCAGGTGAAGGCCGAGGAGCTTTCCATCGAGACCGGACGGCGGCCGGTGACGGTGATGAAACGGGCAGGACCAGGCATCACGGTGCGCAACGACGCGGGCCGCATGGTGGAACATCCCGAACGGGCCCTGACCTCGGAGACCGCCGTCGCGCTTCTCGGCGATGCCGGGCACTATCCGGAGATCGGCACCTTCCGCCGCGCGGTCTCGCAATGGCGGTTCTTCCATGGTTTCCGCTCGGATCGCGATTCGGCGCTGCGCCAGCCCTGCCTCGCCGTCACCGCGCCGCTGCTCGACGAAGACGGGGCGAATATGGCCGCGGTCTTCGCCACGCTGGCCTGGACGCGGCAGGATACGGTCGATCTCGACCGCGCCGTCGCGGATGCCTTCGGCGGAGCGAAGCTCTCCGTTGCCGAACCCGAGGAGTTTGCTTCCTACGGCCTTGTCTTCCCGCAGTTTCCGCAGCGCGTCTTCCAGCCGCGCGAGCTTTCCGACGGCCAGATCCGGTTCCTGGCGCTGGCCGCCGCGCTGCTTTCCTATCGCACGCCGCCGCTGATCGCGCTCAACGAGCCGGAGGCAAGCCTGCATCCGGACATGCTGTCGCCGCTGGCCGCGATGATCGCGCGGGCCGCACAATCGAGCCAGCTGTGGATCGTCACCCATTCCGAACGGCTGGCGCGGGAGGTGGAGATGCGCTGCGGCGTCCGGGCCAAACGCGTCGTGCGCAATGACGGGGCGACCTGGATCGACGGCATGCGGCTGACCGGCGAAATGGCGGATGACGACGAATGACGGGGCCGGCGATCTTTGCGGTTTTCTTCGCGCGGTCGCGGGGGCATCTTGCCGGGTGATGAGCAGCGATTCGACCAACCTTTTCGGGGAGAAACTCTTTCCGCGTACGGTGCCCGTGATGGTGCCCGTGCCGACGCCTGTGCCCTATTCCTATACGGTGCCCGAGGGCATGGCGGTCGAACCGGGCTCCATCGTGCAGGTGCCGCTCGGGCCGCGTCTGGTGCCGGGCGTTGTCTGGGACGGCGGCGATGACGGCAAGGTCGACCCGAAGAAGCTGCGGCCCATCGAAAAGGTCTTCGACTGCCCGCCGCTCTCCAGGGAGATGCGCGATTTCCTCGACTGGGTTTCGGCCTATACCGTGACGCCGCCGGGCCTCGTCGCCCGCATGGCGCTGCGCGCGCCGACGGCCTTCGATCCCGAGCCGATGATCGAGGGCCTGCGTTTTACCGGCCACCGGCCCGAGCGGCTGACGAGCGCCCGCGAACGGGTGCTGGAACTGGTCGAGGACGGCATTGCCTGGACCCGCTCCGGCCTTGCCCATGCCTCGGGCACCTCGACGAGCGTGGTCGACGGGCTGGTGAAGCAGGGAAGTTTCGAGACCGTCTTTCTGCCGCCGCCGCCCGTCGTGGCGATGCCCGACCCCGACTATGTCGCACCGCGGCTGGAAGGGCCGCAGACGGAGAGCGCGGCGGACCTGGTCGAGAGTGTCCGCAAGGGTGTCTTTTCCGTCTCGCTGATCGACGGCATCACCGGCTCGGGCAAGACGGAAGTCTATTTCGAGGCGATTGCCGAGACGCTGCGGCAGGGGCGGCAGGTGCTGATCCTGCTGCCGGAGATCGCGCTGACCGCAAGCTTCCTGGAGCGCTTTCACGACCGCTTCGGCGCCAAGCCCGCCGAGTGGCATTCGGACCTTGCGCCACGGACCCGCGAAAAGGTCTGGCGGCAGGTGACGACGGGAGACGTGCGGGTGGTGGCCGGCGCGCGTTCTGCGCTGTTTCTGCCCTTCGAGAATCTCGGCCTCGTCATCGTCGATGAGGAGCACGACCCGGCCTACAAGCAGGAAGACCGCGTCTTCTACAACGCGCGCGACATGGCGGTGGTGCGGGCGCGGATCGGCGACTTCCCGGCCGTGCTCGTCTCGGCGACACCTTCGGTGGAAAGCCGGGTCAACAGCGATGTCGGCCGCTACCGGAAACTGCACCTGCCGACGCGCTATGGCGATGCCGCCCTGCCGGACCTGCATCTCGTCGACATGCGCCGGCACCCGCCGGCGCGGGGCGGTTTCCTTTCGCCCATCCTGCTGCGCGGCATTGCCCGCACCATCGAGAAGGAGCAGCAGGCACTGCTCTTCCTCAACCGGCGCGGCTATGCGCCGCTGACGCTCTGCCGGGTCTGCGGCCACCGCTTCCAATGCCCGCAATGTTCGAGCTGGCTGGTCGAACATCGTTTCCGCGGCCAGATCCAGTGCCATCATTGCGGCTATGCCGAGCGCACGCCCGAGGCCTGCCCGGAATGCGGCACCTTCGATCACCTCGCGGCCTGCGGGCCGGGCGTCGAGCGCATCGCGGAAGAGGTGGAGCGACATTTCCCGGAGGCACGGACCATCGTGCTTTCCTCCGACCTCATGGGCGTCAAGCGCCTGCGGCTGGAGCTGGAGGCCATCGCGCGCGGCGAGGCGGATATCGTCATCGGCACGCAGCTCGTCGCCAAGGGGCACAATTTCCCGCTGATGTCGCTGGTCGGCGTCGTGGATGCCGATCTCGGTCTTTCCAACGGCGATCCGCGCGCGGCCGAACGGACCTTCCAGCTTCTGTCGCAGGTGACGGGCCGGGCCGGGCGTTCGGGTCTCAAGAGCCACGGCCTCATCCAGACCTATCAGCCGACGCATCCGGTGATGCAGGCCATCGTCTCCGGCGATGCGGAGGCCTTCTATGACCGGGAAATCGGCGAACGGGAAAAGGCGCTGCTGCCGCCCTTCGGCCGGCTTGCCTCGGTCATCGTGTCGGCCGACAGCCGCGGCGAGGCGGAAACCCATGCGCGCGGCCTCCGGCAGGCCGCGCCCCATGTCGACGGCATCTCCATCCTCGGTCCGGCGGAGGCCCCCTGGCGCTGGTGCGCGGGCGGCATCGCTTCCGCCTGCTGGTGCACGGGCGGCGGGGCAGCGACATGCAGACCTTCCTGCGCACCATGCTGGCCAACGGACCGAAGGAGCGGGCATCGCTGCAGGTGCAGCTCGATATCGATCCGCAGAGCTTCCTGTGAGCGGCGTGGTTAACAAAGAGTTGTGCGAATTCGGATGGCCGGCTTCTGCCGTCCGGAGGCCTGTGCAATAGAGAATCGCAGCGCATCCACGGGAGAAACGCCGAGATGGAATTCTACATCCCCACCGAAACGGGCGAGTTCCTGGCCTTCTGCGCAGCCATTGCGACGGGGCTTTTCGGCCTGTTC
Source organism: Roseateles sp. XES5 (assembly GCF_020535545.1). Taxonomy (NCBI): domain Bacteria; kingdom Pseudomonadati; phylum Pseudomonadota; class Betaproteobacteria; order Burkholderiales; family Sphaerotilaceae; genus Roseateles; species Roseateles sp. XES5. Next base: position 2,060,549 of record NZ_CP084752.1, read on the forward strand.
GCCCTGTTCGCTCCCGGTATCGCGCTGAAGCTCTCCGGCCTCGAGACGAAGGATGCCAGCCGCGAGGGCCTCGCCTTCGTGCGCTCCACCGGCGGCTTTTATGCCGGCCTTGCCGTCGTGGCGCTGATGATGGCGCAGAGCTGGATCTACATGGCGATCGGCGGCGGCTTTGCGCTCGCCGCGTTCGGCCGCATTCTCTCGCTGATGTCGGATGGGTCCTTCTCGATGAAGAACCTTCTCGCACTCCTCGTGCAGGCGGCGCTCGCCGCACTACCGCTCGGTTACGCTTTCGGCTTTCTCTGACCTGAAAAACCGGCTTTCGACGCATATCAGCGCCAGAACATAGTCCGCCCAGTCAACTTTTGCTCCGACTGTGGCCGACTTATGGCGCATTCCTGCGTCGGGCGTGTTGCGAGTCCCGGTTTCCTATGCTAGACGAACCGCGAAATTCAGAAAAAGCGGGCGCGAAAGCCTGTGGGAGCTGAAGATTACCGCAACGATTTCAGTGTGTTAGGACCGTAGCGTCGCTACAGCCCTGTGCTCTGGATGATAAGAAGAGAAGCTTGTGCCCGTGGCAGACACATCCCAGCTTGTTTCCGGTGTTGCAGAAAGATACGCGTCTTCGCTTTTCGACCTCGCTCAGGAAGCCGGTTCGGCTGACAGTGTCGGTGCCGATCTCGCCCGTTTCCAGGCGCTGATCAACGAAAGCGATGACCTGAAGCGGCTGATCGTCAGCCCTGTCTTCTCCGCCGAAGATCAGACCAAGGCCATTGCGGCCATCGCGGCAAAGGCCGGCATCACGGGTCTCGTGGCAAACTTCCTCAAGGTGGTTGCGTCAAATCGCCGCCTCTTCGCCGTCCCCGGCATGATCCAGGCATACCGCGTCATCGCGGCCCGTGCCCGCGGCGAAATCACGGCCGACGTTACCTCGGCCCATGCGCTCACCGCAGCGCAGGAAAACGAATTGAAGGCGGCGCTGAAAGGCGTCACCGGCAAAGACGTGGCGGTTGCCGTCACTGTCGACCCGTCCATTCTCGGTGGTCTGATCGTCAAGGTCGGGTCCCGCCAGATCGACACCTCCCTTCGCACCAAACTCTCTACCCTTAAGCTTGCACTGAAAGAGGTCGGCTGATGGATATCCGCGCCGCGGAAATTTCCGCAATTCTCAAAGATCAGATCAAAAACTTCGGCAAAGAGGCGGAAGTCTCTGAAGTCGGCCAGGTGCTCTCCGTCGGTGACGGCATCGCCCGCGTTTACGGCCTCGACAATGTCCAGGCCGGTGAAATGGTGGAGTTCCCCGGTGGCATTCGCGGCATGGCGCTGAACCTGGAAAGCGACAACGTCGGTGTCGTTATCTTCGGTTCGGACCGTGACATCAAGGAAGGCGACACCGTCAAGTGCACGGGCCGCATCCTGGAAGTGCCGGTCGGCCCCGAGCTGATCGGCCGCGTGGTGAACGCCCTGGGTCAGCCCATCGACGGCAAGGGCCCGATCAACGCCAAGATGACGGACGTGATCGAGAAGGTCGCTCCCGGCGTGATCGCCCGTAAGTCCGTGGACCAGCCGGTGCAGACCGGTCTGAAGTCCATCGACTCCATGGTGCCCGTCGGCCGTGGCCAGCGCGAGCTGATCATTGGCGACCGCCAGACCGGCAAGACCGCCATCATCCTGGACACGATCCTGAACCAGAAGGCGATCCACGACAACGGCCCGGACGGCGACAAGCTGTACTGCGTCTACGTCGCTATCGGCCAGAAGCGTTCGACCGTCGCCCAGTTCGTGAAGGTTCTCGAAGAGCGCGGCGCTCTCCAGTACTCGATCATCGTTGCTGCAACCGCCTCCGACCCGGCGCCGATGCAGTACCTCGCACCGTTCGCCGGCTGCACGATGGGCGAATACTTCCGCGACCGCGGTCAAGATGCCCTGATCGTCTATGACGATCTGTCCAAGCAGGCCGTGGCTTACCGCCAGGTCTCGCTGCTGCTGCGTCGTCCCCCGGGCCGCGAAGCCTTCCCCGGCGACGTGTTCTATCTCCACAGCCGTCTGCTGGAGCGCGCCGCTCGCGTGAACGCCGACTACGTGGAAGCCTTCACCAAGGGTGAAGTGAAGGGCAAGACCGGTTCCCTGACCGCCCTGCCCATCATCGAAACCCAGGCCGGTGACGTGTCCGCCTTCGTTCCGACCAACGTGATCTCGATCACCGACGGTCAGATCTTCCTGGAAACCAATCTGTTCAACGCCGGCATCCGTCCCGCGATCAACGCCGGTATCTCGGTGTCGCGCGTCGGTGGCGCTGCCCAGACCAAGCTGATCAAGTCGCTGTCCGGCGGTATCCGTACCGACCTGGCCCAGTACCGTGAGCTGGCTGCCTTCGCGCAGTTCGCCTCCGACCTGGACGCTGCGACCCGCAAGCAGCTGGACCGTGGCGCCCGCGTGACCGAGCTGCTCAAGCAGGCTCAGTACTCGCCGCTGAAGACGGAAGAGCAGGTCGTCGTGATCTTCGCTGGCGTCAACGGCTACCTCGACAAGCTTCCGGTCGCACAGGTCGGCAAGTTCGAGCAGGGCCTGCTCGGCTACATGCGCTCCGAGGGCAAGGACATCCTCGACAAGATCCGCACCGACAAGGCCATCAGCGACGACACCAAGGGCAAGCTCAAGGCTGCTCTGGACGCCTTCGCCAAGACCTTCGGCTGAGCTGACGGTTCAAGCCCTGCGCGCTGACAGGCGCGCAGGCGCCCCGAACTTTGGATTTGACGCATGACCCTCCGGGATCGTGTTACAGGACGGAAAACGGATGCCTTCACTTAAGGATCTGAAAAACCGGATCGCCTCCGTCAAGGCGACGCAGAAGATCACCAAGGCGATGAAGATGGTCGCCGCGGCGAAGCTTCGGCGTGCCCAGGAAGCGGCCGAGGCCGCCCGGCCCTATTCGCAGCGCATGAGCGCCGTTCTCGCCAACATCGCCCAGGCTGTCGGCCAGGACGATTCGGCGCCGCGTCTGATGACCGGCACGGGCAAGGACCAGGTTCATCTGCTCGTCGTCTGCACGGCCGAACGCGGTCTGTGCGGCGGCTTCAACTCGCAGATCGCGCGTCTGGCGCGTGACCACACCCGCAAGCTTCTGGCGAGCGGCAAGACGGTCAAGATCATCTGCGTGGGCAAGAAGGGCTTCGATATCCTGCGTCGCGAATACGCCTCGCTGATCATCGACCGTGTCGATCTGCGCGAAGTCAAGCGCATCGGCTTTGCCAATGCCGACCAGATCGGCCGCAAGGTCATCGGCCTGTTCGAGCAGGGCGAATTCGACGTCTGCACGCTGTTCTATTCCGAGTTCAAGTCGGTCATCGCGCAGGTTCCGACCGCGCTGCAGCTCGTTCCGGCCTCCGCTCCCGCGGCTGTCGCCGAAACGACCGGCGCCACGGCGATCTACGACTACGAGCCGGACGCCAGCGCGATCCTCGGCGACCTCATTCCGCGCAACATTTCCGTGCAGATCTTCCGGGCGCTGCTCGAGAACGTCGCCGGCGAAATGGGTGCCAAGATGAGCGCCATGGACAACGCGACCCGCAATGCCGGTGAAATGATCAACAAGCTGACGCTGAACTACAACCGTCAGCGCCAGGCTCAGATCACCAAGGAACTCATCGAAATCATCTCGGGCGCTGAAGCGCTCTAAGGACCAGGACAAAGAGGGTAAGAGACATGGCTAAGGCAGCTACCCCGAAGGAAACCGCAGCGGAAAAGAAGCCGGCTGCGCGCAAGCCGGCAGCGAAGACCGCTGCTGCAACCAAGGCGGCGGCTCCGGTCGCAGCCGGCGCGACCGGTCGCGTTACCCAGGTTATCGGCGCCGTCGTTGACGTCGCCTTCGACGGCGCTCTGCCGCTCATCCTGAACGCGCTGGAAACCGACAACAACGGCAACCGCCTCGTTCTCGAAGTCGCTCAGCACCTCGGTGAAAACACCGTCCGCACGATCGCCATGGACTCGACCGAAGGTCTCGTCCGCGGTCAGCCGGTCGCCGATACGGGCGCCCCGATCTCCGTTCCGGTCGGCGACGAAACGCTCGGCCGCATCATGAACGTCATCGGCGAGCCCGTCGACGAAGCCGGCCCGCTCGTCACCAAGGCCAAGCGCGCCATCCACCAGGACGCTCCGGCCTATGTCGAGCAGTCCACGGAAGCGCAGATCCTCGTCACCGGCATCAAGGTGATCGACCTGATCTGCCCCTTCGCCAAGGGCGGCAAGGTGGGTCTGTTCGGTGGCGCCGGCGTGGGCAAGACCGTGAACATGATGGAGCTCATCAACAACATCGCCAAGGCTCACTCGGGTCTGTCGGTGTTCGCTGGTGTGGGCGAGCGTACCCGTGAGGGCAACGACTTCTATCACGAGATGGCCGACTCCGGCGTCGTGAACCTGGAGAAGCTCGAGGACTCCAAGGTGTCCATGGTCTACGGCCAGATGAACGAGCCCCCGGGCAACCGTCTGCGCGTGGCCCTGACCGGCCTGACCATCGCCGAGTCCTTCCGTGACGAAGGCCGTGACGTGCTGTTCTTCGTGGACAACATCTACCGCTACACCCTGGCCGGTACCGAAGTGTCCGCGCTGCTGGGCCGTATGCCTTCCGCCGTGGGCTACCAGCCGACGCTGGCCGAGGAAATGGGCCGCCTGCAGGAGCGCATCACCTCGACCAAGGTGGGTTCGATCACCTCGATCCAGGCCGTGTACGTCCCTGCGGATGACCTGACCGACCCGTCGCCCGCGACCACCTTCGGTCACCTGGACGCCACCGTCGTGCTGTCGCGTGACATCGCCGCCCTGGGTATCTACCCCGCCGTGGACCCGCTGGACTCGACCTCGCGTCAGATCGACCCGAACGTCATCGGCGAAGAGCACTACAGCACCACCCGCTCCGTGCAGGCCGTGCTGCAGCGCTACAAGGAACTGCGCGACATCATCGCGATTCTGGGCATGGACGAACTGTCGCCGGAAGACAAGCTGGCCGTGGCTCGCGCCCGCAAGATCCAGCGCTTCCTGTCGCAGCCCTTCCACGTGGCCGAAGTCTTCACCGGTTCGCCGGGCAAGTACGTGCCGCTGAAGGAAACCATCCGCGGCTTCAAGATGATCGTCAACGGCGAGTGCGACCACCTGCCCGAGCAGGCCTTCTACATGGTCGGCACCATCGACGAAGCTTTCGAAAAGGCGAAGAAGCTGGCTGCCGAAGCCGCTTGATTTGATTGGCGGGCGCCCGAGCGGGCGCCCTCTTTCCCCGGCCGTATGAAATCAGAAGAAGTGAATGGTCATGGCTGACAGTTTCAACTTTGAACTCGTTTCTCCCGAACGCCTGCTGGTTTCCGGCAGCGTCAGCGAAGTCGTCATTCCGGCGACCGAGGGCGAGATGACCGTCATGGCCAACCATGCGCCGACCATGACGACGATCAAGCCTGGCGTCGTTACCGTGAAGTCCGCGGATGGCAAGAAGGACCGCTATGTGGTCTTCGGCGGCTTTGCCGACATCGTCCCCACCGGTTGCACGCTGCTGGCCGAATCGGCCGTTCATGTCGACGAGTTCAACAACGAAGACATCACGCGCCGCATCGAAGCTGCCCGCAAGGAGCTCGAACATGCGAAGTCGGACGACCAGAAGTTCGGCATCGAAAGCTACCTCGCGGAATTGACGACCCTCCAGGGTATCGTGATGCCGGTCTGATCGCCGGCTTTCAGACGCGAAACATCGAACCCGCCTCCGGCGGGTTTTTTGTTGCCCGCATCGCACCTGCTCGCAACCTCCTCTTTACCTTGTCTGCGAGAATGGTTGCGGCCCGGTGGGTGGCAAGCACCCGGATTGTGTGTTTCTTTACGGGACCCCTTGAGACTGCCGGAAATTGCCGATCGCCATGACGGCGGGCTTTGAGACCAGGATGGAAATCATGAGCAGCAAGATCGTCCCCGTCATCATGGCCGGTGGCAAGGGCACGCGCCTTTGGCCGCTGTCGCGCGCCTCGGCCCCCAAGCAGTTCCTCGGCTTCCTCGGCGAGACCACGCTGTTCCAGAAGTCGCTCGCCCGCGTCGCCGATGCCGCGCTCTACGCCCCGCCCGTCATCGTCACCAATGCCGACTTCCGCTTCCTCGTCGCCGAACAGGCCCGCGCCGCCGGCGTTGCGCTGACCGCCATCCTGCTCGAACCCGTCGCGCGCAACACCGCCCCGGCGCTTGCCGCCGCCGCAAGCCTCGTCGCCCGCCTCCATGGCGAGGACGCCATCCTGCAGGTGCTCGCCTCCGACCATGAGATCGAGGCCGACGACACCTATCGCGCCTGCATCGACAAGGCCGCCACCGCCGCACGGGCCGGCCGCCTCGTCACCTTCGGCATCACCCCCACCGAACCCGCCACCGGCTACGGCTATATCGAGACCGGCGAAGACCTCGGCAACGGCGCCCACGCCGTGCGCCGCTTCGTCGAGAAGCCGGACCGCGAGCGCGCCGAAGCCATGCTGGCGACGGGCGGCTATCTGTGGAACTCCGGCATGTTCATGCTGCCGGTCGGCCTCTTCCTGCGCGAGCTTCGCCAATACGCCCCCGAGGTGCTGGAGGCGGCGAGCGAGGCGGTGGCGAAGGCCCAGCACGACCTCGACTTCGAGCGGCTCGACGAGACGGCCTTCGCACGGGCGCCGGACATCTCCGTCGACTATGCCATCTTCGAGAAGACGCCGGTCGCCGCCGTCGTGCCGTCCCCCATCGCCTGGTCCGATCTCGGCAGCTGGGATTCCGTCTGGAAGACCGGCCGGCAGGACGACGCGGGCAATGTCGCCGAGGGCAGCGCCACGGTGCTCGACACGCGCAACTCGCTGGTCATCTCGCATGACATCCATGTCGCCGTGCAGGGCCTCGACAATGTCGCGGTCATCGCCAGCGAGGACGCGGTCTATGTCGGACGGCTGGAGGACAGCCAGAATGTCGGCAAGCTGGTCAAGCATCTCGCCGCGCTGCCGAAGACGGCCAAGCTCACCGAGACGCATCCGACGTCCTACCGTCCGTGGGGCGGCTATACGTCGGTGCTGAACGGCGAGCGGTTCCAGGTCAAGCGGCTGTTCGTGACGCCGGGCAAGCGGCTGTCGCTGCAGAAGCATCATCACCGTTCGGAACACTGGATCGTGGTGCGCGGCACGGCGGAGGTGACGATCGGGGACCGGACCATTCCGCTTCGGGAAAACGAATCCGTCTATATCCCGCAGGGCGAGGTGCACCGGCTTGCCAATCCCGGCAAGATCCTGCTGGAACTCATCGAGGTACAGACCGGCTCCTATCTCGGTGAGGACGACATCATCCGCATTGAGGATGAGTTCGGAAGAGGGTGAGCCTTACCGCGTGATGCGGGGCGGGCATCGGCGGAGCGTCAGGCACACGGCGTCCCGCCAGATGCCGGAAAATTTCTGCATCGCCTTGTCCTGCGCATCCTGCAGGCGCGGCGTCGCGGCCCAGCCGAAGCCGGCGGCAACCAGTGTTTCGGCAACGTCCTTGCCGCGCGAACGGCAGGTAACGAAGGAGACCCGGCCGCCACGAAAATCCTCGTTGCAGAACAGCGTGCGGCCGACGACCATCCCGTAGAGCAGCATCTTCGACCGCCGGCCGCAAACCACGATGGCGCCGTCGACGTTGCGGCAGAGCCGTTTCGAATCGACGGGCACGATATCCGTCAGAACATAGAGGCGCCCGCGATCCTCGAAGGAGGCGCCGTCGAGCACCACGGCGCGGCTGCTGACGGGAATGCGCAGCAGGATCGGAATGGGTGCGACCGCAATCCGCTCATAGGTCTGTTTGCTCCGGTCGATGCGCACCGGATGGTCGGTCCAGATCGCCTCTTCCGAGGCGGAGCCGGGGCGCAGTTCCGCGGCCAGGACCGGCAGGGCGGCAAGCAGGGCAAGCGCGCCCGCGCAGAAACCTCGTTTGCCCGCCCTCATTCACGCTCCTTGCCGATCCCGCGCATGGTGGCGGGAAACCACGATTTCCTCAATGGGTTCCATCCAGGTTTTTCGGCAGCGGCAGCCATTGGGCGCGGTCGAAATAGTCCGGCAGGTAGGAATCGGGCTTGCGGGTGCGATCCGGCGTGATGGTGAAATTGTAGCGCGGCGTCTCGCCGAAAGCCTCCTTCTTGAACTGGAGGCGGTTGCCCAGACGCACGATGTCGAATTCCTTCAGCTCGCGGATATCGGCGAGAATGTCCGGTGCGCTTTGCCAGCGCACCTCCTCCAGGAAGATTTCGATGGTGCGCACGGCTGCGTCGATCACGGCGTTCTGCGTGGCCGGGTTTTCGATGTTGAGCTTGATGCGGAAGGAGGAGACGTGGGTCTCGGCATTGCCGCGTACCAGAAGGAAGGCGGAGGAGGGGCCGCCCTCGCCATCGCCGTCATTCGGGAAGTCGCGGGTGGACTGGCATTCCCAGTTGCTTGCATCGAAGGCGCCGGCCTTCCAGCCCGAATTCTCGAAGCCGCCCGCCCGCAGCGCTTCGCAGAGCGCTTCCGGCGCCTTGCGGATCGTGCGCACGAACCGGGCTTCGCTCGGGGTTTCGGGAACGAGCATCCGCTCCGGGATGAGGCCGGTCGGGCGCGGCATGCGCTTGCCCTTCATCTCGTAGGATTGCAGGTCGCGTTCGTGGCGGGAAGTGTCGATGGGATCGTAGCCGAAACGGACGAGCAGCAGGTTGAGGTTGCGGTAGTCGTTGGCAACGAGCACGGTGGCGCTGATCGCGCCCAAAAGCACGAAGGCGAAGAGCCCGAAGACGAGCAAACCGGAACTGCCTTGCCTGCGCTCCCTCATGCCGAACCGTGCCGTTGCCCGTGACGCTTTGGCGGGTGCCTTCTGGAGGCCGGGAAAGCCGTCGATCCGCCGATCTGGTGATCTGATAGGCCACAAGCCGGGTGCCTGCAAGCGGCCTGCTTACGGCTGCGGGCCCGCCGTGCGCAGGCTTTCGTGCAGGGCCAGCACTTCCGGCGGCGCGCTGCGGAACTTCGGCAGCCCGAGATGATAGCCGTAGCCGGTGACGAGGCTCGCCTCGCCGAGCCGCACGAGGGTACCGTCGGCCAGCTTGTCGGCGATGAGGCCGAGGCTGCCCAGCGCCACCCCGTCGCCGCTGACGGCCGCCTCCACGACCAGCGCATAGGTGGAGAAGGTGAGATGCGGCCGCGGCATGCGGCGGAGCGTTTCAGGCGCGACACGCTCCAGCCAGGGCCGGAAGGAAATCCAGTTGGCGTTGAAGCGCTCGTAGTCGATGAGGTCGAGACTTGCGAGATCGGCAGGGACGAGCGCCGCCGCTTCCAGCCCCTTGCGCGCGAGATAATCCGGCGACGCGACGGGCGCCAGTTCTTCCGCAATGAGCGGGGTCAGGGTCCAGCGCGGATGTTCACCGGCCGAGTAGAGAATGACGAGGTCGTTGTTTTCGGAGGCAAGATCGCCGGGACTGTCGGAGGTGGCGAGATGGATGGCGACATCGGGGTTGCCGCGGGCAAAATCGCGAAGGCGGGAACCGAGCCAGAGATGAGAGACGGAGCCACTGGCCGCCAGCGCGATGCTGCGGCCGGTCCCGGTGCGGAAAGGCTCCAGGCTCTCCTCGAGATAATCGAGCGAGGCGCGCACGCGCTGGAACAGCTTTTCGCCGCGGGGCGTCAATGCCAGGTTCTTGCCGCTACGAGTGAAGAGTTGGGCGCCCAGGTGATCTTCCAGCCCCTTGATGCGGCGGCTGACGGCCGCCTGGGTGATGTTGAGCTCGCGTCCGGCACGGGAAAAATTCATGTGCCGGCAGGCGGCGTCGAAAACACGGAAGGCTTCGAGCGGGATATGGGCGAGCATCGTGGCTTTCATGATCTGAAGTTATCAAAAACCCCGAAAAATCCAAGGATTTGAAAATCTGAAATCGTGATGCAGGGTCTGCGAAAGCATTTCCGGGGACCCGTCGTGACTTTTTCCACCTCATTCGTGCCCGATATCCGTTTTGGCGAAGGCGTTCATGCCACCATCGCCACCTCCGCCGGTGCGCTGGAAGCCCGGGGCGTGCTCGTCGTCATGGACGGCTTTCTCGCTGCAAGCGGTCTTGGCGAGCAGCTTGCCGCCCAGTTTGCCGCTGCAGGGATTGCGGCGGAGTTTTTCTCGGACTTTGCCGGCGAGCCGAAGCTTGCGCATGTTCAGGCGGCCAGCGACGCGGCACGGGGCAAGGATCTCGTCGTCGGTATCGGCGGCGGCTCGGCGCTGGATATCGCCAAGATCGCGACCTGCGTCGCAGCGGCCGACGAAGCGCCGATGCATTATGCGCTGGCAGCCCATCCCCTGCCGAAAAAGCCGCTGAAGAAGATCATGGTGCCGACGACGGCGGGCACGGGCTCCGAAACCTCCGCGACGACGATCTTCGCCGGGCCTGAAGGCAAGAAGCTCTGGATCTGGGGCGCTGAAACCAAGGCCGACCTCGTGTTGCTCGATCCCGCATTGACGGTGACGTTGCCGGCGAACCTGACCGCCTGGTGCGGCCTCGATGCCTTCGTGCATGCCTTCGAGGCGGCGACCAACCGCAATGCCCATCGGGGCGCCGCACTCTATGCCCATGCCGCCCTTCGCCTGCTGACGGAGGCCTTGGAAGCGGTGGTGAAGAACCCGGCGGATATCGACGCGCGCGGGAAAGTGCTGCTCGGTTCGTGTTATGCCGGCATCGCCATCGACAATTGCGGCACGGCCATCGCCCACAATATCAGCCATGCGCTCGCCGGCCTTGCCCCCGTTCATCATGGGCTTGCCACCGCGCTCGGCTTCGAGGCGACGCTGGCCTGGCTTGCCGAGGCCGATACGGCCGATCTCGCCGCCGCCGCGCATGCCTGTGGCCTTTCCGATGCGGCGCTGCTGCCGGGTTTCGTCAGCGATCTCATGGACCGCTGCGGCATCGCCCGTGCGTTGCCAAAGGCCTTTGCCGCCTTTTCGGCCAACGACCTTGCCCGCGAGATGCGCGCACCGGAAAACCAGCCGATGCGCCGCTCGACGATCCGCGACGTCTCCGACGCCGATATCGACAGGATTGCCGCCACGGTGATGGCGCTGCCCAGGACGCTTTGAGGACCAGACATGAGCGAACACCATGACCGCGCCTATTGGGAAAAGCGCCTTTCCGGCCTTTCGCTGGCGCGTGGACATTTCATCGACGGCAGGACGCAGCCCGCCGTGTCCGCCCGTACCTTCACCCGCATCCGCCCGATGGATGGTCAGCCGGGCGCCGTGCTGGCAAAAGGCGACGGGGCCGATGTCGATCTCGCCGTGATGTCGGCGCGAAAGGCGTTCGAGAGCGGCGTCTGGCGGGCCAAGGAGCCGCTCGAGAAGAAGAAGATCATGCTGCGCTGGGCGGAACTGATCCGCACGCACGGCGAGGAGCTGGCGCTTCTGGAGACGCTCGATGTCGGCAAGCCGGTGCAGGCGTCGCTCGGCGTGGATGTGCGGCTGTGCGCCGACGGCATCCAGTATTATGGCGAGATGATCGACAAGCTGTATGACGAGATCGCGCCGACCGGACCGAAGGCGCGGGCGCTCGTCAGGAAGGTGCCGCTTGGCGTCGTCGCGGCGATCACGCCGTGGAACTATCCGATGATCATCGATGCGTGGAAACTCGGCCCGGCAATTGCCGCGGGCAACTCCGTCGTTCTGAAGCCGGCGGAGCAATCCTCGCTCTCGGCGCTGCGGCTGGCGGAGCTTGCGGTCGAGGCGGGCCTGCCTGCCGGCGTCTTCAACGTCGTCACCGGGTTCGGCGAGGAGGTGGGCAAACCGCTGGCGCTCCATATGGACGTGGACATGGTCGCCTTCACCGGCTCCACGGAGGTCGGCAAGCTGATCATGGGCTATGCGGCGCAATCGAACCTCAAGCGCGTGGCGCTGGAACTGGGTGGCAAGTCGCCGCTGGTCGTCTTCGAAGACGCCGATCTCGATGCGGCCGCCAGTGCGGCCGCCTGGGGCTGTTTCTACAATTCGGGGGAAACCTGTCATGCGGCAACGCGCCTCGTCGTGCAGCGTTCGGTGCAGCAGGCGCTGATCGAGAAGATCGAAGCGGTGGTCAAACGCGAGATCACGCTGGCTCATCCCTTCGAGCCGGCTGCGCAGATCGGCGCGCTGATCGAGGCGGAGCACATGGAGAAGGTGCTCGGTCTCGTCGCCATCGGCGAAAAGGAGGGTGGGCGCCGCGCCTTCGGGGCGGAACGCGTGCTGTCGGAAACGGGAGGATACTATGTCTCGCCCGGCGTCATCGCCGATGTGACCAACGACATGCGCATCGCCCAGCAGGAGCTCTTCGGCCCGGTGCTGGCGGCCTTTGCCTTTGACAGCGAGGAAGAAGCCATCGCCCTGGCCAATGGCACGCCCTATGGCCTGACCGCTGCCGTCTGGACCCGCGACATGGACCGGGCGCATCGTTTCTCCGAGGCGGTCCATGCCGGCACGGTCTGGATCAACACCTACGACATGTCGAATTTCGCAACGCCTTTCGGCGGGTTCAAGCAGTCGGGCTTCGGGCGCGACCGTTCGGTGCACGCGATCGACAAGTACTGCGACTACAAGACCATCTGGCAGCAGTTCGGCTAAGCGGCGTTCAGCGAAGATAAGGGGAAGCCATGAGCAGGATCGTTTCCATCGGGATCAGCCACCACCGGCTGCCGCTCGACCCGCCGTTCAAGGCGAGCTGGGATGGCCGCCCCCGCCGGCATTTCGACGCCACCATCGTGCGGGTGCGCGACGACGAGGGGCGCGAGGGCATCGGCTCCGGCGATCTGATGAAGGGGTTCGAGGGCCACGAGGACCTGTTCGTCGGCCAGGATCCGCGCCATCTCGAACGGCACTACGAAGTGCTCTCGCATATCAACTTCCATTACGGCCGCTGCTGGCCGCTCGACCTCGCGCTCTGGGATCTTGCCGGCAAGGTCACGGGCGAGCCGGTCTGGCGCATGCTGGGCGGGCGGGCCGACCGGGTACGGCTCTACGCATCCTCCGGCGTGCTGCGCGAGCCGTCCGCCATGGCGGATCAGGCGGAACGCTATCTTGCCGAAGGCTTTCCGGCGATGAAGGTGCGCTTCTCCTCCTCCGCGGGCGGGCGCAACGGCTGGCGGGAGGATGTGAAGGCGCTTGAGGCGATCCGCGCACGGGTCGGCGACCGGCTGGACCTGATGGTCGATTGCAACCAGGGTTGGCGCATGCCCTGGGACACGACGCTACCCTGGACGTTCAAGGACGCGCTGGTCGTTGCGCGGGAGCTGGAACGGCTCGGCATCTACTGGATGGAGGAGCCGCTTCACCGCTCCGACCGCAAGGGCATGAAGGCGCTGAAGGACGCGACGGATATCCGCATTGCCGGCGGCGAGATGACGCGCGAACTCTACGAGTTCCGCGATATCATCGAGGAACGCGCTTTCGATGTGATCCAGCCGGACGTCGCGCTGGTGGGCGGCATTACCGGCTGCCGGCGCCTTGCCTTGCAGGCCCGCGAGGCCGGCGTGACCTTCACGCCGCATTCCTGGACGAACGGTATCGGTGTGCTCGCCAATGCGCATCTGACGGCGGGCGCGGGCGATGCGCCCTTCCTCGAATATCCCTATGACGCGCCGGAATGGAGCGAGGATCGCCGCGACTATCCGCTGAAGACGCCGCTGCGTCATGAAAACGGCTGGCTTCTCCTGGGCGAGGCGCCCGGCCTCGGGATCGCCCTCGACGAGGAAAGGCTTGAGGCGACCCGCATCGGCTGAGCCGCTTCACTTCGCCCCCTTGACATCCGCCCCGTGGAGGCCGACTTCACGGGGGACAGGACGCGAAGGAGAGAGCCATGAGCGAGGCAGCCCGCACGACGATCGACCAGGCCGAAGTCGATCGCTTTTCGGCCATGGCCGCGGAATGGTGGGATCCGACCGGCAAGTTCCGGCCGCTGCACAAGTTCAATCCCGTTCGCTTGACCTATATCCGCGATCTCGTTTCCGCCCAGTTCGGCCGCGATCCGAAGGCGCACCGCCCGCTCGAGGGGTTGCGCATTCTCGATATCGGTTGCGGCGGGGGACTGCTCTCCGAGCCGATGGCGCGCATGGGGGCGGACGTGCTCGGCGCGGATGCATCGGAAAAGAACATCGGTATTGCGAAGGCCCATGCGGTGGGTAGCGGCGTGCCGGTCGACTACCGCGCCGTGACGGCCGAGGCGCTGGCGGAGGCCGGCGAGACCTTCGACGTGGTGCTCAACATGGAGGTGGTTGAGCACGTCGCCGACGTCGATTTCTTCCTCACCACCTGTGCCTCGATGGTGCGTCCCGGCGGCATGATGTTCGTCGCCACGATCAACCGCACCATGAAGGCGGCGGCGCTGGCGATCTTCGCGGCGGAGAACGTGCTGCGCTGGTTGCCGCGCGGCACCCATCAGTATGAGAAGCTGGTGCGCCCGGAGGAGATCGAAAAGCCTCTCACGGCTTCCGGCCTGACGGTCACCGACCGCACCGGCGTGTTCTTCAACCCGCTCCTCAACCAGTGGAACCTCTCGAAGGACATGGACGTCAACTATATGCTGGTGGGACGTCGCGCCTCTGCCTGATCAGGGTTTCAGCGCTTTCGCCGCCGCGAGCAGGTCGTCCTGGCCTGCCGCATTGCGTCCGGCCATCGCCTTCACCGCCTCGCGATCGACGACAACGGCCTTGCCGTCGGGACAATAGGCCGCCTTGAAGGTGAAGGCATGGGGCGTCGGGCCGTGGTCATGGAGATGCTCCAGCCGCGCGGCGCCATCCGCCCAGACCGGCCGTGCGCCTTCCGCCACCCACCAGAGCACCAGCGCCGGCCAGGCCTGCCGCTGGTTCCAGTTGCGGGCGTGCTTCAGCGCATCGGCATGCACGCCGCTATAGGTGAAGGCCATCAGCGCTTCGAGATCCGCCCAGAGCGAGAGGGAGGAGGGGGCATCGGTAAAGCCGCTACCCGCGATGAAACGCGGATAGACCTTCTCGCCCCAGCTTTCCGGCCCCGGCACGTCATCGTAACCCGAGCGGCCGATATAGCCTTCCGCCCGGCTGGCGGCCTCGAAATTCAACGGTTCGCGCAGGCGAAAACCTTCGACGCGCGGGCTCTCGTAGTCGTCGACATGAAGGCCGAAATTGTAGACGGCGAGATGGTGGCCGCGCATCAGTTCGTATCGTCGGGAAGGACGGGAAGCGGGGCGACTTCGACGCCCTCTTCCAGAAGATCGCGCACCTCGTCGGCCGTCGCCCGGCCGATCAGGCCACGCTGTTCGGTCTCGCCATAGTGGATCTTGCGGGCTTCCTCGGGAAAACGCTCGCCGACATCCTCGGAATTGGCGCGGATGGTGGAGACGATGTCCCTGAGCTTCGACATCATTTCACGCTGGCCTGTCTGGACGGCAAGGTCCTGACGCTGCTGCTTCTTGCGCGCAGTGGAGACGGAGGGCGCCATCAGGCGCTTGGCGACATGGGCCGAGCCGCAGGACGGGCAGGAGACGAGCGACATCTTCTGCTGGCGGTCGAAATCGTCCGCCGAGCCGAACCAGCCCTCGAAGGCGTGCCCGTTGTCGCAGGAAAGTTCGTAGCGGATCAAGCGGCAACGCCTCCCTTCCCGGAAGCCTCCGTGCCCTCAAGGGTGAAGGCGCGACCGTTGCGCAGGTTCGGAATCTTGTCACGTGCGGCCTTGACGGCGGCAATGTCGATCTCTGCCATGACGATCGCCTCGCCCGTGCCGCCGGCAGCGGCGAGCACCCGGCCCCAGGGATCGACGATCATGGAGTGGCCGAAGGTCTCGCGCCCGTCCTCATGCACGCCGGCCTGCGCGGCGGCGATGACGTAGACGCCGTTTTCGATGGCGCGGGCGCGCAGCAGGATTTCCCAATGCGCCTCGCCCGTCTGGCGGGTGAAGGCGGCGGGAACGGAGAGAATCTCGGCGCCGGCCTGCGCCTCGGCCTTGAAGAGTTCGGGAAAACGCACGTCGTAGCAGATGGCAAAGCCGAGCCGGGCAAAGGGCAGGTCGACCACGCGCGCGACGGCACCCGGCGAATAGACCGCGCTCTCGCGCCAGCTTTCGCCATTGTCGAGATCGACGTCGAACATGTGGATCTTGTCGTACCGGCAGATCCTTGCGCCATCCGGGCCGAAGAGGAAGCCGCGGTTGGCGACCTTGCCGTCGGCAAGGGCGATGGCCGTCGAGCCGACATGGAGATGAATGCCGAGTTCACCCGCAAGCTCCGCGCTCGCGGCGACCACGAGATCGTCCGCCTCCTGGCGCAGGATGGACCGCAGGCCCGCGCGGTCGCGCTGCAGCGCGCCGGTCATTTCCGGCGTCTGGACATAGGTCGCGCCCTTTCCGGCCGCTTCGCGCACGAGGCGCCGCATGGTCTCCACGTTGCGGACAGGGTCCGTTCCGGAGCACATCTGGATCGCGGCGATCGTGACGGTCATGGATATCTCCTCAGGCGGCCAGCAGCGCGTCGAGCTCGCCGGCGCGTTCCAGCGCATGCAGGTCGTCGCAGCCGCCCACATGGGTCTCGCCGATGAAGATCTGCGGCACGGTGTTGCGGCCATTGGCGCGCTTGATCATTTCCTGGCGCACCTCGGGTGCGTAGGTCGCGTCGTGTTCCTCGAAGGTCACGCCCTTGGTCTCGAGGAGTTTCTTGGCGGCGCTGCAATAGCCGCAGAACTGACGCGTGTAGATGACGACCGAAGCCATGCTGCCCTGCTCCAAAGCTTGAAAAACCTTGTCTTTCATATAGGTCCGGGAAGCGCCCTTGCAAAGGTCAAAACGGTCACATCCAGAACCCCGGCCTGCTTCAGCGCGCGGGTGACGGCGGCGACCGTCGCGCCGGTCGTGTAGACGTCGTCGACGAGGATGACGCGTTTTCCAAACAATGCCTCGCGTCCCTTGGGCGTGATGGAGAAGGCGCCGCGCACATTGTCCTCGCGGGCTCGCGGTCCGAGACCGATCTGGCGGCGGGTGCGTTTCGTGCGGCGTACGGCGTCGATCAGCACGGGCTTTGCGGCGAGCGCGCCGATGGCGCGGGCAAGCTCGGCCGACTGGTTGAACTTGCGCCAGAGAAGGCGCAGGCGATGCAGCGGCACGGGCACGATGACATCCGCCGCCTGCACGGTGCCGTCGCTCGCCCGCAGCATCCATCCCGCCATCATCGGAGCAAGCTCGGTGCGGTCGCTGTATTTCAGCGCATGGATGAGCCCGCGGGCGAGATCGTCATAGAGCGCGACGGAGCGTAGCCGATCGAAGGGCGGCGGGTTGGCGATGGCGTCGGGACTGAGGATGCCGGGACCGAGATCGTAGGAAAAGGGCGTGCCGAGCACGTCGCAATAGGGCCGCTCGATGAAGGAAAGCCTGGACCAGCAATGTGGGCAGAGGCTCGTCTTGCTGCCGAGAAGCACCCCGCAGCCGGCGCAGGCGGGCGGATAGACCAGGTCGAGCGCCGCGCCCGCAAGGCCGCGCAGCCGGCGGGAAAGGACCTGCCGGAGCGGAACTGCCGGCAATGCCTCGGCCTCGATTTCGCCCATGCGGTTGACAATAGTCGCCCTCACCGGCCAAAGCGAAGGAAATCCGAACAGGACCCTCCCATGGAAACGCTCTTCGACCATGCCCTCATCGACACCAATCGGCTCAGGGCGCTTCGCGCCGGGCCGGCGGATTTCCTGCTTGCCGTGGTGGCGCGGGAACTGGCCGAGCGGCTCAGCGTCATCGAGCGCCGCTTCGAGCGTGCGGTCGAGCTGCACGGCCATACCGGGGCGACGGCGCGGGCCATCGCGGAAACCGGCAAGGCGGATGTCCTCGAGCGCGTGGAGAGCGACCGGCGTTTCGCCGGGCCGGGCGAGGCGCTGACGGTCTCGCCACTCGAAACGGTGCCGCTGGAGCCGCAGTCGGCGAATCTCATCGTCTCGCCGCTCGCCCTGCATCTCACCAACGATACGCCCGGCGTCTTCGTGCAGATCCGCCGTGCGCTGAAGCCGGACGGACTGTTCCTCGCGGCAATCCCCGGAAGCGGCACGCTGCAGGAGTTGCGCGAGGTGCTGCTGGCGGCCGAAAGCGAGCTGACGGGCGGGGCAAGCCCGCGGGTCATTCCCTTCCCGGACGTGCGCGATGTCGGTGCGCTCCTCCAGCGCGGTGGCTTCGCCTTGCCGGTGACGGACAAGGAGACCTATACGGTCCGCTACGATTCGATCTTCCCGCTGATGAAGGATCTTCGGGCCATGGGCATGGCCAATCCGCTGACCGGCCGCAGCCGCCGACCTTTGACGCGCGGTATCCTGCTGCGGGCGGCGGAACTTTATGCGGAACGGTTTTCCGATCCGGACGGACGCATCCGGGCGACGTTCTCGGTGATCTATGTTTCGGGCTGGGCGCCGCACGAGAGCCAGCAGAAGCCGCTGAAGCCGGGCTCGGCGACGATGCGTCTTGCCGACGCGCTCAAGCAGACCGGGCGGGAATAGACGCTACGGCGTCTGTTGCATGCTGTTGCTGACGGTCATGAAGGTGTTGTTCAGCGAGTTGCCGAATGTCGAAGCGCCCGCGATCAGGCCCACGGAGATGAGGGCGGCGAGGAGGCCGTATTCCACGGCCGTGGCTCCGCTCTTGCCCGAGAGGAATGATTTCAACAGCCTGGTCATCATCCGTCTCTCCTGGAGCGCTTTTCGCCCGCCTGTTCCCGTCCGGCTCAGCAGCCGGTGTTCGTTCCGTTGCCATTGACGATGCAGACGGCGCCCGGCATTTCCTGCAGCACGCTGCGGCGCACCGTGTAGCGCTTGGCGCCTTCCGTCGGGATCGAACCCGTCGAGATCATGTCGAAGTCATCCGGCACGTTCGCGATCATGCGCTTGTCGGTCTTGGCGGAAAGAACCGGCGTCAGGACAAGGGCAAGGGCTATTACGGCCGTACCGAAGAGCAGGGCGAGGTTGAGCGCGCCGGTCCGGGTGTCGCCGGCCGGCGTGAAATCCTTCTCCTGAACGGCTTTCCAGAAGTCTTCGTCACGCATCACAGGGTCTCGTAAGCATTCATTGCAACGTTAAGCCCAATCTTTGAACGAGGGTGCTAAACGATTGCTTAACGGAGACTAAAAAATTGGATGTAAATCCCTGCCGTGAACAGAGTTCGCGACAGGCGGGAACGGCTCAGAGCAGGTCCATCAGGAAAGGGATGAGCGGTTCGTCGGCCGGCGGCATGGGATAGTCGCGCAGCGCCTTGGGTCGCACCCACTTGATCGCCTGGCCCTCGCGGCCCTGCGCCGTGCCCTCGAAGCGGCGGCAGACATAGAGCGGCATCAGGAGGTGGAAGTCGTCATAGGTGTGGCTGGCAAAGGTCAGCGGCGCGAGGCACGGGATCTTCGTCTGGATGCCGAGTTCCTCGTCCAGTTCGCGGATCAGCGTTTCCTCGGGCGTTTCACCCGGCTCGACCTTGCCGCCCGGGAACTCCCACAGACCGGCCAGCGACTTGCCTTGCGGGCGCTGCGCCAGGAGGATGCGGCCGTCGGCGTCGACCAGCGCGCAGGCGGCGACGAGCAGAATGCGGCGGGGTTTGGCGATCGTCTCGGTCATGCCGCGGCAGGTCCCCGGTAGCTGTAGGTGTAAACGTCGGAAAAGCCGGCACGGCGGTAGAGCGCGACGGCGGCGGCATTGTCCGCTTCTACCTGCACCCAGGCATGGCGCGCGCCCTTGAGCTTGGCCCAGCGCAGGCTGGCATGCAGCACGGCGGTGCCGAGGCCCTGGCCGCGGCGTTCTTCGGCAACGCCGAGCTGCAGGATGCCGGCAAGGTCGTTGTCCTGCACGGCGAGCGTCACGGCCGTCGGACCGAAATCCGGCTCCTCGAAGATGAAGAGACCCGTTTCCGGCTTGATGGCGTTGATGATTTCGGTGAGGCCCGGCTTCAGGGCCGGGTCGTCGCCGGCGACGCGGATGCGCGCGTCGACGAAGCGGCCGACATCGCGGCTCGGCAAATGATCCATGCCGTCGTCGCGCGTGAGCGTCGCAAGATCGGCCATCATCACGATCGTGTGGCCGATGTCGGCCCAGCCGGCCGCGTCCATATAGGCGACGAGCTTTGCCGGCGTCAGCGGCGTCTGGCGCACGAGCAGCGGGCGGCCGTAATCCGCGAAGCGCTTGGCGGCCTTTTCGAGGCGGATGTCGATGTCGCGCGTGTCGGAGGGATCGAGCGGATTGACGGAGTTCAGCCGGCGCGAGGGATGGCCTGCCGTCAGCCGGCAGAGCCAGCTTCCGTCATACTGCACGCTGGCTGCCGGCCACGCGCGAAAGCCGACGGCTTCCAGCCGCCGGACTTTGGGAAGATCGCTCATCGTCGTCTTTTTTCCGGAAGGGGTCACGCTGTCCGGGCCTCGATTCCTGTCCAGTGCCGGGCGTTCGCCGCCGCACGTGCTGCTTTAGCTGCGATAGTCGCCGTTGATCTCGACATATTCCTTGGTGAGGTCGCAGGTCCATACGGTCGCGCGGCCCTTGCCGAGACCGATCTCGACGCGCACGGGAATGTCCTCGCGCTTCATCACGGCGGTGGCGGCGGCTTCGGAATAGGCGGGATCGCGTTCGCCATCGACGGCGACGCGCACGTCGCCGAACCAGATGGCAAGGCGATCGCGGTCAGCCATCTCGCCGGACTTGCCGACGGCCATGACGATACGGCCCCAGTTGGCGTCCTCGCCGGCGACGGCGGTCTTGACCAGCGGGGAATTGGCGATGGAGAGCGCGATGCGTTTGGCCGCGTCGTCGCTTTCGGCGCCCTCGACGGTGATTTCCACCATCTTGCGTGCGCCTTCGCCGTCACGGACGACCTGGAGGGCGAGATCGCGCAGGAGGTCGTTGAGGGCGACGCGGAAGCCGTCGAGCGATGCGTCGTCGGCCGTTACCGGCGTCTGGCCGTCAGCGGCGGCAGCGCCGGTCGCGAACAGCATCAGCGTGTCGGAGGTCGAGGTGTCGCTGTCGACGGTCACGGAATTGAAGGTCGGACCGACGCCGGCCGACAGCAGCGATTGCAGCACGGCGGCGGGAATATCCGCATCGGTGACGACGAAGGACAGCATGGTGGCCATATTCGGCCGGATCATGCCGGCGCCCTTGGAGATGCCGGTGACGGTGACGGTGACGCCGCCTAGCTCGGCCGTGCGCGTGGCAACCTTCGGATAGGTGTCCGTGGTCATGATCGCTTTGGCGGCCTCGAACCAGAAGTCTTCCGTACCGGAGGCGGCAAGGCTGTCGAGAACGCCGGAGAATTTCGTCGCGTCGAGCGGTTCGCCGATCACGCCGGTGGAGGCGAGGAAGATTTCGCCTTCGCTGCAGCCGATCGCCCTGGCGGCGGCTTCCGCCGTCATCCTGGTCGATTCGCGGCCCTTGCGGCCGGTAAAGGCATTGGCGTTGCCGGAATTGACCACCACGGCGCGGGCGACGCCGCCGGGAAGGTTGGCGCGGCAGAAGTCGACCGGGGCGGAAGGGCACTTGGAGCGCGTGAAGACGCCTGCGACCGCCGCGGGGCGATCGAAGACCATCATCAGCACGTCCATCCGGTTCTTGTACTTGATCCCGGCGGCGGCGGTTGCCATGCGCACGCCGCGTACGGGCGGCATTTCGGCATAGGTTTTCGGTGCGAGCGGCGAGATGGAACCGGACATTCGTGTTTTCCTGCGGGAAGAAAGGCCCGGCGAGAGCGCCGGGCCGTTGTTGCTTACTGCTGGCCTTCGGTGGCCGGGGCGGCTTCGCCTTCACCTTCGGCAGCTGGCTTGTTGACCCCGTCGTAGGCGGTCTTCAGTGCGGCGTCCTTGATGTCGACCGGAGCGGCGGCCTTGGCCTTTTCCAGAAGCTCCAGATACTTGTCGCGCATGACGAGCTGACGAACCTGGCCTTCGACCTGGTCCAGCGCCGGGGGCTGCTGCTTGCGCTTGTCTTCCACCTTGATGACGTGGAAGCCGAACTGCGTCTTGACCGGCTCCTTCGAATAGGCGCCCTTTTCAAGAGCGAAGGCGGCCGCCTCGAATTCCGGAACCATGCGGCCCTTGGCGAAGTAGCCGAGGTCGCCGCCTTCCGACTTGTTCGGGTCGGTCGACTTTTCCTTGGCGATCTCGATGAAGTCCTTGCCGGCGTCGAGGTCCTTGATGATGGCCTTCGCTTCTTCCTCGGTCTTGACGAGGATGTGGCGGGCGCGGATCTCGTCTTCCGGCGTGATGGCGGCGACTTCCTTGTCGTAGCGCGCCTTCACCTCTTCCGGCGTGACGGCATCGACGACGTGCTTCTTGAAATAGGCGTTGTGCAGTTCGCGGTCGGTGAGGAACGCCAGGCGCTGCTTGAAGTCGGCGCTGTCCTTCAGGCCTTCCTTGTCGGCGTCGGCTGCCAGCAGCTTGACGTCGATGATGGAGGAGAGCGCAGCGACGCGCTTCTGATCGTCTGGCAGGTTGGCGAGCTGCGGGTCGAGGCCGGCGATGGCCAGTTTCAGCTCCGATTCGTGGATCTCGACCGCGCCGACCTTGGCGACGACCGGGTCCGCGGCAGCGTCTTCCGCACGGACGCTGGTGCTGGCGGCGGCGATCGCGATCAGGGCGACTGCCGCGAGCTTGCTGTACTTGAACATTACGAAAAGACCTTTCACATCCTCGCCGGAATCGGGTCGATATCCGGTGCCAGACGGCTCAACACCACCAGAATGTGGCAGTTGTGCAACCGCCAGAGCCGTTGACATCATTCGACCCCCCTCTTATCTGTCACGCAATCCCGCGTCCAGAACAGTTTCCGGGCGTTTCACGGCTTTGCGCGCAATATCGTGCGACCCGTCACGCGCCGGGCGCCCTTAAAGAAAGGACCATTCTGATGGTCAGCCTCGGCGGCATTGCCCGCAAGTTGTTCGGCTCTTCCAACGATCGCCGCGTCCGTTCCTATAAGCCAAGGGTCGATGCGATCAACGCGCTCGAAGCCGAGATCAAGGCGCTCTCCGATGAGGCCTTGCGCGCCAAGACCGTCGAATTCCGCGAACAGCTCGCTGCCGGCAAGACGCTGGACGATATCCTGGTGCCGGCTTTTGCGGTCGCCCGCGAGGCCGCTTTGCGTGTTCTGGGCCTGCGTCCCTTCGACGTCCAGCTCGTCGGCGGCATGATCCTGCACGAGAAGTCCATCGCCGAAATGAAGACCGGTGAAGGCAAGACGCTCGTCGCGACGCTGCCGGTCTATCTCAATGCGCTCGCCGGCAAGGGCGTGCATGTCGTGACGGTCAACGACTACCTCGCCACCCGCGACAGCGGCCTGATGGGCCGCATCTACGGCTTCCTCGGCCTGACCACCGGCGTCATCGTGCATGGTCTCGACGACGACCAGCGCCGCGCGGCCTATGCCTGCGACATCACCTACGCGACGAACAACGAACTCGGCTTCGATTATCTGCGCGACAACATGAAGTACGAGCGCGGCCAGATGGTCCAGCGCGGCCACTTCTTCGCCATCGTCGACGAAGTCGACTCGATCCTCGTCGACGAAGCGCGCACGCCGCTGATCATTTCCGGCCCGCTCGACGACCGCTCCGACCTCTACACCACCATCGACGCCTTCATTCCGATGCTGGACGCGGCGGACTACGAGATCGACGAGAAGCAGCGTTCCGCCAACTTCTCCGAAGTCGGCACCGAGAAGCTGGAAAACCTGCTGCGCGAGGCGGGCCTGCTCAAGGGCGAATCGCTCTACGACGTCGAGAACGTCGCCATCGTCCACCACATCAACAACGCTCTGAAGGCTCACAAGCTCTTCACCCGCGACCAGCACTATGTGGTGCAGAACGGCGAGGTGGTGATCGTGGACGAGTTCACCGGCCGCCTGATGACGGGCCGCCGCTGGAGCGACGGCCTGCACCAGGCCGTGGAGGCCAAGGAAGGCGCGGCCATCCAGAGCGAGAACCAGACCCTGGCCTCGATCACCTTCCAGAACTACTTCCGCATGTACGGCAAGCTGTCGGGCATGACCGGCACGGCCTCGACGGAAGCGGAAGAGTTCGGCAACATCTACGGCCTCGACGTGGTCGAAGTGCCGACCAACCTGCCGATCCAGCGCCGCGACG
This sequence comes from Roseateles sp. XES5, assembly GCF_020535545.1. Classification (NCBI taxonomy): domain Bacteria; kingdom Pseudomonadati; phylum Pseudomonadota; class Betaproteobacteria; order Burkholderiales; family Sphaerotilaceae; genus Roseateles; species Roseateles sp. XES5. The sequence continues at coordinate 2,084,618 of NZ_CP084752.1, forward strand.
AGGACGACGAGGTCTACCGGACCGCGGAAGAGAAGTACAAGGCGATCATCGAGGAGATCAAGGCCTCCAGCGAGAAGGGCCAGCCGGTCCTCGTCGGCACCACGTCCATCGAGAAGTCCGAATACCTTGCCGAACTGCTGAAGCGTTCCGGCTTCAAGAACTTCCAGGTCCTGAATGCCCGTTACCACGAGCAGGAAGCCTATATCGTCGCGCAGGCCGGCGTGCCGGGCGCCGTCACCATTGCCACCAACATGGCTGGTCGCGGTACGGACATCCAGCTTGGCGGCAACATCGACATGCGGCTCGAGCGGGAGCTTGCCGAGATGGAGCCGGGCGCCGAGCGTGACGCCAAGCGCGACGCCATCGTCGCCGAGGTCAAGAAGCTCAAGGAACAGGCGCTTGCTGCCGGCGGTCTCTACGTGCTCGCCACCGAGCGCCATGAGAGCCGCCGCATCGACAACCAGCTGCGCGGCCGTTCGGGCCGCCAGGGCGACCCCGGCAGCTCGCGCTTCTACCTCTCGCTGGACGATCCGCTGATGCGCATCTTCGGCTCCGAGCGCATGGATTCCATGCTGCAGAAGCTGGGCCTGAAGGAAGGCGAGGCAATCGTCCATCCCTGGATCAACAAGGCGCTGGAGCGTGCGCAGAAGAAGGTCGAAGCCCGCAACTTCGACATCCGCAAGAACCTCCTCAAGTATGACGACGTGCTGAACGATCAGCGCAAGGTCATCTTCGAGCAGCGCATCGAGCTGATGGACAGCGAGAACCTCTCCGAGATCGTCGGCGACATGCGCAACGAAGTCGTCGAGAACCTCGTGCGCCTGAGCATTCCGGAAAACGCCTATGCCGAGCAGTGGGACGTGGCGGGCCTCAAGAAGGGCGCGCTCGAACAGCTCAACCTCGATCTGCCGATCGACGCCTGGGCGGCCGAAGAAGGCATCGACGAGAAGGACATTTTGGAGCGCCTGAAGACGGCGGCCGACCAGGCGGCGCAGGACCGTGCGGAACGCTTCGGCCCCGAGATCATGACCTATGTCGAACGCTCGGTGCTGCTCCAGACGCTGGATCACCTGTGGCGCGAGCACATCGTCAACCTCGACCACCTGCGCTCTGTCATCGGCTTCCGCGGTTATGCCCAGCGCGATCCGCTGCAGGAATACAAGGCCGAGGCTTTCGAACTCTTCCAGGCGCTCCTGGCGAACCTTCGCCAGACCGTCACCGGGCAGCTGATGCGCGTCGAACTGGTGCGCCAGGCGGCCGACGCCCCCGCGCCGGTGCCGCCGGAAATGGAAGGTCATCATATCGACGGCACGACCGGCGAGGACGATTTCGTCGAAGGCAGCGGCTTCATGGCCGTGGCTGTCGAGGATCGCGATCCGAACGACCCCGCTACCTGGGGCCGCGTCGCCCGCAACGAGGCGTGCCCCTGCGGCTCCGGCAAGAAATACAAGCACTGCCACGGCGCGTTCGAGCAGGCTTGATCCCGGGCGGTACGATCCTCGGGAGCACCCCGGGGATCCGTCCATAGCCGCACTCTGCACCGTCTCGATGCCGCCTTCGGGCGGCATTTTCTTTGCGTGGCAGAAGGGTTTTACCCAACCGTTTGTTAACCCTGATCTGACAAGACTGACGCTCCTGTAGTTTTGCGTAGCGTTCGGGTTCCTGTGTTGATGGCGGTCATTCAGTCGGCGGAAAGGTTGCTGCCAGCAGGTCTGCGCGGCAAGACGGAACCGCTTTTGCGCGCGCTCACCAGCGACGATCCGCGCAACCTCGCCCAGCGCATGGCGCTCATCACCTTCGCCATCCGCGTCGTCAGCGCTGCCATCGCCTTCGTGTCGCAGATCATTCTCGCCCGTGTGATGGGTGAATTCGAATACGGCATTTTCGTCTTCGTCTGGGCGCTGGTCGTCATCTGCGGCGATCTTTCCTGCCTCGGCTTCCACACCACCGTCGTGCGCTTCCTGCCGGGTTATGCCGGGCGCAGCGCCCTGGCGGAAATCCGGGGTCTCACCTCGACGGCCCGCGTCTTCGCGATGCTGTCCTCGACAGCGCTTGCCGTCGTCGGTTTCCTCTGCCTCTGGTTCTTCCACGAGGCCTTTGCCGACTACTATGTCGTCCCCCTGTTCATCGGCCTCTTCTGCATGCCGATGATCGCGCTCGGCGATGTGCTGGACAGCACGGCGCGCGCCCATAGCTGGGCGCTGGTGGCGCTCAGCCCCACCTATATCATCCGGCCGCTGCTCATTCTCGTCTTCATGGTGCTGGCCGTGTGGCTGGACAGGCCCCATACGGCGCAGACCGCTATGGTCGCGGCTCTTGCCGCCACCTATCTCACCACGGTCATACAGTTCGCCAGCATCGTGCGGCGGCTCGGCAAGCGCTACATTCCCGGTCCACGCAAGCTCGAATTCTCCCTGTGGATCAAGGCGGCGCTGCCGATCTTCGTCATCGAGGGTTTCGGCTTCCTGCTCACCAATTCCGACGTCATCGTCGTCGGCCTCTTCCTCGATCCCGAGAGCGTCGCGATCTATTTCGCCGCGGCCAAGACGGTGGCGCTGGTGCACTTCGTCTTCTTCTCGGTGAAGGCCGCTGCCGCCCCTCGCTTTTCGGCGCTGTTTTCTGCCGGCGACCGGCTGGCGCTCGCGCGCTTTGCCGGCGAGACCGTGCGCTGGAGCTTCTGGCCCTCGCTCGCCGTCGGGCTCGGCGTGCTGGCGCTCGGCCATTTCCTGCTGTCGCTCTTCGGCCCGGCCTTCACGGCGGGTCACAGCCTGATGGCGATCCTGCTGGCTGGCGTTCTCGCCAAGGCGCTGGTCGGCCCCGGCGAGGTGCTGCTTACCATGTCTGGCGAACAGCGGCTCTGCGTCATGGTCTATGCCATCGCGCTGGCCGCCAATATCGGCCTCAACATCACGCTCATTCCGCTCTTCGGCGTGACGGGTGCCGCAATCGCCACGGCCAGCGCCATGGTGGTGGAGGCCGTGCTTCTGCATCTTGCCGTGCGCGGCAAGCTTTCGATCATTCTCTTCGCCTTCGCCAATCCGGTGACGGCGAAACTTGCCAACGGGGTGGACCACCATGACCGATAGCCACGGCTTCGACCATGCGATTGCGGCAGGACGCGCCCAGGCCGCCATTCCGCCCGCCGCCGCGCATGCCCAGCCGCCGGCGGACCAGCGCATTGCGACCGGTCGTCCCGGCCGCACGCTCGCGCTCTACCCGGCGACGGCCGGCTATGAGCTGCAGCAGGAACTCGATTTCCTGTCGAACCGCGTGATGGAGCCGAACGTCTTCTTCACCGGCCGCTTCCTCGCGCCGGCCATGCCGCGCCTTGAAGACCGCACCGTGCGGCTCTCGGTCATTCGCGACGAGAGCGGCGGGCGCAGCCGCATGCGCTTCCTGATGCCCTTCTCCATCGAGAAGCCGGGCTTCTCCATCGGTTCCAGCATCCTGCGCGCCTGGTCCAATCCGTTCGGTCCGCTCGGCACGCCGCTCGTCGATGCCGAGGATGCGGCCGAAACGCTCGACAACCTGCTGGAGGCGCTTTCCGGCTCGGGGACCGGCCTGCCGCCGATCCTCGTTCTGCCGGACCTGCGCCTCAATGGTCCCTTCGCCCAGTTGATGCGCGCCGTCGCCATCGGCCGCAACCTGCCGGTCAACATCACGGATACCTATCGCCGGCCGATGCTGGACAGTCTCGTCGACGGCCAGACCTATCTGCAGCACGCCATTTCGCCCGAGCATTTCCGTGAGTTGCGCCGGCAGTGGCGCAAGCTCGATCAGCTCGGGGCGCTCAGCTACAACGTCGCCCGCCAGCCGGCGGATATCCGGCTGCGCATGGAAGAGTTCCTGCTGCTGGAAGCCTCCGGCTGGAAGGGCCGCGGCCGCACGGCCATGATCAACGACCGTTACCGTGCCGCCTTCGCCCGCGAAGCGATCACCAACCTGGCCGAGACCGACGGCGTGCGCATCCACACGCTGGATCTCGATGGCCGCGCCATCGCCTCCATGGTCGTCTTCATGTCCGGTGGCGAAGCCTATACGTGGAAGACGGCCTATGACGAGGAATTCGCCAAATACTCGCCGGGCAAACTGCTGGTGGCCGAACTCACCGAATGGCATCTCGATGACGCGAATATCGCCCGCTCGGATTCCTGCGCGGTGCCGGATCACCCCGTCATGAGCCGCTTCTGGGAGGAGCGCGAGGACATGGGCACGCTCGTCATCGGCCTGCAGGCAAACCGCGACCGCGACGTGCGGCAGGTCGCGACCCAGCTTCACCTCTACCGCAACACCCGCAACGTGGCGCGGCTGCTGCGCGAGAAGATCCGCTCGCTGGCACGGCGATAGAGCCTTTCCAGCCGAAGAGGCGCGGCCTCTGCGTCGGACAGTACGGCGTCAGGCCGCGTACGGCGTTTCTTCCGCCGCCTGCTTGCGCAGCTGGTGGCGGATGACCTTGCCGGAGGTCGTCAGTGGCAGCGACTCCACGAAATCCACCTCGCGCGGATATTCGTGCATCGAAAGCCGCGACTTCACCCATTCGCGAATGTCCGAGGCGAGCGCCGGCGAGGGCACGTTGCCGGGACGCAGCATCACATAGGCCTTGACGATTTCCGTGCGCACCGGGTCCGGTTTGCCGACCGCGGCGGCAAGCTGCACGGCGGGGTGGCCGGCCAGGCAATCCTCGATCTCGCTCGGGCCGATGCGGTAACCGGAAGAGGTGATGACATCGTCGTCGCGGCCGAAGAAAGTGACGTAGCCTTCCTCGTCCATGCGGCCGAGGTCGCCCGTCGTCATCCAGTCGCCGATGAACTTTTCCGCCGTCGCCTTGTCGTTCTTCCAGTAGCCGAGGAACATGACCGGGTCCGGCCGCTTGACCGCGACCTGTCCGACCGTGCCGCGCGGCAGCTCCCGGCCGGCCGCATCGATGATGGCGACCACATGGCCCGGCACGGCCTTGCCGATCGGTCCCGGCCGCGACACGCCGAGCTTGCCGATGGAGCCGAGCACGATGTTGCATTCGGTCTGGCCGTAGAACTCGTTGATGGTGATGCCGAGCGTATCGCGCACCCATTCCCAGGTTTCACGGCCGAGAGATTCGCCCGCCGAGCCGATGGTGCGCAGGTTCAGCCGGTACTTTTCCCGCGGATGGGCGATCGTCTTCATCAGGCGCAGCGCCGTCGGTGGGATGAACGCATTGCGCACGTCCATGTCCTGCATGATGCGATAGGCCATGTCGGGATCGAATTTCTGGCCGGGGGAGGACACGACGGGCACACCGAGCAGCAGCGCCGGCAGCAGCACGTTGAGAAGGCCGCCCGCCCAGGCCCAGTCCGAGGGCGTCCAGATGCGGTCGCCGGGCTGCGGCAGGAATTCGTGGTGCATCTGGAAGCCCGGCACATGGCCGAGCAGCACGCGGTGCCCATGCAGCGCGCCCTTCGGCGGGCCAGTGGTGCCGGACGTATAGATCATCATCGCCGGATCGTCCGGCCAGCTGTCGACGGCCTCGAAGGGGCCGGCGTGCCTGGCGAGCAGATCGTGGAAGGACTTTGCCTCGGGGTCGGCGGCCGGCTCGGTCGCAATCACGAGGTCGAGCGTCGGAAGCTCGGCACGGATCGGCCCGAGGCGTTCGGCGCCGAAGCGGTTGGTGACGATGGCCTTTGCTTCGGCATTCTTCAGCCGGAAGAGCAGGGCATCCGCGCCGAAGAGCAGAGCGAGCGGCAGGGCGATGGCGCCGAGCTTATAGATGGCGAGGTGGGCGATGACTGTCTCGAAGCCCTGCGGCAGCAGGATCGCGACGCGGTCGCCCCTTTCGATGCCTTCCGCCTTGAGCGCCGCGGCAAAGGCGTCGGACCGGGCGGCAAGCGCGCCATAGGTCAGGGCAAGCGGCGGCGCATCCGGCAGGAAATGTTGCAGACAGACGCGGTCCGGCTCACGCGCCGCCCACGCATTGGAGACGGCGGTGCCGATGTTGAACCGGTCCGGAATCTGCCATCGGAAATCCCGGTACAGCGCATCATAGGTCGGTCTTTCGACGAGCATGCCGCGTCACTCCAGTTTGCTGCACTGCACTAGCATTCTGGAGAAAAACGGGCAATGGCGGGTTTTTGCAGGCTCAAAGCCAGGAGAGGCGGTTGTCGACCTCGCTGACATCCTTGAGGGAGCCCGCCACCGCGACCGCCCGGTCCGCCTCCTCGGCGGTGCCGACGCTGCCGGAAAGAATGATCCGCGTGCCCTTGCAGGTCACGGTGATGTCGGACGCGTCCACGTCGCCCGCCACCGAAAGCGCATCGGCGACCGCCGCTTCCAGCCAGGCGGGGTGCGGACCGTCGAAATGTTCGGGTGGTTCGCCGTTGAAAGTGCCTTCCTTGAAAACCATGACGCGCTCCTTTGACCGGTTTCGCGATGAAACGGGAAACGAAGGGGAAACGGACAACGAAGGGATTTGTTCGCCACGCGCATGTCGTGGCCCGCCCTGTTTGCCGGAAAAGAAAGGTAGCCCCAAAATGGTTGAGACCCAAGAGCGTGCACACCGCCCTCGGGTCCCCCTCACAACCGCATCCGGGGGTGTCAGCAGTTGCACATAGAAAATGCGGCTGCGCAAAATTTGTTCCCGCTAAAATGCAGGATTTTTTGAGGGGCAATCTGGGTTCGCCCCGTCGCCGCATCTCGACAGGGGGAGGGGAGACGAACTAGGCTTTTTCTTCGCAATAGATTATGGATCGTCCGGAATGGATCCGCTCAGCGACATCATCGCCTTGCTCCGGCCCAGCACGGCCATTTCCAAGCCCATCACCGGTCGCGGCCGATGGGGTGTGCGCTATGCCGCGCACCACGCGCCCGGCTTCACCATCATCCTCGAGGGCGCGTGCTGGATCGCGTTCGAGGGAGAGGCGCCCTTGCGGATTCAAAAAGGCGATTTTCTTCTCGTGCCGTCGTCTCCCGCCTTTACGCTGAGCAGCCATCCTGGCATGGCATGCGAACCCCGCGCGCCCATGGAGACGGCCGTCCGCCACGGCGAGACGGAGGGCGATCCCGATTTCGTCTCGCTCGGCGGCACCTTCCGCATCGAGGCGGCGAACGCGCCGCTTCTGCTCGCGCTCCTGCCGCGGATCATCCATATCCCCGCCTCGGAGGGGCGGAGCGACAAGCTCGGCCGCGTGATCGGCCTCATCATGGAGGAATGTTCAAGCGAGGATCCCGGCAGGGACATGATCCTGCCGCGCATGCTCGAAGTGCTTCTGATCGAGGCGCTGCGGGCGCAGGAGATCGCCGCCGATGCGGCGCAAGCCGGCCTCCTGCGGGGGCTGCGCGATCCCGCGCTCGGCCGCGTGCTGCGCGCCATGCATGCGGACGTGCGGGCCGGCTGGACCGTGGCCGGCCTGGCGAAGCTCGCCGGCCTTTCCCGTTCCGCCTTCGCCGCGCGTTTCGGCGCGATTCTCGGCTGTGGCCCCATCGAATATCTTGCCCGCTGGCGTATGGCGCTTGCCAAGGACGCCCTGGTGCGCGGATCAAAAACGCTGGACAGAATCGCCGAGGAGGTCGGTTATGAATCGGCCAGTGCGTTCAGCACGGCCTTCCGCAAGAGGCTCGGCTGCTCGCCCGGCCGCTTCGCCCGCACGGGCAGTGCGGCCAGTGTGGTCTAGGACGCTTCAGTCCTGCACGCATTTGGACGATCGAGCAATAGAATTGGACTTTGAATTATGGTTCGTCCTGAATGAGGGGCGTATCCAGGGGACATCCGAAACGAATGGAGCCCCCAATGCAAACGATCCTGATCACCGGCGCATCTTCCGGCTATGGCCTTGAAACCGCCCGTCACTTTCTCGCTGGGGGGTGGAATGTCGTCGCCACCATGCGGCGGCCGGACCCCACCGTCCTGCCGCAGGCGGAAAACCTGCGCATCCTGCCGCTCGATGTCACCGATGCCGACAGCATCGCGGCCTGCATCGAGGCGGCCGGCTCGGTCGATGTTCTCGTCAACAATGCCGGTATCGGTGTCGTCGGCGCTTTCGAGGCGACGCCGATGGCGCATATCCGCCGGGTATTCGATACCAACACCTTCGGCGTCATGGCCATGTGCCAGGCCGTCATCCCGCAGATGCGTGCCCGCCGGGCGGGCACCATCGTCAACGTGACGTCGAGCGTCACGCTGGCCTCGTTCCCGCTCGCCGCACCCTACAAGGCCAGCAAGCAGGCAATCGAGGGCTTTTCCGAAGCGCTCGCCGAGGAACTCGCCTTCTTCGGCATCCGCGTGAAGATCGTCGAGCCGGGTTATGCGCCGACGACCCGCTTTGCCGGCAACAGCGCCATCAACCCGCTGGACCTGATCCCGGAGGCCTACCAACCCTTTGCCGCGCCGATTTTCGCCGAATTCGGCAACCCGAAGATGACGACGCGGGAAACCGACGTCGCCGGCGCCATCTGGGCGGCCGCAAACGACACCAGCGCCCAGCGCCATTTCCCGGCCGGAGAGGATGCCGTCCACCTCGCGAAGATCCGCCAGTTCGGCGGTTGATCTGCCTGACGTCCCGCGCCGGTCGCGATTGGCTGGCGCGGGCCGGTACGGTTCTTGGGCAGGTCGGCGAAGGCCATGCCGTTGTCAGTCAGCACGGTATGGATCTTGTAGGGAAAGACCTCGACCACGTTGCGGAGGAAGGCCGTGCCTTCTATCTTTCCAGCGCAGTCGTGGAATTCGACATGGGTGAACTTGGGGACCCGGTCGATGGCGAGGAACATGATGAGCTTACCGTCGGCATGACGGAACAATGCCTACGGTCGTCTGAATTGTCCACAAAGTCGTCGCCGATGGCCGGTCAATCACGAAATGCTCCAGCGACGATCCAGCCGATTGAGCGAAGAATCGCATAAGCGACAGCAGCACCGAAAGCGAAAACAGCCGAAAAAGTTAGTCGGTCGCTCACATCGATTTCATGGCGCGACATTCTGATCCCGTTTTCGGCTTCAAGTGCGGAGGCAAGAGTCTGAAAGCTCCCGTCTGAAAAAACTACATTTTCGCCTTGAAGCGTTGGGTGCGATCCGTAGAAATTTACGTCTTCAAATTTTGCAGCAGCGACTGGTGGAGAAACCCACCTCACGGCGGCGGACCCCAAGCAAAGCACTGCGGCGATCAAAAGTGGAACCCCAATCACAGTACCAATCCTGTGCGCGACTCGATGCACGCGCCGCGAGGGCAGAATTGGTGTCCCTTCTGGCCTACTCATAGCTGGCTCCAGTTATTGCAATAGAGACCCCTATGCCGAACATTACCAAGCTTGCGGGTATCTGGTTCAATATCTTCCACAACCCAATCCAGCTAGCGGGATAGTACAGCCACGTATATTCGGTTGGCATAGGGGAAAGAAACTGCCCTGCGGAAATGACAGAAAAGGAACTCCATACGCCGGATTGCAGGTATCCAAATATTTGAAGACCAAGTAGTGAGACGCCGGCCAATGCGATAAGCCCGCCAATCGCAACAATGCCGCCGCGAACGACAAAATCGAAGACGTCAAATACGTCCTTCGGCCACTGTGCCATGTTGCCCCCTCTTTTCGGGAACGATTCCATGGGATCAATCGGGAGTCGAGGGGGGTATCTACTCACAGCGCACTTTAGGGCGACACAAGGCCGGTCGAAAGTGCCGGACCAAATGCCGGCTTTGGCCTCCTGCGCTTGGCGCTGCTCATTTGCTCTTGCTGTATTTTGGCCAGTCGACGGAGCGTTCGCTGGAACAAGCCAACGATTGAGGTCGGTGCTGTCCGCCCTGACGCAATCGGCGACGATCCGCTCGCGGTTGCGTCCGGTGCGACGGCAAGAGGTCGGGCGGGATTCAGCTAGAAAGGTATCGAGCGCATAGCCGAGACCCGCCCGCATCGATAGGGATGCCGTCGGCATCAAGGCAGCGCTGCCCTGCTTCCCGAGCGTCGACGCCGTCAAATCGGATTCGCACCCCCTGAACATCGATGGTGTCGCCGTCGACCACGGAGGCGCGGCCGACAATCTCCTCCGCATGCGCGCCGCCGCTCCCGAGCATCAGCGCCGCCGCAACAAACAAATGCTTCATCGCACAAAATCTCAGTAACAGGTGCTGCTGTAACTGCTCGGCGTGGGCGTTCGAATCGCGGAAGATTTGATCCATGATCTACCGGCGGCCGCCGATCGTGCGAAAGTGAATGCCTCGGCCCCTGTCCCCGTGATCTACCACTTTGAAGCGCGCGCGTGATGAATCGCCGCACTGTCCTGAAGGTGGTGTCGTTTTAGCCACGACAGCACAGCAATGGCGTCCGGGGACACGGTCCGAAGCAGCGCACAGGGTCGTATCGACGCCGCGGTAGAGCAGATCGAGCAAGCCTTATCGGAAATGCACCCTGGCTGGCGGATCGACAAGCTGCGCGTGCTCGTTGGCCCCCAACGATACGTGTCAGGCGGGTTTGACGACTTGCCACACATCCATGTGGTGGCGCTGTTTGCGCACAACGACGCGGACGGTTTCAGAAGAGACTTCCGCTGGCACTACAACATGACCGACGTGCGAGCCTGAGCAACGGCCGCGGCCGTAGGCAAGTTGATCGCTCTGCATGAGATTGCGGATATGCTTTTCGGAGCAATGCCAGCGTTTGGCTCGCGTGGCAGGAGAAAACACTGCGGTCATTTCTGGCGGCGTGCTCTCAATCTCAGATAGGTGCTCAGCACGCGGCTGATGTCGCCCGTTCAATATAGATCCGTCAGCGCCGAGGACCATCGGGACGCCTTTTTCTCGCGCGATATCTGCGGCTGTGCGTATATCATCCGTGGACCACCTGCCCAATGCTGAAAGCGTCACCGTTGCTTCCTCATCAAGCGCGCAGGCGCCTGCACGTCCGCTCCCTCACGAAACCGTGAAAAGCCCCCTACCGTGTGCATAAAAGTGGATTTCCAGGGGGGAAGCCAGTCAGCTTCTATCGCGCTGATATTACAGTGCTTCTCCGAGAATTTTGGTGCCCCATGCCGGAATCGAACCAGCACTCCTTTCGGAACTCGATTTTGAGTCGAGCGCGTCTACCAGTTCCGCCAATGGGGCACGGCACTGAGCCATCGCCGTTTACACGATGCGTCTGCGGGCGGCAACCGGCAAATCGGGGTGGGGCGTGCGATCACTTATCCGTGCGGTGCATTTACAATGCGGCCCCGCCTGATAGAACTCGGCGCCATTTCGCCGGCACTTCCCGCCGGCTTCTCTGGACGGACCCCATGACGGCACCCCTTTCCCGCAAGACCTCGGCAGGTCTTCTCTCGCTCGGTATGGCAGCCACCGTCGGCGGCGCGCTCGCCTTCGAACATATCGGCGGCTACATTCCCTGCGCGCTCTGCCTACTGCAGCGTGATCCCTATTACTACGGCATCCCGGTTGCGGTGGCGGCGCTGCTTTCCGCGCTCTTCGGTGGGCCGGTCTGGCTGACGCGGCTGCTGCTTGCCATCGCCGGCATCATGATGCTCGTCGGTGCGGGCATGGGCGTCTATCATGCGGGCGTCGAATGGGGCTTCTGGGAAGGGCCGGCGACCTGCGCGACCACGGCGCAGGGCGTGACGCAGAATGCCGGCGACCTCTTGTCCGACCTCAACTCCAAGCACGGGCCTTCCTGCCAGGAAGCGTCCTTCCGTCTCCTCGGCCTCTCCTTCGCCGGCTGGAATGTGATTGCGAGCCTCATCCTCGCCGCGATCGCCTTTTCCGGCGTGCGGTCCGTGAAAGCGTGATGGCCGCAACCCGGCCCGAGGGCATGCCATGGCCGCAGGTGCGCGAGGCGCGCCTGCGCGGCGGGCATCAGGGTTGCAGTTCGACGTCCCAGTAGAGATAGTCCATCCAGCTTTCATGCAGATAGTTGGGTGGAAACAGTCGCCCGTTGTTGTGCAGATCCTGAACCGAAGGCTGGTAGGGCTTCTGATGCGGGTGCATGCCCGCCTGCTTGGGCAGCTTGCTGCCTTTTCTCAAATTGCACGGGGAGCAGGCCGCGACCACGTTCTGCCAGGTCGTCTCGCCGCCATGGGCGCGCGGGATGACATGGTCGAAGGTCAGGTCGTCCGGCGACCCGCAGTACTGGCATTCGAACTTGTCGCGCAGGAACACGTTGAACCGGGTGAAGGCCGGGTGGCGTGAGGGCTGCACGTAGGTTTTCAGGCACACGACGCTTGGCAGGCGCATCGTGAAACTCGGGGACGACACCGAATGTTCGTATTCGGCGATGATGTTGACGCGGTCAAGAAACACGGCCTTGATCGCGTCCTGCCAGGACCACAGCGACAAGGGATAATAACTCAGCGGCCTGTAGTCAGCATTCAGTACAAGGGCTGGCAGGGCCTGTGGTGAAACTGAAATCGTCAAGGGCTTCTCCTGATCGATTCGGCATCTGCCCTTCTATATTAGGCCCGTTGTTACAGCATTGTGAAGCCGGAATGGAAAAGCGAAAACAACGGATTTTCGCCGGCCTCAGCCTTCCAGCACCGGGGCCGCCTCGCGGCGCATTTCCCGCGCATAATAGGCCCAGAACAGCCGCGCCGAGACGCCTCGCCAGGGCGACCAGCTTTCCGCGATCCGGTCGAGTTCCTGCGGGCTCGGCCTGACGGGGAGACCGAATGCATGGGCGACGGCATTCTGCAGGGCGATATCGCCGGAGGGGAAGATGTCCGGGTGGCCGGCGCAGAACAGCAGATAGACGTCCGCCGTCCAGCGGCCGATGCCCTTGATCGCCGTCAGCCTGCGCGTGGCGGCGGACGCCTCCATGTGGCAGACGGCGTCGAGGTCGAGTTCGCCACGGTCGACGCTTTCCGCCGCGCGGCGCAGCGTTTCGGTCTTGGCGCGGGAGAGGCCGATGGTGCGGCAGTCCTCGTCGGTAAGGCCGAGGATGTGATGGGGCGTGATGTCGCCGGCCGTCTCCTCCAGCCGGCACCAGAGGGCATCGGCGCTGGCACGGGAAACCATCTGCGCCACGATGATGCCGGCAAGGCCTCGATAGCCCGGCGAAAGCCGGCGCAGGGGCACGGGGCCGGCCTTGTCGATGACATTGAAAAGGCGCACGTCGATGAGCGCGAGGTCGACGAGACCCGCGGCCACATCCGCATCCGTCCTGATCATGTGCAGTTGCATGGTTCCCGGCGGTCCCTGCGCTCAGCCTGTCGCGCAAAAGCGTATGGCGGTTTTGCGGTACATCCTGCAAGAAAGCAACCTGTGGCGCGTCCCGCCGCTTCGTGTCAGAAAACCGCATGCAGAGCCCCTTGTCAAAACACCGTGTCTTCCGCTTCGCGCCGAGCCCGAATGGTCTCCTGCATCTCGGCCATGCGCTGTCGGCGATTCTGAACCACGCGCTTGCCGCGGCCTGCGGCGGCCGCTTCCTGCTGCGCATCGAGGATATCGATCCGGCCCGCTCCAGGCCGGAATTCGAGGCGGCGATCTATCGCGACATCGCCTGGCTCGGGCTCGACTGGGAGGCGCCTGTGCGCCGGCAGAGCGAGCATCTCGCCTTCTATGGCGAAGCGCTGGAACGGCTGAAGGCAATGGGCGTGCTTTATCCGGGGTTCCTCAGCCGCGGGGAGGTGAAGGCGCGCGTCCAGGCGCATGAGGCGGCAGGTTTCGTCTGGCCGCGCGATCCCGACGGCGCGCCGCTCTATCCGACGGAGGAGCGGACGCTCGACCGGGATCAGGCGCTCGCCTGGATCGCGGCAGGACGGCAGCATGCCTGGCGGCTCGACATGGACAAGGCCCGCGCGCTGGCGCCGGATCGGCTGGACTGGTTGGAAACGGGCGCGGGACCAGCGGGAGAGACGGGGATCGTCGGCGCGTGGCCGGAGCAGTGGGGCGACGTCATTCTCTCCCGGCCGGATGCGCCGGCCAGCTACCATCTCGCCGTGGTGCTCGACGATGCCGCGCAGGACATTACCGATGTGGTGCGCGGCCAGGATCTCTTCCATGCGACGGCGGTGCACCGCCTCCTGCAAAGCCTGCTCGGCCTGCCGGCGCCGACCTATCGGCATCACGGGCTGGTGCCGGGGCCGGGCGGGAAGAAGCTCTCGAAAAGCAACCAGGATACGGGTATTGCCGCCTATCGGGAAAAGGGCGTCTCACCGGCCGGCATTCGCGCCCTGCTCGCGGGCTATGGCTTCGTCTTCCATTGACGCCTCTTCGACCGCAGGTTTCTTCACGCCGCGCACCCGGTCGAGGATCAGGTGCTTGACCCGATACTTCATCAGCGCAGCGTTGATCTCCGCGCCGACGATGAAGATCGCGCCGATGATATAGAGGAAGACCAGCGCGATCATGATCGAGGCAAGACCGGCATAGGTCGAGACATAGGTGGCGAAGGTGGCGAGGTAGGACGCAAAGGCATAGGCGCCGAAGCCCCAGGCAAGCAGCGTCAGCAGGATGCCCGGCAGGACGTCGGCGATCTTTCGGCGGCCGGCGGGCAGCCAGAGATGGGCGATGAGGAGGCCGACCAGCAGCACGAGGATCGTGCCGAAGAGGCCCCAGCTTTCCACCCAGGAATAGACATAGGTCAGCCAGGGCAGCCAGTCGCCGGTGGCGCGCACGGCCAGCGGCGCTGCGACGAGTACGATGCTGATGACGGCCAGCGCCAGGACCCCGGCGATGACGAAGCCGAGGCTGGCGAGGCGGGTGACGTACCAGTAGCGCGTCTCGGCCACCCGGTAGGCGCGGTTCAGCGAGATGCGCAGCGCCTCCACACCGTTGGAGGCGAAATAGGCGGCGGCGAGCACGGAAACGGTCAGGAGGCCGCCGCGGGGAATGGTCAGAACCGCGACCACCTCGCGGGAAATCGGCGCGGCGATCGATTCCGGCCAGGTGTCGAAGATGAGATGCACGGCGGTTTCGGCGAACTGGTCAGCGCCGAGGAAGGAGCCGAGCGCGGTGCCGAAGATGAGGAAGGGGAAGATCGCCAGCAGGGTCGACAGAGCCACATGGCTTGCCATTGCCCAGCCGTCGTCCTCGGAGAAGTGCCAGATCGCATCGAAGACGACCTTGTAGGCAACGCGGATGGCGGTCGGCATCTGCACTGTTCGCTTCCTTTGTGCGGCCGTTGCCGGCCGTCTCTCATTGTCTCACGCGGGTGAATATGGGAAACGGTTGCAGATTTGTACAGGAAACCGCCATGTCTTCTCCAAGCACGACGACCCAGCCGAGCATCATCGTCACCGGCTGCTCCTCCGGCATCGGCGCCCATTGCGCCCGTGCGCTGAAGGCCGAAGGCTGGCGCGTCTTCGCCACGGTGCGGCGGGACGAGGACCGGGGAGCGCTCGAAACCGACGGCATCGAGACCTCCCTGATGGACTATACGAAGCCGGAGACCATCGCGGCGCTGGTGGACGCCGTGCTGGAGCGGACGGGCGGCCGGCTCGATGCGCTTTTCAACAATGGCGCCTATGGGCAGGCGGGCGCGGTCGAGGATCTGCCGGTGGAGGCGTTGCGCCTTCAGCTCGAGACCAATGTCATCGGCTGGCACGACCTGACGCGGCGGGTGGTCCCTGTCATGCGCCGGCAGGGTCATGGCCGCATCGTGCAATGCTCGTCGATCCTCGGCCTCGTGCCCTATCGCTGGCGCGGCGCCTACAATGCCTCGAAATTCGCGCTGGAAGCCCTGTCGCTGACGCTGCGCATGGAGCTCGCCGGTTCGGGCGTGCATGTCAGCCTCATCGAGCCGGGGCCGATCGAATCGCGTTTCACCGCCAATGCGCTCATCCAGATCGAGAAGCATATCGATATCGAGAATTCGGTGCATGTCGCCGAATACAGGCGGCAGCTGCGTCGCCTTCGCGGCGAGGGCAAGCCGGCGCGCGGCAAGCTGGGGCCGGAAGCCGTGCATGCCGTTTTGCGCCACGCGCTGACTGCAAAAGCGCCGCGACCGCACTATGTCGTGACCACGCCGGCGAAACAGGGCGTGCTGCTGAAGAAGCTGCTGCCGGCCGCCTTCTTCTACCGGCTGATCGGCAAGCTCGGCTGACGCGGCGCGGCGTCGCAGGTTTTCCTGGCGAAAACGCGTGCACTTTGCGCGGAAAACCCTATTTGAATAGGGACTGACAGAAATCAAACCGGATCGTGGACATGTCTTCCTTCCTCACCTTCATGACCCTGCTCGTCATGGGCCTCGTCGTCATCGTGCTCGTGCGCGGTCTCGCCAACATGGCCAAGGGCGGCAGCGGCAACACGTCCAACAAGCTGATGCAGATGCGCGTGCTGCTGCAGGCGATCGCCATCGTCCTCATCATGGTGACCCTGTGGGCCACGGGTGGCGGACGCGGCTGATGGTCAAGCTCAACAAGATCTACACGCGGACCGGCGATAACGGCACGACGGGTCTGGCCGCCGGCCCGCGCCGCAAGAAACACGATCTGCGCGTCGAATCCTACGGCGAGGTGGATGAGGCGAATTCCTGTATCGGCATTGCGCGCCAGCATCTTGCCGAGCATCCGGCACTCGATGCGATGCTGATGCGTATCCAGAACGACCTCTTCGATCTCGGCGCGGACCTTGCGACGCCGGACGACGGCGTCAAGCTGGAATACGAGCCGCTGCGCATCGTCAAGGCGCAGGTCGACCGGCTGGAGCGGGAAATCGATCAGCTCAATGCCGATCTCGAGCCGCTGCGTTCCTTCGTGCTGCCGGGCGGCACGCCGGCCGCGGCGGCGCTGCATCTGGCGCGCACCGTCGCGCGGCGTGCGGAGCGGCGTATCGTTGCCTTGCAGGACAGCGACGGCGAGGCCGTCTCGGCGATC
Organism: Roseateles sp. XES5; assembly: GCF_020535545.1. Classification (NCBI taxonomy): domain Bacteria; kingdom Pseudomonadati; phylum Pseudomonadota; class Betaproteobacteria; order Burkholderiales; family Sphaerotilaceae; genus Roseateles; species Roseateles sp. XES5. The sequence goes on from NZ_CP084752.1 coordinate 2,101,373, forward strand.
TCCGTCGCCTATATCAACCGTCTTTCCGACTTTCTTTTCGTCGCAGCGCGCTGGGTGAACGACAAGGGGCGCACGGACATATTGTGGGTTCCGGGGCAGAACAGATAAGCTCGCGCCAGACAAGCCGCCACGGATAGGCGGCCGGCCGGGAAGGGGACCCATGTTCATACCGCTGCATGACACGAACTCCCTGAAATACATCAAGGTGCAATATGTCACGATCAGCCTGATCGTGATCAATACCGTCGTCTGGCTAGTGACGGGGCTGGCGTCCACGCAGTCGTTTTCAGACGCGGCGGTGGTCGGCCTCGGTTACATTCCGGCCGTCGTCTTCGATTTCGCGGATCTCGAGCCGGGTCTGGTGCTGGTGCCGGAGGACGCAACCTACATTACCTATGCCTTCCTGCACGGCGATTTCATGCATCTCGCCTCGAACATGCTGTTCCTCTGGGTGTTCGGCGACAATGTGGAGGATGCGCTGGGGCATTTCCGCTTCCTGCTGTTCTATCTCCTGTGCGCCGCTGCCGGCGCACTGGTGCACGGCCTTGTGCAGCCGGCTTCGGAAGCGCCGCTGATCGGCGCGTCGGGAGCGATTTCGGGCGTCGTCGCGGCCTATTTCCTGTTGCATCCCAAGGTGCGCGTCTGGGTGCTGGTGTTCTTCCGCATTCCCCTGCCGCTGCCGGCGGTCATTCCGCTCGCCTTCTGGATCGCCCAGCAGTTCTACATGCTGGTGGTGGATGGCGACAGCGGCGTTTCCTGGGGCGCGCATGTCGGCGGCATCATCGCCGGGGCGGTCCTCGTGCTCGTCCTGCGGCGGCGCGGCGTGCCCCTTTTCGACCAGACCATCGTGACGCCCAAGGCGGTGCGGCATGTCGAGGCGGTGCCGGCGCCTGTTGAGGAGACGGCGGCCGGCCCCGTGGTGCCGCCCACCCATTGGGGGCGGTGACCGGGTCGCATTCTGCAAATTGACGTGAACGTAAAGGTAATTTATAAGCCTTTCGTTTTCACGTGGGGAGGGCCCGTGACACATTGTAATTGGGGAAAAAACGCGTATCGATGTCGCCAACCGACAATCAGGCCGCCCCTGAAAGGCGCATTTTCCCCGCGGGCATTTGAAGGAAGGAAGCCATGAAGATCTTGGTCCCAGTCAAGCGTGTCGTCGACTACAACGTGAAGATCCGCGTGAAGGCGGATGGCTCGGGTGTCGAGCTTGCGAACGTGAAGATGTCGATGAACCCGTTCGACGAAATCTCCGTGGAAGAGGCGCTGCGTCTGAAGGAAGCGGGCAAGGCGGAGGAAGTGGTCGTGGTGTCGATCGGTCCTGCGAAGGCCGAAGAGACGCTGCGCACGGCGCTCGCCATGGGCGCCGACCGCGCCGTTCTGGTCGAGACGGACGATGCCGTCGAGCCGCTCGCCGTCGCCAAGATCCTCAAGGGTGTGGCGGAAGCCGAACAGCCGGGCCTCGTCATCGTCGGCAAGCAGGCGATCGACGACGATTCGAACCAGACCGGCCAGATGCTGTCGGCCCTGCTCGGCTGGCCGCAGGCGACGTTCGCCTCGAAGGTCGAGATCGGTTCCGGTTCGGCCGAGGTGACGCGCGAAGTCGACGGCGGTCTGCAGACCATCGCGGTGAAGCTTCCGGCGGTCGTGACGACGGACCTTCGCCTCAACGAGCCGCGCTATGCGTCGCTGCCGAACATCATGAAGGCGAAGAAGAAGCCGCTCGACAAGAAGGTGCCGGCCGATTTCGGCGTCGATACCGCCGCGCGCCTGAAGGTGCTGAAGACCGAGGAGCCGTCGGGCCGCAAGGCCGGCGTCAAGGTCAAGACGGTCGCCGAGCTGGTCGAAAAGCTCAAGACCGAAGCCGGCGTGCTTTGATCCGGAAGATTTGAGGAGATTACGAACATGGCCATTCTTCTTCTGGCAGATCACGACAACGCACACCTTTCCGACCAGACCGCCAAGGCGCTGACGGCAGCCTCCAAGATCGGCTCCGACGTGCATGTGCTCGTTGCCGGTTCGGGCGCCAAGGCTGCGGCCGATGCCGCCGCCAAGCTCTCGGGTGTCTCCAAGGTCCTGCTCGCCGACGATGCAAGCCTCGGCAACAACCTGGCCGAACCGCTGGCAGCGCTCATCGTGTCGCTCGCCGGTTCCTATGACGCTATCGTCTCGGCTGCGACCTCGGTCGGCAAGAACGTTCTGCCGCGCGTTGCTGCGCTGCTCGACGTCGCGCAGGTCTCGGAGATCATCGAGGTCGTGTCGGCCGACACGTTCAAGCGTCCGATCTATGCGGGCAATGCCATCCAGACGGTTCAGTCCACCGACGCGAAGAAGGTGATCACGGTTCGCACGGCGTCCTTCGCCGCAGCAGGCGAGGGCGGCAGCGCCGCGGTCGAGACCATCCCGGCTGCAGCGGACCCGGGCCTCTCGACCCACGTCAAGGACGCACTCTCCTCGTCCGATCGCCCGGAACTGACGTCGGCGAAGATCATCATCTCGGGCGGGCGTGCGCTCGGCTCGTCGGAGAAGTTCCAGGAAGTGATCCTTCCGGTCGCCGACAAGCTGGGTGCTGCCGTCGGCGCGTCCCGTGCTGCCGTCGATGCGGGTTATGCGCCGAACGACTGGCAGGTGGGTCAGACGGGCAAGGTGGTCGCACCGCAGCTCTACATCGCCTGCGGCATCTCGGGTGCGATCCAGCATCTTGCCGGCATGAAGGACAGCAAGGTCATCGTCGCCATCAACAAGGACGAGGAAGCCCCGATCTTCCAGGTCGCGGACTACGGCCTCGTCGGCGATCTCTTCGAGATCCTGCCGGAGCTCGAAAAGGCACTCTGATCCGGCTTGCGGGCCGGCTTTGCGACGATGATTTCACTGGAAATATGCGTCGCGTCCCTTTATCACTTCACCGGGCCGGCTCGACCGGCCCGGTGTTTTTTTTGCCTGCGCCGAGGGCGCGGACCGAATAACGAGGCGATAGGCGCTATGATCAAGAACGTCGGTATTGTGGGTGCAGGCCAGATGGGGTGCGGTATCGCGCATGTCGCGGCCATGGCTGGTTACAAGGTCCATATCTACGACCTGTCCGCAGAGCGCGCCGAAACCGGCCTGGCCACGATCAACGGCAACCTCGCCCGCCAGGTCTCCTCCGGCAAGATGAGCGACGAGGACCGCAAGAAGGCGCTCGCGCTGATCAAGGGGTCCTCCGACATCAACGACCTCTCCGATGCCGACCTCGTCATCGAGGCCGCCACGGAAGACGAGACCGTCAAGCGCAAGATCTATGGCCAGGTCTGTGCCGTGCTGAAGCCGGAAGCGATCCTCGCCACGAACACGTCCTCGCTGTCGATCACCCGCCTCGCGTCGGCCACCGACCGGCCGGAGCGCTTCATGGGCATCCACTTCATGAACCCGGTTCCGGTGATGAAGCTGGTCGAGCTCGTGCGTGGCATCGCCACCGAGGAAGAGACCTTCTCGGCCGCCAAGGAATTCGTCGCCAAGCTCGACAAGACGATCACGGTTGCGGAGGATTTCCCGGCCTTCATCGTCAACCGCATCCTGCTGCCGATGATCAACGAGGCGATCTATACGCTGTATGAAGGCGTCGGCTCGGTCGAGGCCATCGACACCGCCATGAAGCTCGGTGCAAATCATCCGATGGGCCCGCTGCAGCTTGCCGATTTCATCGGTCTCGATACCTGCCTTTCGATCATGCAGGTGCTGCATGACGGGCTCGCCGATTCCAAGTACCGCCCGTGTCCGCTGCTGGTGAAATATGTCGAGGCGGGCTGGCTCGGCCGCAAGTCCGGCCGCGGCTTCTACGACTATCGCGGTGAGGTCCCGGTTCCGACCCGCTAAGCGGCGGAAGAATCCGGAACATTCCCCTTTGGGGGAAAAATGTTTCGCCTGTCCTCAAAGCTATGACAGGCCATGCCTCGGATGCCCTTCGGCCCGCCGCTATTGTCTGCCCCGATTGTTCTTGCATTGGGGATTTCAGATGAAACGTTTGCTCCTTCTCGGCGTGGCCCTTCTCGGTCTCGCCGCTCCGCTCTCCGCCAACGCCGCAGACAAGCTGCTGAACGCCTCCTACGACGTGGCGCGCGAGCTTTTCGCTGCCGAGAACGAGGCCTTCGTGAAGGAGCATCCGGGCGTCAGCATCGACCAGTCGCATGGCGGCACCTCCAAGCAGGCACGCGCCATCGTGGAAGGCCTTGAAGCGGATGTCGTGACCTTCAACCAGGTGACGGACATCGACTTCCTCGTGAAGAACGGCTTCGTCGCCGAAGGCTGGCAGCAGAAGTTCCCGAACAATGCCTCGCCCTTCTATTCCTTCCCGTCCTTCCTCGTTCGCGCCGGAAATCCGAAGAACATCAAGGACTGGTCCGACCTTGCCCGCGACGACGTGAAGGTCATCTTCCCCAATCCGAAGACCTCGGGCAATGCGCGCTACACCTATCTGGCCGCCACCGCCTATGCCAAGGAAGCCTTCAACAACGATCCGGCGAAGGTCGAAGAGTTCGTCACCAAGATTTTCGACAACGTGCCGGTCTTCGACACGGGTGGCCGTGCGGCGACGACGACCTTCGTCGAGCGCGAGATCGGCGATGTCATCATCACGTTCGAGGCGGAAACCAAGTCGATCGCCAAGCAGTATGGCGAGGACAAGTTCCAGAGCGTCGTGCCCTCGGTCTCGCTGCTGGCCGAATTCCCGGTCGCCATCGTCGACAAGGTGGCGGATGCCAAGGGCAGCCGGGACCTCGCAAAGTCCTATCTCGACTTCCTCTATGCGCCCGAAGGGCAGAAGATCGCCGCCGAGTTCGGCCACCGCGTCCATGACGAGAAGGTTGCCGCCGAATTCAAGGACCAGTTCCCGGCCATCCGCCTCGTGAATGTCGACGACGTCTTCGGCGGCTGGAAGAAGATCTCGGAAGAGCACTTCGCCGAAGGCGGCACGCTGGACAAGATCTACGGCAGCCGCTGATTCATCGATCTTCATCGTCAAGGGCAACCGGCGGGCGCAAAACCCGCCGGTTGTGGTATGAGAAAGGAAGCGCGTCTTGAGACGGCGTGTACTGCCCGGATTGCCGCTCGCGCTCGGCATCACCCTCGTTTACGTGGCCATCATCGTGGTGCTGCCGCTGGCCGCGCTCATCTTCAAGGCGGCGAGCCTCGGGCCGGCGGATTACTGGCGCATCGTCTCCTCCGACCGCGCCTTCGCAAGCTACCGCGTGACGGTGCTCTGCGCGCTGGCGGCGACGGTCTTTAACCTTCTCTTCGGCATGGCGCTCGCCTGGGTGCTGGTCCGCTATCGTTTCCCCGGCCGGCGGCTCGTCGATGCGCTGGTGGACCTGCCCTTCGCCCTGCCGACCGCGGTCGCGGGCATCGCGCTCACCACGCTCTTCGCCACCAACGGCTGGTTCGGCGGCCCGCTTTCCCATCTCGGCATCAAGGTTGCCTATACGCCGCTTGGCATCATCGTCGCCATGAGCTTCACCAGCATTCCCTTCATCGTGCGCACGGTGCAGCCGGTGCTGGAAGAACTCGATCCGGCGCTGGAGGAGGCGGGGCAGACACTCGGGGCGAGCGATCTGTCCATCTTCGTCGGCGTCATCCTGCCGCTTCTGGCGCCGGCGCTGCTTGCTGGCGTCTCGCTTTCCTTTGCGCGCAGCTTGGGTGAGTTCGGCGCCATCATCTTCATCGCCGGCAACCAGCCGTTCTCGACGGAGGTCACCGCGTTGCTCGCCTTCATCCGGCTCGAGGAATACGACTATCCGGCCTCCGCCGCGATTGCCTCCGTCATGCTGCTGACGGCCTTCGTCATGCTGGCGTTCACCAATCTCATGCAGGCGCGCGCCCTGCGCTATACGGCGAGGGGCTGACCATGACCCATCATGGCAGAGGCAAGCCGCCCCGCGTCGGTGACAACAGGATTTTCCGCCGGAGCCTGCTGGCCGTCGTGCTCCTGCTCGTCGCTCTGATGATCGTCGCGCCGCTCGCCGTGATCGCGGTCGAGGCCTTTTCGCGCGGTATTGCCTATTTCGGGGCATCCATCGCCGATCCGGATACGCGGCACGCCATCCTGCTGACGGTCGTCACGGCGCTGATCGCCGTGCCGATCAACACGGCCTTCGGCGTTGCCGCGGCCTGGGCGATCACCAAACACGATTTTCCGGGCAAACGGCTGCTCACCGTCATCATCGAGATTCCCTTCTCGGTCTCGCCCATCGTGGCGGGCGTGTCCTATCTCTTCGTCTATGGCCTTCAGGGCCTCTTTGGGCATCTCCTGCAGACGGCGGAGATCAAGATCATCTTTGCGGTGCCGGGCATCGTGCTGGCCACGGTCTTCGTCACCTTCCCCTTCGTGGCGCGCGAGCTGATCCCGCTGATGCAGGCCCAGGGCCGCGATCTCGAAGAGGCGGCGACCTCGCTCGGGGCGAGCGGCTGGCGGACGTTCTTCTCCGTCACGCTGCCCAATATCAAATGGGCGATGCTCTATGGCGTGGTGCTCTGCAATTCGCGCGTCATGGGCGAATTCGGGGCGGTCTCGGTCGTCTCGGGCAATATCCGCGGCCAGACCAACACGCTGCCGCTGCATATCGAACTGCTCTATCACGATTACAACGCGGCCGGTTCCTTTGCCGCCGCATCCATTCTCGCGGGCCTTGCCATCGTCACGCTCGTCGCCAAGGTGGCGCTGGAGCGACAGGGCGCGGGCCGCGTGCAGCGCCCCTCGGCCCTTGCGGGCGCAGACAGCATCACTCCGGAGGTCAAGCCGTGAAAATCCGTCTCGATAACGTGGTCAAGGAATTCGAGACCTTCCGCGCCGTGCACGGCGTCTCGCTCGATATCGAGAGCGGGGAGCTGGTCGCGCTGCTCGGCCCCTCCGGTTCCGGCAAGACGACGATCCTGCGCATGGTCGCGGGCCTCGAATATGCCGATGCGGGCGCGATCTATTTCGGCGAGGAGAACGCGACGGACATTCCGGTGCGCGACCGCGGCGTCGGCTTCGTCTTCCAGCACTATGCGCTCTTCCCGCATATGACGCTCGGGGAGAACATCGCCTTCGGCATGAAGGTCTCCAAGATCAAGCGCACGCCGCAGGCGATCGAGGCGCGCGTCAGGGAACTGCTCGATCTCGTGCAACTCGGTGGGCTGAAGGACCGCTTCCCGCCCCAGCTCAGCGGCGGCCAGCGCCAGCGCATTGCCCTGGCCCGCGCCCTGGCCGTGGAGCCGCGCGTGCTGCTGCTGGACGAGCCCTTCGGCGCCCTGGATGCCAAGGTGCGCAAGGAACTGCGCCGCTGGCTGCGCCGCCTGCATGACGAGCTGCACATCACCAGCCTCTTCGTCACGCACGACCAGGAAGAGGCTCTGGAGGTGGCTGACCGCGTCGTCATCCTCAACAAGGGACGGATCGTGCAGGAAGGCACGCCGGAAGCGGTCTGCCGCAATCCGGCCGATGCCTTCGTGATGAACTTCCTTGGCGACGCCAACCGGCTCGATGCGGATATCCGCGGCGGCAAGGCCTATGTCGAGGACGTCGCCTTCGAGGCGGAGGGCGTGGCCGATGGCGGCGGGCAGATCCTCTTCCGTCCGGCCGACGTCACCTGGCGCGAGGACGGGCAAGGCATCGCCGCGAAGATCGTCCGGGTCATCGACCGGCCGGATTCGCGCCGCGTGCTGGCGCTGACCGGCAGCGGCCAGCCCGTCGAGTTCGACACGGCGCCGGAATTCCCGCACCGCAAGGGCGAGGCAGGCTTCATCGAGATCCGCCGGCCGCGTGTCTACGCGGCGGCGTAAGACCTCAGCTCTTCGGCGCCGCCAGCGCGGCGTTGATGAGCGCCTTGGCGTCTTCGCTGTCCCAGGCGGCAGGGCCGTTCATGGCGGAGATCAGGCAGCCCTTGTCGTCCATCAGCAGCGTGACGGGCAGGCCGAAGGCGAGGCCTTCCTTCTTCAGCGTGTTGAAGACGCCCATCGAGGCATCGCGATAGTAGCCGAGGTCGTGGACCTTGGTTTCGTCGAGGAAGGCCTTCGGCTTCTCATCGTCGCCGGTGTCGATATTGATCGCCACGACCTCGAACTTTTCGCTGCCGAGATCCTTCTGAAGCGCGTTGAGCGCCGGCATTTCCTCGCGGCAGGGCACGCACCAGGTGGCCCAGAGATTGACCAGCAGCGTCTTGCCCGCAAAGTCCGCCATGGTCTTCTTCTTGCCGTCCGGGCCGTCGAAGACGAGGTCGGGCAGGGGGCGATGTTCGTCGACGGTGCGCATGGCGGCGACCTGGCCCTTGGAGAAGGGGGTGATCGCGGCGGCTTTTTCCGCGGCCAGCGCGCAGGCGGCCGGATCGGCAGAGGCGACCGCGCCATTGCCAGACAGGCTTTCCTTCACGTATATCGCAGCACCACCGGCGAGAAGGCCGGCAAGCCCGGCAATGGCGACCAGCTTGCCCGCGGGCAGGCCGAGTTTCTTCTTCACTGACATTTCATTCTCCAGGATAGGCACCCATGGCAGACGGCACTTCCGAGACGAAATCCTCGAACCAGATGTGGGGCGGCCGTTTCGCCTCGGGACCGGATGCGATCATGGAGGAGATAAATGCCTCCATCGGCTTCGACAAGAAGCTTTACGCCCAGGACATCCGCGGCTCAAAGGCGCATGCGGAAATGCTCGCCCATCAGGGCATCATTTCGGCGGACGATAAGGAAAAGATCGTTCACGGTCTCGACACGATCCTGTCAGAGATCGAAAGCGGCGCCTTCGAGTTCTCGCGCAAGCTGGAAGACATCCACATGAACGTGGAAGCCCGGCTGGCGACGCTGATCGGCCCCGCCGCCGGACGCCTGCACACCGCCCGCTCGCGCAACGACCAGGTGGCGCTCGACTTCCGCCTCTGGGTGAAGGAGGAGCTGCAGAAGACCGAGAGGATGCTGACCGGCCTCATCGCCGCCTTCCTCGACCGCGCGGAAGAGCACGCCGAGACCGTGATGCCCGGCTTTACCCACCTTCAGACCGCGCAGCCCGTGACCTTCGGTCACCATTGCATGGCCTATGTGGAAATGTTCGGCCGCGACCGCCAGCGCGTGCGCCACGCCATCGAGCATCTCGACGAAAGCCCCATCGGCGCGGCCGCGCTTGCCGGCACGGGCTATGCCATCGACCGCCACATGACGGCCAAGGCCCTCGGCTTTCGCGAGCCGACGCGCAACTCCATCGACACCGTGTCCGACCGCGACTTCGCGCTGGAATTCCTCTCCATCGCCGCCATCGCGTCGGTCCATCTGTCGCGCCTTGCCGAAGAGATCGTCATCTGGTCGACGCCGCAGTTCGGCTTCATCCGCCTGTCGGATGCCTTCTCGACCGGTTCCTCCATCATGCCGCAAAAGAAGAACCCCGATGCCGCCGAGCTGGTGCGCGCCAAGACGGGCCGCATCAACGGCTCGCTGATCGCGCTCTTGACGGTCATGAAGGGCCTGCCGCTCGCCTATTCGAAGGACATGCAGGAAGACAAGGAACAGGTCTTCGATGCCGCCGAGAGCCTGGAGCTCGCCATCGCCGCGATGACCGGCATGGTGCGCGACATGACGATCCGCACCGACCGGATGAAGGCGGCCGCCGGTTCCGGCTATTCCACCGCGACGGACCTTGCCGACTGGCTGGTGCGCGAGGCGGGCCTGCCGTTCCGCGATGCTCACCATGTCACCGGCCGCGCCGTGGCGCTTGCCGAAAGCAAGGGTTGCGACCTTTCGGACCTGGCGCTGGACGACCTGCAGGCGATCCATGCCTCGATCACCGCTGACGTCTACACCGTGCTGACGGTGGAGGCCTCGGTCGCCAGCCGCAAGAGCTATGGCGGCACCGCGCCGTCGGAAGTCAGGAAGCAGATCGCCTGGTGGCGGCAGCGGAACTGATCAAGGCGCTTGCAGGACTCATCATTAGATTAAGGGTGCACAAGGGCGGGCGAATTCGCTAAGGATGATGCCCACCCGACACCGGCAATTCCAGGGAACGCTTATGACACGCATCGACATCGGCAGGCTGGCTCTCGTGCTTTGCCTTTCCGCGGCGGTTCTGACCGCCTGTGGCCGCAAGGGCGATCTCGACCTGCCGGGCGGCGGAAAGCCGGTTTACAAGACCATCAAGGGCAAGAAGGTCGAGCAGGTCGAAGACAAGCCCTTCATCCTTGATCCCCTTCTCTGACGGACAACACGCGTGAACCATTTCGAGCATCGTGACGGCGTCCTCCATGCGGAGGATGTGCCGGTTCCGGAAATCGCCAAGGCGGTCGGCACCCCCTTCTACGTCTATTCGACGGCAACGCTGGAACGGCACTACAAGGTGTTCTCCAAGGCCTTCGACGGTGTGGATGCGCTGGTGTGCTACGCCATGAAGGCGAATTCCAACCAGGCGGTGCTGCGCACGCTCGCCCGGCTCGGCGCGGGCATCGACGTGGTCTCCGAAGGCGAACTGCGCCGGGCGCTCGCCGCCGGCGTTCCCGCCTCGCGCATCATGTTCTCGGGTGTCGGCAAGACGCCGCGCGAGATGGACCTGGCGCTCGAAGCCGGCATCTACTGCTTCAACGTCGAATCCGAGCCGGAGCTGGAAGTGCTGAACGCCCGCGCCGTGAAAGCCGGCAAGGTGGCGCACGTTTCCTTCCGCATCAATCCTGACGTCGATGCCCGCACCCATGCGAAGATCTCGACGGGCAAGAAGGAAAACAAGTTCGGCATCTCCTGGGAGCGCGCCCGCGCCGTCTATGCCCGCGCGGCCAGCCTTCCGGGCATCAAGGTGACCGGCATCGACATGCATATCGGTAGCCAGATCACCGAGCTGCAGCCCTTCGACGATGCCTTCCGGCTGCTGCGCGAGCTCGTCGAGACGCTGCGCGCCGACGGCCATGTCGTCGACCATGTCGATGTCGGCGGCGGCCTCGGCATTCCCTACAAGACGGACAACGCGCCGCCGCCGTTGCCGGATGCCTATGCGGAGATCGTCAAGAACCAGCTCAAGGGGCTGAACTGCAAGATCGTCACGGAGCCCGGCCGCCTGATCGTCGGCAATGCCGGCATCCTCGTGACCGAAGTCATCTATGTGAAGGATGGCGGCGAGAAGACCTTCGTCATCGTCGATGCGGCGATGAACGACCTCATTCGCCCGACGCTCTACGAGGCCTGGCACGAAATCCAGCCGGTCGTCATTTCCGCCGCCAATGCGCCGCGCATCCGCGCCGATGTCGTTGGCCCGGTCTGCGAGACGGGCGACTATCTGGCGCAGGACCGCGAGATGGCGCAGCCGAAGCCCGGTGACCTCATCGCCGTCGGTTCGGCCGGCGCCTATGGCGCGGTGCAGGCAGGCACCTATAACAGCCGCCTGCTGATTCCGGAGGTGCTGGTCAACGGGTCGCAGTTCCATGTCATCCGCCCCAGGCTCTCCTACGACGACCTGATCGGGCTCGATTCCATGCCGGACTGGCTCGCCTGACCCGTTCACGATTTTGCGCGTGCCCTCGTCTTCGCCACAAAGCATGTTATCTTCCGGGCAAGGCAACGAGCGGCGAAGAGCGATGAACCATGGCGATTGAAACGCAGCGCAAGGGGGACGTGCCCGGCAATTCGCTGGCGCGCCGGCTTGCGGGCAAGCGCCTCGTCGCACGGATCGTCCTTTTCCTTGAGGCTCTGGCGCCGCGCCTGCTGCCGATTCTTCTCCTGGTGGCGGGGTTCCTGGCGCTCACCTGGTTCGGCTATTTCCGCCATGTGCCGGCCTGGCTGCATATCGCGACGCTGGCCACCTTCGCCCTCGGTCTCATCGGTCTTCTCCTGCGCCTGCGCGGCATGGCGTGGCCCTCGCTCGACAGCGCGGACCGCATGCTGGAGGCGCGCAATGCGCTCGCCCATCAGGCGATCCGCGTGCAGGACGACCGACCGGCGGCGGGCGATGCCTTTGCCGAAGCGCTCTGGCGCGAACACCAGGCCCGCATGGCGCGCCAGATCGGGGCCTTGAGAACCGGTGCGCCCGAACCCGATATCGCCCGGCATGACCGTCACGCTTTGCGCGCCGTCCCGGTGCTGCTCCTCGCCATCGCCTTTGCCTTCTCCTATTCCAACCGCGCCGGCATGCTGGCCGATGTCGTCTCCCTGCGGACGCCGACCGAGGCGGCGGCGGATGTGCGCATCGATGCCTGGGTGACGCCGCCCGCGCATACGGCGCGCGCACCCGTCTTCCTCACCGGCAGCGGGCAGGGCGCGCCCGCCGACGCGACGAAGGGCGAGATCCGCATTCCGCAGTTCAGCGAACTCACGGTGCGCGTGACCGGCGGCAGCGGCGACGAAAAGGTCAGCTATCAGGCGGCCGGCGAAAGCGTGGCCGTCGCCATCCGTCCCGAGGAGGAAAAGCCGAAGGACGAGAAGGCGGATGCGGCGAAAAGCGCGGCGAAAGTCCCTGCAACGGCCGTCACCGGCGCCAAGACCATGCGCTACAGGATTTTGAAGGACGGTACTCTGACGGTCGATGGCCGTAGCTGGACCTTCTCCGTCATTCCCGATCGCGTACCGGAAATCGCCTTCGACGGCATTCCGAAGCCGACGGTCGCATCCGCACTGGAGATTTCGTTCCTCGCCAAGGACGACTACGGGCTTCAGGAAGCCCATGCCGAGATCGTGCCTGTCGATACGCCGAAGGACGCCCGCCCGCTCTATCCGCTGCCGGAATACAGGCTCGACCTGCCGCGCCGCGCCGCGCGCGAGGCCAAGGGCACGACGAGCCGTAACCTGTCCGAACATCCGCTCTCCGGCAAGCGCGTGAAGATCACGCTCGTCGCGACGGATGCGGCGGGACAGGAAGGGCGCAGCCAGCCCGTGGAAATGGTGCTGCCGGCGCGCGCCTTCTTCGAGCCGCTGGCCGGTGCCGTCGCCGAGCAGCGGCAGGTTTTCGCGCTCGACGCGAACCAGTTGCCCTATGCCATCGCGCTCAACGAGGCGCTGACGATCCGGCCGGAGGAGACGATCCCCAATCTCACGCATTTCCTGCTGCTGCAGTCGGCCAATGCGCGCATGAAGCTCTCCCGCACGGAGGACCAGATGCGCGAGACGGCGGATTACCTCTGGGAGATCGCGCTTGGCATCGAGGACGGCAACCTGTCGCTTGCCGATCGCCGCCTGCGCGACGCGCAGAAGGCGCTGTCCGAGGCGCTGGAACGCAATGCCTCCGATGAGGAGATCGCCAAGCTGATGAAGGAACTGCGGGACGCGATGCAGGCCTATATGGAGGAGCTCGCCCGGCAGGCTGCCAAGAACGGCCAGATGCAGCAGAATGCCCAGCAGCAGGGCCAGATCCTGCGTCAGCAGGACTTGCAGCGCATGATGGACCAGATCGAGAACCTGGCGCGGTCCGGCGCACGGGATCAGGCGCAGCAGATGCTGTCCGATCTCCAGCGCATGATGAACAACCTGCAGGCCGGCCGTCCGCAGCAAGGACAAGGCCAGCAGAACGACGCCATGCGCCAGCAGATGGACAAGCTCGGCGCGCTGGTGCAGCAGCAGCAGAAGCTGATGGAAGAGACGTTCAAGCTCGACCAGGCGCTGCGCGACCGCCAGCAGCGCGGCGATCCCATGCCGGGCGAAGAGGGCGAGCCGCAGCCGGGCGACGACGGCGCCGGCCAGCAGCAGACCGATCAGATGACCGCCGATCAGCTCCGCGACGCGCTGAAGAAGCTGCAGGAGAAGCAGGACGGCATCGGCAAGCAGCTCGGCGAGTTGCAGGAGGCGCTGAAGGGCATGGGCCTCGAGCCCGGTGAAGGGTTTGGCCAGGCCGGCCGCGAGATGAAGGGCGCTTCCGAGGCCCTCGGCGAGGGGCAGGGCGAATCGGCCGTCGGCAGCCAGGGCCGCGCGCTGGAGGCGCTGCGTCAGGGCGCGCAGAACATGATGAGCCAGATGCAGGCGATGGGCCAGGGCCAGGGACCGGGCGAAGGCATGCCGCAGGCGGGCCGCAACGGGCGCGATCCGCTCGGCCGCGAGCGCACCGTCAACGGCCAGGGACCGGATTTTGGCGGGCCGACGAAGATCCCGGAAGAGATCGACATCCAGCGGGCGCGGGAAATTCTCGACGAGATCAGGCGCCGGCTCGGCACGGGCGCCGCACCGGGGCTGGAGCGGGATTATCTCGAACGGCTGCTCGGGATTCGTTGATCAGGCGGCGAGCGCCTGCGCGACGGCGCGGCGGATATCCGGCAGGCTGAAGGGCTTGCTGACGACGTCGACGATCTTCGAGGCAAGGTCGTCGGCCCGCTCGCGCTGGTCGGCATAGCCGGTCATCAGCAGGATTTTCAGCGCGGGATGGGCGGCGGCGGCCTTGTGGGCAAGCTCGATGCCATCCATGACCGGCATGCGGATATCGGAGAGCAGCAGATCGAAGCCGCCGTCCGTCAGGGCATCGAGCCCGGCGGCGCCATCTGGCGCTTCGACGGTTTCATGGCCATCCAGCCTGAGGGCGCGTGCGACGAAGATGCGGAGCGAATCCTCGTCCTCGGTGATCAGAATCTTCGCCATGGGGTATCCCTATCCGGTTGTCCGCCCTTGAAAAGACCAGACTTTCCTTGTCGATCCGTAAACGGCCGATGGGGGAATTTGGAGGGGAACCCGATATGCCTATTCCGCGTCGCCTGTGACGACGCCGACAAAGGGCAGCTCGCGGAAGGCGTAGGCGACGTCCATGCCGTAGCCGACGACGAAATGGTCCGGGCATTCGAAGCCGACATAATCTGCCTCAAGGTCCGTCTTGCGCTTCTCTCGCTTGTCGAGCAGCACGGCGATGGTGACGTTGCGCGCGCCGCGCGCATACATCAGCTCCTTGGCATAGCTGAGGGTACGGCCGGATTCGAGGATGTCGTCGATCAGCAGGATGTCGCGGCCATGCACGTCGCTATCGATGTCCTTGATGACCTTGACGCCCTGCGAGACCGTGCCGGCGCCATAGCTCGACAGGGTGATGAACTCGACTTCCGGCGCAAGGCCCGCCGCGTGCAGGGCGCGCGTCAGGTCGGCGGCGAAGATGAAGGAGCCCTTGAGAACGGCGATGACGAGCAGGTCCTGCGTCGGGCCGGCCGCGATCTGGGCCGCCAGCTCCTCGTTGCGCTGGGCGATCTGCCCGGCATCGTAGAGCGTTTCGATCTTCTTTCCGCGGACAATCTGCATCGCGAGGCGGCTCCCTGATGGCGAGGAACAAAGCAGCCGATTAGCACAGTCAGTTGGCGCGCGCACCCTCGCGGACAAAGGAAACCGAGACTTTCGGCACTTTTCCGCCGCCATGGGGGATGTGCAGGGCGAAGTGTTCGCTGCCGCCGGGGGCGAGCGTCACGGCATCGAGCGCGACACGGCGTTGGAACATGGCGCCCGTGCCTTCGACACGGATTTCCAGCGGGGGCAGCGCTTGGGTATCGCCGCCCCTGTTGTCGACCTTGCCGTAGACGGAGAGCACCTTCATGCCGTTGCGGTCGCTGAGCGCGGCGGTGACATCCGATACCTGCAGCACATCGCGTGAAGTGTCGGCGGCAAAAGCCTCCCGCAGCGCCGAAAGACCGCCGGCATAGGCGAAGACGAAGAGGAACGCGCCCGCGACGAGACCGGCGAAGGCTCGGCCGGGAAGGCATTGCAGACCGCGTTCGAAGAGCCGGGCGCAGGCAGCCGCGAGGCGGAACAGCGGATGCTGCGAAAGAGGCCGCGCCCTGGCGGAGCCGGCAGGGCGACGGTTGTCGTTGGAGGTGCGGGCCGTGCCGCTGCGAATCACCACGAAATCGGCGTCGACCGTTTCGAGACGGGCCGGGAAGGGGCGGGCGTGTTTCTGTGCCGGGGCCTTCGGCTCCGGCGGCAGAAGGTCGATGCTGCCTTTCGCCTGCTGTTTCGCTTTGAAGGCGTTCATCGCGAACTCCTCGCTTGCCGACTTTCGCGCAAAATCATCGGCGAAAAGTCGGGCATTGAATGAAATCCTTACGAAACGTAAACCATACTGGTTAATGCTTCGGAAACCCGACCGTGAAAGAGCCGCTTTCCTATGCGACGTCAGCCGCGGTGCCCTCGGGTGCCCGTCTCTAGAACCGGATTGACCATTGATTCACTTCGAGAATGTCGGACTGCGCTACGGGATGGGGCCGGAGATCCTCCGTGATCTCACCTTCGATATTCCGCGCCGATCCTTCCAGTTCCTGACGGGGCCGTCCGGCGCCGGCAAGACGACGCTGCTGCGCCTCCTGTTCCTGTCGCTCCAGCCGACGCGCGGCATCATCCGCACCTTCGACCGGGAAATCTCGACGATCCCGCGCGATGAACTGCCCATGCTGCGTCGGCGCATCGGCATCGTCTTCCAGGATTTCCGCCTGCTCGACCATCTGACGACCTATGAGAATGTCGCCCTGCCGCTGCGCGTGCGCGGCAAGGAGGAATCGAGCTATCGCGCCGACGTGCTTGAACTCCTGAAATGGGTCGGCCTCGGCGAGCGCATCAATGTGTTGCCGCCGGTGCTGTCGGGCGGGGAGAAGCAGCGTGCGGCCATCGCCCGCGCCCTCATCGACCGGCCGGAACTGCTTCTGGCGGACGAGCCGACGGGCAATGTCGATCCGCCGATGGCGCGCCGGCTGCTCAGCCTGTTCCTGGAGCTCAACCGGCTCGGCACCGCCGTGGTGATCGCCACGCACGACCTGTCGCTGATGGACCAGGTGGAGGCGCGGCGCATGATCCTCTCGCAGGGGCGGCTCGACATCTATGACTGACGCGCCCCGTGATACCGGCGAAAATGCCGCGGCCGCCCGCCGGCCGGAAATGCGCGTGCGCCCGACGGCGCCCATCGTGCCGCAGGCGAATGTCTCCGGCCGCGCGCTGATGTTCGTCATCGCCATCATGGCGTTTCTCGCCTGCCTTACCTTCGGCGCCGTCAGCATGGTGCGGGCGACGGCAGCGAGCTGGCAGAGCCAGATCTCCCGCGAGATCACCATCCAGATCAAGCCGGACGACGATCTCGACATGGAGAAGGCGCTGACGGATGCGCGCGATCTCGCGCTCACCTTCGCCGGCACGCGCGACGGCACCATCGTCGACAAGACGGCGACGGCGCGCCTCCTCGAACCCTGGCTCGGCGAGGGGCTGAACATCGACGAACTGCCGGTGCCGCGTCTCGTCATCGTCACCATCGACGAGCAGAGCCCACCGGACTTTACCGCCATGCGCGCGGCGCTGGCGGAGAAGATCCCGCAGGCTTTCCTCGACGACCATCGTACCTGGGTCGACCGGCTCGTCGCCATGGCCCGCACCACCGCCTTCATCGGCACGGGCGTGCTGGTGCTCGTCTTTTCCGCGATGGTGCTGACGGTGGTCTTCGCGACGCGCGGCGCGCTTTCCGGCAACAGGCACATCGTCGAGGTGCTGCATTTCGTCGGCGCCGAGGCGAGCTTCGTTGCCTCCGAGTTCCAGAAGCATTTTCTGCTGATCAGCCTGAAGGGCTCCTTTGCCGGCGGGTTCCTGGCGGCGCTGTTCTTCGCCATTGCTGGCTTCTGGCAGGGCCGTGCCATCGCGACGCCGCAGAGCGACCAGGCGACGGCCCTTTTCGGCACCTTTTCCATGGGGCTGACGGGCTATCTCGGCATTGCCGCCACCATCGTCGTCATCGCGCTTTTGACGACGCTGACGGCGCGTTTCACCGTGATGCGGACGATCCATGAAATCGACCTCATCCGCTCCGATCCCTCGCGCACCGACCAGCTGCCGGACCCATGACGCGGGCGGGGTGGGCCATTGCCGTAAAACGGACTATCCGTTGCCGCAATCGGGTTCTAAGGACGGAATCATGAGCGCGATGGAACGGGCGAAAGCGGCGCTGCCGGAGGGCAGCCGGCAGCGCGAAGGGCGATGGCGCCGCATGCGGCCCGTCCGGCGCTTCGTGCGCGTTCTCCTGGCGCTCATCCTCATCGCCGCCTTTGCCGGCGTCGTCGGCTTCCTGCAATTCGCCGAGACGGTGGCGCAGATGGAGGCGCCGCGCGATCCGAAGGCCGACGCCATCGTCGTCCTGACCGGTGGTTACCAGCGCATCGACCGCGCCATAGGCCTCCTCAAGAAGGGGGCCGGCGGGCGGCTGTTGATCTCGGGCGTCAACCCCACGACCAGCGGCAACCAGATCCGCAAGCTCACGCAAAGCTCCTCCGCGCTCTTCGAGTGCTGCGTCGACATGGGCTACGAGGCCGTCGATACGATCGGCAACGCCAACGAAACGGCGCGCTGGATCAGCGACCACCAGTTCCGCCGTGTGCTCGTCGTCACCAACAACTATCATATGCCGCGCAGCCTGCTGGAGCTGAAGGTCAGCGATCCCCAAACCGACTTCATCGCCTACCCGGTCGTCAATTCGGACCTGAGGAACGGCAACTGGCTGCACCAGCCCGATGTCATGAAGGCCATGCTGTCGGAATATCTCAAATATTGCCTCGCGCGCCTGCGCGCTTTCGCCGGCGCGCGCACCTGGTCCGGCCTTCGCGGCGACATGAGCGGCGGCTGAGGAGTTTCGCAGCGCGACAATATCGTGTAGGGCGAAAGAACGTTCCGCTGACAGGCTGCCCGATGATCGTTCTCCGCTCCATTCTCTTCAATGCCGTCTTCTACCTGAACCTCATCGCGCAGATGATCGTGTTCACGCCGGTTTACTTCCTGCTGCCACGCAAGAAGGCCTATGCGATCCCCAAGAACTGGGCGCGCAGCAACCATTGGCTCTTCGAGAAGATCGTCGGCGCGACCTTCGAGATCGAGGGGCTGGAGAACATTCCCAAGGGCGGCTACATCTTCGCGCCGAAGCACCAGTCCTTCTGGGATGCCTATGCGCTGCTGCCCTGGCTGGACGATCCGCTTTACATTCTCAAGCGCGAGCTGACCTGGATTCCGCTCTTCGGCTGGTACATCAAGAAGCAGCGCATGGTGCCGGTCAACCGCAGTGCGCGCGGCAAGGTCATGGCCGCCGTCATGCAGCGCACCAGGGCGGAGATGGATACCGGCCGCCAGCTCATCATCTATCCCGAAGGCACGCGCCGCCCGCCGGGCGCGCCGCCGGAATACAAATACGGCATCGCCCGTCTTTACCGCGATCTATCCGCGCCGGTCGTGCCTGTCGTCATGCATCCGGGGCTGTTCTGGCCGCGGCGCAAGTTCATCCGCCAGCCCGGCCATTTCAAGGTGCGCATCCTGCCGGCGATTGCGCCCGGCATGGAGCCCGATGCCTTCCTCGCCCACCTCATCGATGTGATGGAAACGGCGAGCGACAAGCTGCTGGTCGAAACGGTGGAGGCCAATCCGCATCTCGAGCTGCCGCCGACGGCGCGCCAGCGACTGGCCGAATTGAAAGGCCGTGCCGCCTGATCAGACCGGGGTCTGGGCGTGGAGGCTTTCCGCCCTGCGCCCCACATCCTCCAGCCAATGGTCGCGGATGCCCATTTCGCGCAGATGCGTCAGCGTGTTGCGCACATAGTCCATATTATGGCCGGACTTGCCGACGGCGGAGCTGACCGTCACGGCGGCCTCGTCGACCGAAAGCGCACCGGCATATTGGTGGTGGGCGCGGTCGATGATGTAGGCGAGGGCCGTGACGCGGCCGCCATTGCCGAGCGTGGCGGGCAGGCTGCGTTCCTTGTAGACATGGGTCACCAGCTCGCGCTCGCGCAGATAATCGACCACCGCGCCCCGATTTCCCGGTGCGATACGGAAGGCGACGCCGCGGCAGGAGCCGCCGCGGTCGAGGCCCAGCACGAGACCCGGCTTCTCCTCGGTGCCGCGATGAACCCAGGAGCGCACGCAGAGCGAACGGCGGAAGCCGAAAAGCCGGGCGGGCTGCCGCTCCTCGAACTCGAAGCCCGGATTCCACATCAGCGATCCGTAGCCAAAGACCCAGAATTCGTTCATATCCACCGTCACCGGGCCCATCTCCCCAAAAGCCGCCGCAATTGCCGGCTTTGTCGCAAGTCCGTTCCAGCAGAAGCGCGAAGCGGTTTTGCGGCCGGACTTGCATAAAGGCAAACAGATAAAGCGTTTTTGCGATTCGGTGAAAAGCGGAATTGCGTCTGCGGGCCTATCTGCCCGCCACCATTGGAGAACACTATGGCATCCTCAAGCCAGACCGGCGCTTCCGGGGTTTCGCGTAAATACGTCCGGCTCGCCGTCGCCGTGGTTCTCGCCATCGCGCTTTACACGGGCGGGTGGTTCTATGCGGCAAGCTGGCTCAAGGACCGGCTGACGCAGGAACTGGCAGCCTCCGGCCAGGGCCTGCATTCGGCCTCCTGCGGCAATCTCGATGTGCGCGGCTTCCCGTTCCGCATCGGCGTCTTCTGCGATTCCCTGGCCATCGATGACCGTCCCTCCGGCCTTTCGGCGACCTTCGGCGCGCTACGCTCGGCCGCGCAGGTCTATCGTCCCGGTCATGCCGTCATCGAGCTCGACGGGCCGGCGCAGCTGCGCGTGACGCCGGATCTCGTCTTCGACGTGGACTGGGACCTGCTGCGCGCCAGCGCCGTCGCCTGGACGGACGGGCTCGACCGCGCGTCTGTCGCCTATGACGGGCTGAAGGGCAAGCTCAACGTGCCCTCGCAGGCGCTTGCCATCGGCATCGCCGCCACCCATGGCGAAAAACACATCCGCCGGTCCGGCGAGGCGCTCGACGTGGCGGCGTCGCTCGATGCGCTTGCGCT
Source organism: Roseateles sp. XES5 (assembly GCF_020535545.1). Lineage (NCBI taxonomy): Bacteria > Pseudomonadati > Pseudomonadota > Betaproteobacteria > Burkholderiales > Sphaerotilaceae > Roseateles > Roseateles sp. XES5. The sequence continues at coordinate 2,122,069 of NZ_CP084752.1, forward strand.
CGATGTCGGCGGCAAGGTGCTGCCGCCGGTCAATGTCGCAGCCGACCTGACGATTGCCGACGCCGCCCGCTGGCTTTCCAGCGAAGGCCCGCCGCCGACCCTGCCGCTCGGCACGAGTGCGGAACTGCGCAGCCTGTCGGTCGATCTCGGCGAGGGCAGGACGATGCGCCTTTCCGGTCCGGTGCGGGTGGGCGAGGACGGCTACGTCTCGGGCGCGCTCGACCTCACCATCGACGGCATCACCGCGTGGCGGGACCGTATTTCCGAGGTGTTCCCGGACGCGGCGGAAACGGTGCAGAAGGTCGCTGGTGCGATCAAGGGCCTGTCGGGTGGCAAGGAGCGAGCGGTCGTGAAGCTCACCGTACAGCAGGGCACGGTCTATCTCGGCCTCTTCCCGATCGGGGAAATCCCGCCCTTCTGATCAGTCCTTCTTGTCGACCGGGCGGCCGAAGTTCGGCGCGGACGTATCCTGGCCGGCGTGGATGATCGAGCGGCGGATGGCGCGGGTGCGGGTGAAGAGATCGAAGAGCTTTTCGCCGTCGCCCCAGCGGATGGCGCGCTGGAGATAGGCAAGGTCCTCCGAAAAGCGCGCCAGCATCTCGAGGATCGCGTCCTTGTTGTGCAGGCACACGTCGCGCCACATGGTCGGGTCCGAGGCGGCAAGGCGGGTGAAATCGCGGAAGCCGGAGGCGGAATATTTGATGACTTCCGATTCCGTCACCGTCTCCAGGTCGTCGGCCGTGCCGACGATGTTGTAGGCGATGATGTGCGGCAGGTGTGAGACGATGGCCAGCACCTTGTCGTGGTGTTCCGTGTCCATCTCGTCGACCTTGGAGCCGAGCGCTTCCCAGAAGGCGGCGAGCTTGCGCTTGGCGTCCTTGTCGGTGCCGTGCACGGGCGTGAGAATGCACCAGCGGCCCTCGAAGAGTTCGGCGAAACCGGCGTCGGGGCCGGAATGCTCGGTGCCGGCCAGCGGGTGGCCGGGAATGAAATGCACGGTCTTCGGCATGTGCGGCAGCATCTGCGCGACGACCGAGGCCTTGGTGGAGCCGACATCGGTGACGATGGCGCCGGGTTTCAGGTGCGGGGCGATCTCTTCCGCGACCTTGCCCGAGGCGCCGACGGGCACCGAGACGATGACGAGGTCGGCATCTTCCACCGCCTTGCCGGCATCGCGGACATAGTCGGTTCCAAGTTCCAGTTCCCGCGCGCGGTCCAGTGTCTCCTGGCTGCGGCTGGAAATGGTGACGGTCTTGGCAAGGCTCTTGGCCTTGACGGCACGGGCGATGGAGGAGCCGATGAGGCCGATGCCGATCAGCGCGATCTTGTCGAAATGTCCGTCCGTCATGTCCGTTCCCCTGCGTTCGTCCCGCTCTAGCGGGCGGCCCGGCATTTGTCGAGAGGATCAGCGCCGGGCGCGGTCGCGGGTGGTCGGCACGCCCTGCGGGGCGAGCACCGGCACGAAGACGCGGCGCGAGGCGCGCGCGGCGACGGGCAGGCCCTGGTAGAGCCGTTTCTGGGCCTCGACGACGATGACGCCGGAGAACATCGGCCAGAGCGTGCGCCCGAGCCGCTCGAAAGCACCACGCAGCTTCTGCACGCTGCGCAGCTTGGAGGGCGGGAAGAACAGTGCCTCGGCGCTGGCGCCGGGTGTGAAGTTCGTCGCGCGCAGGAGCGCGGTCAACTGGCCGCGCGAATAGGGGCGGCCGGAGCCGAAGGGCGTATGCTCCATGCGCGCCCAGACGCCGCGCCGGTTCGGCACGACGATGACGAGCCGGCCGCCGGGCGCCAGAACCCGCCAGAGTTCCTTCATCGTCTCGCGCGGATTTTCGGCGAATTCCAGCGAATGCACCATCAGCACCCGGTCCACCGAGGCGTCGGGCAGGGGCAGTTCCTCGTCGAAGATCAGGGCCGTGGAGGAGAGTTCGCTCGGCGGCCAGTTCACCGCGCCCTGGCCCGCGGGCATGAAGGCAAAGGTGCGCTCGGTATCCGTGCGGAAGCGGTCGAGATAGGGCACGGCATAGCCGAGCCCGACAAGCCGCTCGTCCGGCAGGCGCGCCCAGAGCGAAGCGAGCGCCATGGAAATGGACTGGTCGGCAAGGCGGCCGAGCGGGGAATGATAGAATTCGCGGAGGTCGACGATATCGGCATGCATGGCATGAATGTGCGCGATGGCCCGGTGGACTTCAAGGCCGATTGCCTTACATTTGCCCCCGAATGCCCGACCGACATGACGAGGATGCCCCATGAGCCCGCTGGAAATCGACCTCTTTGCCTGCCGCAGCGACAATTTCGGGGTGCTGCTGCACGACCCGGTGACGGGTCTCACGGTCAGCATCGATGCACCGGAGGAAAAGCCGATCCTCGATGCGCTTGCCCGCCGGGGCTGGACGCTCAGCCATATCTTCACCACCCATCATCATCACGATCACATCGAGGCGAACCTCGCGCTGAAGACGCGGTTCGGGGCCGATATCACCGGGCCGGCGCGGGAATCCATCCCCGGCATCGACCGCAAGGTGGACGGCGGCGACAGCTTCGATTTCGCCGGACGGCGGGTCGAGGTGATTTCGACGCCGGGCCATACGCTCGGGCATGTCTGCTTCCACCTGCCGGAGGAAAAGCTGCTCTTTGCCGCCGATACGCTCTTTGCGCTCGGCTGCGGCCGGCTCTTCGAGGGGACGCCCGCGCAGATGTGGCAGTCGCTGCAAAAGCTCGCTGCCCTGCCCAATGAGACAACCGTCTATTTCGGCCACGAATACACGCTGTCCAATGCACGCTTCGCAAGGACGGTGGACCCCGACAATGCAGCCCTTCTCGACCGCGTCGCGGGGATCGAGGACGTGCGGGCGAAGGGCGGCTTCACCGCGCCGACGACCATCGGGCTGGAAAAGGCGACCAACCCGTTCCTGCGCGCGGCCGATCCGGCCATCCGCCGTCATCTCGGCATGGAACGCGCGAGCGATGCCGAGGTCTTTGCGGAAATCCGGGCGCGAAAGGACCGGTTCTGAGCGTCAGGCTGCGACAGGCGCACGCTTGCGCAAGATCATGTCCTTGGCGGCAAGCACCGCGCCGCCCGTGACGAGCAGGCAGGCGAGTGCGATGCTCCAGGACGGTTCGGCGAAGCCGGAGAGGATGAGCACGAGCGTCGAGAGCAGCGGCGCGGCATAGCTTGCCGCGCCGAGGATCTGGATGTCGCCGTTCTTCACGCCGAAATCCCAGACATAGAAGGCAGCGCCGACCGGCAGCAGGCCGAGGCCGGCGACGGCGAGCCATTCGAGGCTCGTCTGCGGCCAGACGGTGGTTTCCAGCATCAGGTGGCAGACAAGCGACAGGATGGCCGTGGCAAGGCAGAAGCCCGTCACCACATCCGTCGAGACGGCCTCGAAACTGCGCGTCGCCAGCGAGTAGCCGGCCCAGGTGAAGGCGCAGAGGAAGGCCGCGCCGTAGCCGATGAGATAGGCGCTGTCGAAGGCGACGCCATTGCGGCCGACAATGAGGGCGGTGCCGCCAAGGCCCAGCAGCGTGCCGACCACGTGGTTCCATTTCAGCGTCTCGCCCGGCAGCAGCGCCGAGCCGGTGACGATCAGCAGCGGCCAGAGATAGGCGATCAGGCTTGCCTCGACGGCCGGCGCATTGCGCAAAGCCGTGAAGTAGAGGAAGTGGTAGCCGAAGAGGCCGAGAATGCCGGTGACCCAGACCTTTGCCGGCTGCTTCAGAAGACGCGCGCGCTCAGGCCGGGCGATCAGCACGGCAATGCCGGGCAGGCTGCCGACCAGGAAGCAGATGGCGGAGAGCTGGAAGGGCGGCATCTTGCCGGAGGCGGCGGTGAAGAGCGCCAGCAGCGCCCACATGAGGATCGCCGTAAAGCCGATAAGGGTCGCACGCGTCTTCAAGGTCGTCGCTCCGGTCTGCCGACCGGGGGCGCGTCAACCGCCGAAGCGCGTGGCCGAGACGGTGACAGGGCCGAGCTTGGTCGGAATCTGCACATAGACCGGAGCATATACATTCGCCCCTTCGGCCTTGGCAAACCAGATTTCCATCGTCTTCAGCCTGCGCAGATATTCCACGTCGTCCCGACCCTTCCTGTAGCCGGATTTCGGAACGAAGCGGATGCCGCAGACGACGGCCTCGCCCTGGAAGCCTTTGGTCGTGAACGGCTTGGTGCCCTTGGAGGTCAGGCGGAGATCGAGGCGGGACTCGCCGTCGAAGATCGGCAGCGTCTTGGGGCAGACGCGGCTGCCGGCGGGAATGATGAGGCCGGAGATCGGGTCGAGCACCGAACGCATGTCGGTATTGGAGACCGGCACCCAGTTGTCCGGCTTCTTGCGCGCCGGCACCATGCTGGAATGCACGACATTGCCGTTGCGGAAGGTGACGTCGATAGCCCGGCCACGCTTGCCGCTGCGATAGGTCACGGAATAGGAGGTGGCGCGCAGCCTGTCGCGGCTGACGATGCCGGAAACGTTGGTCGTGCCGCGCGTGCTGGCGAAGATGTCCGCAAGGCCGGCTGAATGCAGGCTGCCGGAAATGGAGTAGCGGTTGCCGTTGAATTCCGAGCGGAAGCTGGCGGTTGCGACCGGCAGGCCGGAAAGGCGGATGCTGTAATCCGTGCGGTGCTGGATTTCGGCGGACGAAAGCGTGCTTGCGCTCGCGACAAGCGCAAGCGATGCGACAGCACCGGCAATCAAACCCCGTCCGTTCATCTTCACGACTCTCATGGAGACGCTCCGCTAGCCTGCCATTGCGGCGATTCTACGCCGTGGAAAATTCGAGATTGTCCTGCTATTGCCTGCAAATCATGATGTTTGGCAACTGAATTCCCGCTGAACGGCAGGTTTGGCTTGACGCCGCCGACGAGTGTGACTATAGAACCGCGACTTTCCTAAAAGGCCAGACGGACTGCGGCCGGTTTCGGTACCGGAAACGTATTGTCCTGAACTTAAGAAAAATAGGTGTACCATGTCCCGTAGTTGCGAATTGACCGGCAAGGGCGTCCAGTCGGGCAACAATGTGAGCCACGCAAACAACAAGACGAAGCGCAAGTTCCTTCCGAACCTGTGCAATGTCACGCTGATTTCCGACGCCCTCGGCCAGCGTTTCCGTCTTCGCGTTTCCGCTGCTGCTCTGCGTTCCGTCGAGCACCGCGGTGGCCTCGATGCCTTCCTCCTGAAGGCTGAAGAGAACGAACTGTCGATGCGCGCCCGTCTGCTGCGTCGCCAGATCGCCAAGAAGACCGCAGCAGCTGCCTGATTCCAGGCTCTAAGCTGAAGCATTTTCATTGAGGCTTGACCGGGTTCCGGGCAGGCCTCAATGCTGTGCGTACATTGTTGAACTCCAACTGGTGGCATCACCCAGGATAAAAAAATGCTGACGAACCGCGTTACCCTTTTCTATGTCCTCCTGATGACGGCCGTGGTCGTCGCCTCCAACGTGCTGGTGCAGTATCCGCTTTCGGGCGAGCTGTTCGGCATCGCCCTTGGCGATCTCCTCACCTATGGTGCCTTCACCTATCCCGTCGCCTTCCTCATCACCGATCTTACCAACCGCCAGTTCGGCCCGCGCGTTGCGCGCCGCGTCGTCGCGGCCGGTTTCCTCGTGGCGGTGGTCATCTCCTTCGCATTGTCCACGCCACGGATCGCCATCGCTTCCGGCTCGGCATTCCTTGCCGGCCAGCTGCTTGATATCTCGGTGTTCAACCGGCTTCGCCGGCAGAGCTGGTGGCGCGCGCCGTTGATCGCATCGCTGATCGGCTCGGTGCTCGACACGATGATCTTCTTCTCCTTCGCCTTCGCACCCGCCTTCTCGGTCTTCGGTCCGCACGATGCCTTCGCCATCGAATGGGCGCCGGTGCTCGGCGTCTTGACCATGGAAGCGCCGCGCTGGATCTCCTGGGCGCTCGGCGACTTCTGCGTGAAGGTGATGGTCGGCATCGTCATGCTGCTGCCCTACGGCGCGCTGATGAGCAAGCTGAAGCCCATGCCGGATGTCGAGAAGCTGGCCTGATCGAAAGAGCCGTCCACTCTGGTGGGCGGCTTTATTTCAGACGGAATTCCAGCATCAGATTGCGCTGAAGGATGGAATGGTTGTCGTCGGAAACGACGATGATGCGGATGTCGTTTTCTCCCATCACCACCACGTCCAGACCTTCCATGTTGTCGATCTGGTGGCTGAGATCGGCGTCGATCAGCACTTCGCCGTCGACGGTCGCGCCGGGGCGAATCGTATCGCCGGCAATGCGGCGGATGCGCATGCCGACGCCATCCGACAGACGATAGCGGCGCTCCAGCAGCAGGAGATCGCCGTTGGGCAGGAAGGCGCCGTCGGTGATGTCCCACGGGTCGGCGCGCTTGACGGCGAAGAGGCCCTTGCGCGGCCCTTCCAGCACTGCGGCGAAGACATTGCCATCGGCGTTGAGGCTGCGCTCCGTCACGGCCACGGGCGTCACGCCGAGCGGTCCCGTTGCCGGCGACATGGCCAGCGTTTCCATGCCGCGGTTCATGCGCATTTCACCGGCATCGAAGGGGAAGGGCAGGCGCCGCTTCGGCTTCGCCTCCATGAAACCCGGATCGGGATAGGCGTCGATACGGTGGAACACCTCGAAGCTGACGAGGGCTTCGCCCGGGCGCAGCGCAAGGCCCTCGGCATCCATCTTGAACTTGATGTTCTCGTCTTGTCCGTCCCGGTCGAACATCGAGCGGACCTTGACGTCCGCAAGGCCGCTCAACCGTCCTTCCGTATCCCGCTCGATGCGGCCGGTCAGCCAGTGGCCGGTGTCGAGCACGGCGACGAAGTTCTGCCGATCTTCGCGGAAACGGATCGCGGACACGGCGCCGAGCAGGGCATTGCCGGAGGCATAGGTGATACCGCCGAGGAATTCGAGCTTGCCGAAATCGCGCTGGTCGGAGCCCGGAACGAATTGCGAGAAGGCGCGATTGGTGACCGGCACGTCGGCGATTTCGGCCATGGCCGGTCGGACGAGCGGCAGGGCAAGCAGTGCGGACAGCGCGAGGACGCAAAGCCCTCGCGCCAGAGGTGCCGGTTCAGCCCGCACGGCGTCGGCCGGCGGGGCGGCGGGCGGTGGATTCGTCGGCGAAGAGCGAGGCAAGCTGCTCGGTCATGGCGCCGGCCAGTTCGTCCGCATCGACGATGGTGACGGCGCGGCGATAGTAGCGCGTCACGTCATGGCCGATGCCGATGGCCAGGAGCTCGACCGGCGAGCGCGTCTCGATCTGCTCGATGACGGCGCGCAGGTGCCGTTCCAGATAGTTGCCGGGGTTCACCGAAAGCGTCGAGTCGTCGACCGGCGCGCCGTCCGAGATCATCATCAGGATGCGGCGCTGTTCGGGGCGGGCGAGCAGGCGGTCATGCGCCCAGATCAGCGCCTCGCCGTCGATGTTTTCCTTCAGGAGGCCTTCGCGCATCATCAGGCCGAGATTGCGCCGGGCACGCCGCCAGGGGGCGTCGGCGCCCTTGTAGATGATATGGCGCAGGTCGTTGAGGCGGCCGGGGGACTGCGGCTTGCCGCTGGCAAGCCACTTCTCGCGCGACTGGCCACCCTTCCACGCCTTGGTGGTGAAGCCGAGGATTTCCACCTTCACGCCGCAACGCTCCAGCGTGCGGGCGAGAATGTCGGCGCAGGTGGCGGCGACGGTGATCGGCCGGCCGCGCATGGAGCCGGAATTGTCGATCAGCAGCGTCACCACCGTATCGCGGAAGGTGGTGTCCTTCTCGCGCTTGAAGGAGAGCGGCTGCATCGGATCGATGATGATGCGCTGCAGGCGCGCGCTGTCGAGATATCCCTCTTCGAGGTCGAACTCCCAGGCGCGGTTCTGCTGCGCCATCAGGCGGCGCTGCAGGCGGTTGGCCAGGCGGCCGACGGCGCCCTGAAGGTGGGCGAGCTGCTTGTCGAGGAAGGCGCGCAGCCGGTCCAGTTCCGCCTCGTCGCACAGTTCTTCCGCGGTGATGGTCTCGTCGAATTCCTGCGTGAAGACGGCGTAGTCGACCTTCTCGTTGAAATCGGAGAAGGGCTGGTTGGGGCGGCGGACCTCGCCGGGCTTTTCCGTCTCGTCGCCGTCGTCTTCGACGAGGTCGTCGTCGGAGATTTCCGCGCCGTCCATCTCGCCTTCGTCCATCTGCTCGTCGGACGTCTCGTTCTCGTCGGCGGGGGCGGAATCGTCCCCGGCGTCTTCCTGGCTGTTGTTTTCTTCCTGCTCGTCGCTGCGCGGCTGGTTCTCGTCCTCGGGCGTTTCCGAATCGTCCGGCTCGGTCTCGTCCTCACCGTATTGCTCGGCGACGTTCATGGAGGCGAGCATGTTGCGCACGACGCGCGAGAAGGCCTGCTGGTCGTTGATGGAGGCCGAAAGGCCCTCCATGTCCCTGCCGGCCTTGTCCTCGATGAAATCGCGCCAGAGATCGAGCACCTGGCCCGCAGACGCCGGCGGGGCCTGCCCGGTCAGCTTCTCGCGCACGATGAGCGCCACGGCCTCTTCGAGCGGTGCATCGGCCTGACGGGTGATCGCGCCGAAATTCGCCTTGGCGTATTTCTCGGTCAGCATGGTGGTGAGGTTCTGCGCCATGCCTTGCATGCGGTTGGAGCCGATCGCCTCGACGCGCGCCTGTTCGACGGCGTCGAAGATCGCACGGGCGTCCGCACCCTGCGGCGACATGGTCGCGTGGATGCGGGCGTCGTGGCAGGCCTTGCGAAGCGCCATCGAATCGCCGAGGCCGCGGGTGATCGCGACTTCGGCCGGCGAGGGACGCTTGGACAGTTCCGGCAGGCGGATGCGTTCGCCGGTCATGCCGGGGCGCTCGTTGGCGAAGGAAACCTCCACCTCCGCATCGCCTGAGACCGCGCGCACGCAGCCCGTCACCGCGCGGCGGAACGGTTCCATGTCGACCACGCCGCCGGGCCTCGGCTTGGAATTGTCTCCGCGAGCTGCCATGCGCTTCACCTTGCCGTCAGGCAGTCGCTTCCAGGACGATATTGGCGGCGCTTTCCTTCAGCTCCACGCCGAAGGCGCGCTGGTAAAGCTCGGCCACCAGCGTGCGCTCGAGTTCGTCGCACTTGTTGAGGAAGGTCACGCGGAAGGCAAAGGCGACATCGCCGAAGATTTCCGCATTTTCCGCCCAGGTGATGACCGTACGCGGGCTCATCACGGTCGAAAGGTCGCCGTTGATGAAGGCGGCGCGGGTGAGATCGGCCACGCGCACCATGCGCGAGATCGTCTCGCGGCCGTCCTTGCCGGAAGCGAGGCGCTTCACCTTGGCGGCGACGATGTTCACTTCGTTGTCGTGCGGCAGGTAGTTCAGCGTGGTGACGATCGACCAGCGGTCCATCTGGGCCTGGTTGATCTGCTGCGTGCCGTGATAGAGGCCGGTCGTGTCGCCGAGGCCGACCGTGTTGGCGGTGGCGAACAGGCGGAAGGCGGGATGCGGGCGGATGACGCGGCTCTGGTCGAGCAGGGTCAGGCGGCCGGAGGATTCCAGCACGCGCTGAATGACGAACATCACGTCCGGCCGGCCGGCATCGTATTCGTCGAAGACGAGCGCGACATTGTGCTGGTAGGCCCAGGGCAGGATGCCGTCCTTGAATTCGGTGACCTGCAGGCCGTCCTTGACGACGATGGCGTCCTTGCCGACGAGGTCGATACGGCTGACATGGCTGTCGAGGTTGACACGCACGCAGGGCCAGTTGAGGCGGGCGGCGACCTGTTCGATGTGGGTCGACTTGCCGGTGCCGTGATAGCCGGAGACCATGACGCGGCGGTTGTGGGCGAAGCCTGCAAGGATGGCGAGCGTCGTTTCGCGGTCGAACAGGTAGTCCGGGTCGAGATCCGGAACATAGGCGTCCGCCTTGGAATAGGCCGGGACCCGAAGGTCCGTATCAATGCCGAAAACCTCCCGAACGGATACCGTGGTATCGGGGAGGTTGGAAATATCGAGATCCATCTTGCTCATCACGTCTCCGCGGCAGCCGCCACCCGCGCGCCCGCCCAAATGTCCTGTTGTCCGGCGTCTGCTCTAGCAGAAGCCAGCCTGCTTTAACAATTGATATGCTTGGATGACCGCGCGAAAACGCTCTTCCGAGCCTCTATCTCCGCCATTTGCATCCGGGTGATGCTTTTTGACAAGCGTTTTGTAGGCGGTCTTGATGTCCTCGGTCGTGGCATTGGCCGACAGGCCGAGCGTATCGAAGGCCTTTGCCTCGAGGGTTTTCAGCTTTCGCGCGCGGGGCTCCATGCGCGGGCCGCGTCCCTTGCCCTGCTCGAAGAAGCCGAACGGATCGCGGATGCGCTGATTTGCCCCGGCCGTGCCGGAGCGGGCGCTGCCCTGGGTCGGGCCGTTCTTGGCGGCCTTGTTGACGCCGATCGTCCAGGTCGGGCGGTGGCCGGTGATGGCTTCCTTCTGATAGCGGGCGATCTCGTTGTCGGAGAGGCCGGAGAAGTAGTTGTAGCCCTTGTTGTATTCCTTGACGTGCTCGAAGCAGAACATGAAATACTGCCCTTCGGCATTGCGGCCGACGGGCGCGCGATGCACGGCATTTTCCTCGCAGCCATCCCACTGACAGGTCGGCGCCGAGCGTTCGGGACGCTCCACGCGCCGCTTCGTGCGGATGCGGTCGAAGTATTTGGAATCGAGTTTCATGGCGCACATTATGGGGTTGCGGAGGGCCCGCAACAAGAATTGACAAAGCGGATTGTTGCTGGCTTTGTGGGACCATTTTCCTGCGTCGCGGCCGGGTCTTTCCCGATCGCTGAAGGGTCCGCAATGTCCATGAAATCCTCCATCGCCGGCAAGCTCGATAGCGCCTTTGCGCCCGAGCGCCTCGAGGTCATCAACGAGAGCCATCTGCATGCCGGCCATCAGCCGGGTTATGACGGGGAGGGCGAGACGCATCTGCGCGTGCGCATCGTTTCGGCCGCCTTTGCCGGCATGAGCCGGGTGGCGCGGCATCGGGCGATCAACGATCTGGTGAAGGCGGAATTCGATGCCGGGCTGCATGCCCTTGCCGTCGAGGCGGCCGCGCCGGGCGAGCCGACGCGCTGGTGATCAGCCGGACGGCTGTTCCGGCTCCACGGGGCGGATGCGCAGCTTTGTGATGCGGTTCTTCACCCGCTTCATGACAATGAAGCGCTTGCCGTGGAAGGTGAAGGCCTGACGCTCCTCGGGGATCGATTTGGATTCGTGGATGACGAGGCCGGCAATGGTCGTCGCCTCCTCGTCCGGCAGGCTCCAGTTGAACGCGCGGTTGAGGTCTCGGATCGAGACGCTGCCATCGACGACGAGCGAACCGTCCGCTTCCTGTCGCACGCCCTGCACGTCGACCGCCTTCTCGTCGGAGATGTCGCCGACGATTTCCTTCAGGATGTCCTGAAGCGTCACGAGACCCTGCACCTCGCCATATTCGTCCACCACGGTCGCGAAATGTTCCTTGCGGCGCAGGAAGGCGGCAAGCTGTTCCTTCAGGGTCGTCGTATCAGGCACGAACCACGGCTTCTGCGCCACCTTGGTGATATCGAGGTTCTTCGGCTCGATGCCGGGTTCGGCAAGGGCGCGCAGCAGATCCTTGGCATGGACCACGCCGACGATGTTGTCGACCGAGCCGGCCCAGAGCGGCATGCGCGTATAGGGGCTTTCCAGCACGGCCTTGACGATTTCCTCCGGCGGATCGCCGGCATTGAGCGCCCGCATGGTCGTGCGGTGGATCATGATGTCGGAGACTTCGAGGGCATCGAGGTCGAGCCCGTTGCCGATCCGGTCCCGCTCGGGTTTCGCGGCCGCGCCGTCGCGCGGCGGCTGGCCCGGCCTCCGCTCCGCCTCCGCCTCGCGGATGTCCCGGCGCGCGCGCCACCGCGCGGCGATCGACGCTCGCCAGCCGAAGGCGAGGGCGAGAACGGCGACGCCGAGCGCGAAAAATATCCAGGTCCAGATGTGCGGAGCGAGCGCGGCGGGCGTTTCGCTGTTCATTTCGGCAGCTTTTCCTTGAGGAAAGCGATGACCTCGGATTGCGGTACGTCGTCGGCGACGAAGGACTGGCCGACGCCGCGTGTCAGGATGAAGGTCAGTTTGCCGGCCTTGACCTTCTTGTCCTGCGCGATGGCGTCCATCAGCACCTCCGCCGGCGGCAGGCCGCCCGGAATCTGATCCATGGACGTCGGAAGGCCGACCTCGCGCAGATGCGCCTCCACGCGCTTGCCGTCGTCGGGGCTGCAAAGGTTCAGGCGCGTGGAGAACTGATGGGCGAGCGTCATGCCGATGGCGACGCCCTCGCCGTGGACGAGGCGGGCGCTGTCGTAATGCGTCGCCGCCTCCAGCGCATGGCCGAAGGTGTGGCCGAGATTGAGCAGGGCGCGCTGGCCGTTCTCGCGCTCGTCGGCAGCCACGACGTCGGCTTTCGCCTGACAACTCGTGGCGATGGCCTCGATGCGCGCGTCGCCGCCGGCAAAGACGTCGCGCCAGTTCTTCTCCAGCCAGGCGAAGAAGTCCGGCTTGTCGATAAGGCCGTATTTGGCGACTTCGGCATAGCCGGCGCGGAATTCGCGCGGAGAGAGCGTGTCGAGCACGTCCGTGTCGGCAAGCACGAGGTCGGGCTGGTGGAAGACGCCGATGAGGTTCTTGCCGTGGGCCGAATTGATGCCGGTCTTGCCGCCGACGGAGGAATCGACCTGCGCCAGCAGCGAGGTCGGCACCTGGATGAAGCGCGAGCCGCGGCGCACGATGCCGGCGGCAAATCCGGTGAGGTCGCCGATGACGCCGCCGCCGAGCGCCACCACCGCGTCGTTGCGCTCGATGCGGGCGGCGAGCACGCTGTCGCAGGCGCGGATCAGGTGCTCGAAGCTCTTGGTCTTCTCGCCGGCCGGCAGCACCAGTGAGACGGCGTCGATGCCTTCCGCCTGCAAGGCGGTCATGAAGCCGTCGAGATAGAGTGGGGCGACATGCGCGTCCGTGATGACGGCGATCTTGCGGCCCTTGAGGCGGCTGGCGATCTCGCGGCCGGCGGCAGCGATGAGGCCGGGGCCGATCAGGATGTCGTAGGAGCGGTCGCCGAGGTCGACCCGCACGGTGCGGCGGGCATTGGCACTGGCAGTCATGGTCATCTCGTCGGGTTTCTGGGGCCGGCGGCGGTGATCGCGGCGAGCACCTCCTCCACCATGGTTTCCTTTTTCACGTCGCGCGACATTACGGTCAGATCGGCTTCCGCGTAGATCGGGTAACGGGCATTCATGAGGTTTTCGAGCGTCTGGCGCGGGTTTTCCGTCTTCAGCAGCGGGCGGGTGTCGCGCTTGTTGACGCGCTCCCAGAGCACGTCGAGATCGGCGTTCAGCCAGACGGTGAGCCCGCCGCGCCGGATGTGCTTGCGCGTGTTCTCGTTGATATAGGCCCCGCCGCCGGTCGAGACGACGCGCGGGCCGGAGCGCAGCAGCCGCTTGATGACACGGGTTTCGAGCGCCCGGAACTCCGCCTCGCCATAGGCGGCGAAGAGGTCGGTGATGGACATGCGCGAGACGCGCTCGATCTCGTGGTCGGAATCGATGAAGGGAATGCCGAGCGCCTGTGCGGTCATGCGCCCGATCGCCGATTTGCCGGCACCCATGAGGCCGATCAGCACGAGGTTGCGCTTGCCAAGCGCTGCTCGGGCCTGTTCGGCGAGCGTGGGGGCGGGAGGGGCCTGGTCGGTCGGCTCGATCATTCGCATTTCCGGGGTTTCGTCCCTTTCCGTATCGACAAAGCGCGGGAAGCGTCAAGCCTGCCGCGCCGTCCGTCCCTTGCGCTCGATGGATGGCGAGGCGATATAAAGGGCATCGTCCCGGAGAGCGCCATGCCCACCCTGTTCCGATTCCTGTTCTTCTGCGCCGTGATCGCCGGGTCGATCTACGGCACGATGGTGGCGCTGGTGACCTTCGTGCAGCCGACGGAGCGCGAGGTGACGATCCGCATTCCTTCCGAACGGGTGAACCCGCAGCCATGAGGGATCCATCCGCCCTAAAGGTCGAGTCCTTTCTCGAAATGATGAGCGCCGAGCGCGGCGCGGCCACGAACACGTTGCAATCCTACGAGCGGGATCTGGAAGACGCGCAGTCCTTTCTCAACGAGCGCGGCATACGCCTGACTGAAGCGACGCCGGACGACCTGCGCGCCTATCTCGGTCATCTCGCCCGGCAGGGGTTTGCCGCCTCCTCGCAGGCACGGCGGCTCTCGGCGCTGCGGCAGTTCTTCAAGTTTCTCTATGGCGAGGGCCTGCGTGGCGACGATCCCACCGGCATTCTCGATGCGCCGAAGAAGGGTCGCGCCCTGCCCAAGACGCTGAGCGTCGACGATGTGACGCGCCTCATCGCGCGGGCGGAGGCCGAGACGGCCGAGCCCGGCGGCAACCTCCTCCTCAAACGGCGCATGCATGCGCTCGTCGAGTTGCTCTATGCGACGGGCATGCGCGTGAGCGAGCTCGTTTCGCTGCCGGCGAGTGTGCTGGCGCAGACCGGAAGGTTCCTCGTGGTCAAAGGCAAAGGCAACAAGGAGCGCATGGTGCCGCTGTCGCGCGCCGCCGTTGCCGCGCTCACGGCCTATGGCGAGGCGCTGGCGGCCGAGATCGGCGAGGATCCGGCGACGGGGGCCTTCCTCTTTCCGGCGCAGAGCAAGGAAGGTTACCTGCCGCGCCAGGTTTTTGCGCGCGACCTGAAGGCACTCGCCGGGCGGGCGGGGATCCGGGCCGCGACGCTTTCGCCACATGTCCTTCGCCATGCTTTCGCCAGCCATCTCCTGCAGAACGGGGCGGACCTGCGCGCGGTGCAGGAACTGCTGGGCCATCAGGACATTTCGACGACACAAATCTATACGCATGTGCTGGAAGAACGGCTGCATCAGCTCGTTCAAACCCATCACCCTCTTGCCAAACAGGCAAAAAAACCGGATTAGGACCCTTCGCCCGCGACTGGCCTCCCTGGCTGACGGCCGTCTGGCGTGGTTTGAGCAAACGATCGGAAACGCATCTCATGCACAACTACCTCGATTTCGAAAAGCCCATCTCGGATCTGGAAGGCAAGATCCACGAGCTGCGCAAGCTCGCCGAAGAAGATGAGAGCGTCGACACGACGGATGAGGTCGGCCGGCTGGAGATCCGCGCCCGCGAGGCGATGGCGGACATCTATTCCAAGCTGACACCCTGGCAGAAGACGCAGGTCGCGCGCCATCCGCAGCGCCCGCATTTCGTCGATTACGCCAGCCAGCTCTTCGAGGAATTCACCCCGCTTGCCGGCGATCGCAAGTTCGCCGAGGACGAGGCGATCCAGGCCGGTCTCGGCCGCTTCCGCGGCGAGGCCGTCGCCATCATCGGCCAGGAAAAGGGCAACGACACCAAGTCGCGCCTCAAGCACAATTTCGGCAGCGCCCGGCCGGAAGGCTACCGCAAGGCGATCCGCGTCATGGAAATGGCCGACCGTTTCGGCCTGCCCGTCATCACGCTGATCGACACGGCCGGCGCCTATCCCGGCATCGGCGCGGAAGAGCGTGGCCAGGCGGAAGCCATCGCCCGTTCCACGGAAATGTGCCTCAACATCCGCGTGCCGATCGTCTCGGTCGTGCTCGGCGAAGGCGGCTCGGGCGGCGCGATCGCGATCGCCACGGGCGACCGCGTCTACATGCTGGAACATGCCATCTACAGCGTGATCTCGCCGGAAGGCGCCGCCTCGATCCTCTGGCGCGATTCCACCCGCGCCAAGGAAGCGGCGAGCAACATGAAGATCACCGCAGAGGACCTGAAGGCCTTCGGCATCATCGACGGCATCATTCAGGAGCCGGTCGGTGGTGCGCACCGCGATCCGGCCGCCGTGATCGGCCGTGCGGGCGACGTCATCGCCGCGGCGTTGAAGGATCTCGGCGCCAAACCCGGCGACCAGCTTCGCAAGGAGCGCCGCCAGCGCTACCTCAATATCGGTCGCCAGCTCTGACAGGCGGCTTTTGGCGGCGCGTGACGCCGCCAATGCCCAATCTCGGCCACAATCCTTGTGTCTGAACAGGTGCGGTCTTCCGGCGACCCCGCGAAAGAATTTCCGGTTAAGAATTTATGAAGTATAAGCCGGTTACGACTGCGCGTCCCGCCCCGCCGGCGCGACGGCTCGCGATCTGACGATTGTTCACGGACTTCTGGAATGCGCCTGACTGTTCTTGCCGCCGTATCGCTTCTCGCCGTGGCAGCCGCCGGCTGCACGAACGAGACGCTCGACTCCTTCGACAAGGTCGATGTCGACCTGAAGAAGGTCTCGAGCAAGACAAGCTATCAGCTGTCGTCCTCCGTCATCGGCAAGCTCGCGGCGATGAACATCGACCGCTCCTCGCCGATGATGCTGCGCATCTTCAAGGAAGAGGGCCGGCTGGAGCTTTGGAAGGCCGACCGCACGAACCGTTTCCAATTGGTGCGCAACTACAAGATCTGCGCCTGGTCCGGCAAGCTCGGCCCGAAGACGAAGGAAGGCGACCGTCAGGCGCCGGAAGGCTTCTATCCGCTCGCGCGCGCCAACCTGAACCCGAATTCGAGCTATTACCTGGCGATCAATACGGGCTTCCCGAACAATTATGACCGCGCCAACAAGGCAAGCGGCACGCATCTGATGATCCACGGCGCCTGTTCGTCGTCGGGCTGCTACTCGATGACCGACGAGCAGATGGTGGAGATCTTCGCCTTTGCGCGCGATGCCTTCGACGGCGGCCAGAAGACGATCCAGCTCCAGGCCTTCCCCTTCCGCATGACCGCGGAGAACATGGCGCGCCACCGCGACAATCCGAATATCGAATTCTGGAAGATGCTGAAGGTCGGTTACGACCATTTCGAGCTGACGAAGCGTCCGCCCGAGGTCAATGTCTGCGAGAAGAAGTATGTCTTCAACCAGCAGGCCGACAAGCCCTTCACGCCGGCCGGTGCCTGCCCGGCGATGACGACGCCGGCGGCGCTGGACGTCGCACTGTCGAGCTACAACAAGACCTATGCCGTGGCCTATGCCAAGGCGATGAGCAAGTATGAAGGCACTGTCTGGGTGGAGCCGTCGGAAGCCCAGCGCAAGGCCATCGTCGCCGATCAGCGCAAGGGTCGGGAACTCGCCTATGCACCAACGGGTAGTTCGCTCGACGCCGGCAAGCTGATGACCGAACGCGAGATCGAGGCGCAGAAGCGCAAGGTCGAAGAGGCCGAACAGCGCAAGGTCGAGGCCGCCGAGCGCGCCAAGCAGGCGGAAGAACAGGCCAAGCTCGACGCCGAGCAGCAGAAGATCAAGGAAGCGCAGGATTTTGCCGCCGACGTCGCCGCCGAAAAGGCGGAGAAGCAGGCGCGCGGCGAAGGCGCCCTGCCGGTGCCGGAAGAAAACCCCGGCGTCGCCGTTGTCGAGACGCCGGAAAAGAAGCCTTTCTGGAAACTCTGGGCGTCCAAGGACGCCGAACCGCGCAAGGCAGAGCCGGCGGCAGGCGTGACAGAGGGCACGGGGCAGGCAACGCTCGATGCCGGCCAGCCGGCGCGCAAGGATGCGAAGGCGGCGACCGCCGAGGCCTCCGCCCAGACGATGGAGAAGCCGGTGGACGGCGGAACCGTCCTGCCTGTGCCGGAAGCAAATCCGGATAGCCAGCTCGTCGAGCAGACCCAGAAAAAGCCGTTCTGGAAGTTCTGGCAGAAATGACGACCGCTTCTTCCGAAGCCGAGGTGTATGACCTGCGCGGGCTGAAATGCCCGTTGCCGGTGATGAAGGCGCGCAAGCGCCTTTCCACCATGGCGGCCGGCGCCAGCCTCTGGGTCGAGACCACCGATCCCCTTGCGGTCATCGACATTCCCCATTTCTGCCATGAGGACGGCCACGCGCTCGAAGCGAGCGAGCGCGTCGAGGCGGGACACCGCTTCCTGATCCGCAAGAAAGCCTGATCTCCAGGGCAATTCCGGTTTGTCGGTCCAACCGGTGCTGAAGCGATGCCGCATCGGCCGGATAGTCCCTAGAGTTTGTCAGGTTCAGATTGAACCAGACATGCTCTAGATTCTTTTGTTTTCGTTTGTCTTTTCGGGAAAACCGGTTCCCACTTTTCCCTGACAAACTCTAGAACTTGAAACCCGGTACGGCGAGCGGATTGTCGGCAAGGGCCGCGCGGTCCGGGCGGTCGATCTTCGGCGTGCCGGTGAAGGCGTCGAAGAGGTCGCGCACGAAGGCCTCCGGCAGGTCCTTGGTGATGAGCACCAGCCGCGTGCGGCGATCCTGCGGATCCGGCCAGGCAGGAAGGCGCTCGGGCGGGTGGAAGACGCTCTGCACGCCGTGCAGCACCAGCGGCCGCTCGGGATTGCTCGACATCTGCACGATGCCCTTCATGCGCAGCAGCTTCTCTCCATGCGCCGAGCGCAGGAGATCGATGAACATATCCAGCGCCATCGGATCGACGGGACGGTCATGCACGATGCTGAAGGAGCGGATCGTCGCGTCGTGGCGCGTGACGTCATGGGCGTGCGCGTGGCCATGATGGCCGTGATCATGCCCATGACCATGCCTATGCCCATGATCGTGCCCGTGACCATGATCGTGGTGATCGTGCGCTTCCTCATGCAGCCAGCGGCGCACGTCGGCGATCTTGCTGCCGGGATCGTAGAGGCCATTTGAGAGAAGAGCCGGACCGGCAAGGCCGGGGGCATCGACATCCGAAACGCTGGCGCGCGGATTGAGCGCGGCGATCTCGCGCGTTACCGCCTCCAGGACCGCGGCATTGGCGAGCGAGGCCTTGCTGATCAGCACGCGATCGGCGACAGCGACCTGCTTGACGGCTTCGGGGTGGTTGGCAAGCGTCGAGAGTCCGTTGACGGCATCGACCACGGTGATGACGCCATCCAGGCTGAAGGAATGGGCCAGCACCGGATTGCCCATCACCGCCTGCAGCACGGGCGCGGGATCGGCAAGGCCGGTCGTCTCGATCACCACGCGCTTCAGCGGCTGGATCTTGCCGGACTGCATGCGGTCCATCAGGTCGGCGAGCGTATCGACCAGCTCGCCGCGGATCGTGCAGCAGAGGCACCCGTCGGACAGTTCTATGATGCCGTCGCCGGACTGCTCGACCAGCAGATGGTCGATGCCCACCTCGCCGAACTCGTTGATGATGACGGCCGTGTCCGTCAGCGTCGGATCCTTCAGGAGCCGGTTGAGCAGGGTCGTCTTGCCCGCGCCCAGAAATCCGGTCAGCACGGAAACCGGCACGCGCCGCTCGGCGAGGGTCATGGCTTTTCCTGTCAGAATGTGGGCCGCGGGATCGGGATCGGCACGTTGGCGATGTCGCCCATGTCGCCGGCCGCGACCTTGTCGTCGCCGGCGGTCTTGGCCGCATCGCCGCCGAGAAGGCCGGCATAGACCAGCTTCAGCGGGCGGTTCAGCTCATGGATATAGGGAGACGCGAGCTTTTGACGCCCGGCCTCGTCGCGGCCCTCGCTGCGCACCTTGGCGGCATGCTTCGAGCAGATGTCTTCCGAGATGTCGGCGACGATGTCGCGCGTCTCGCCATAGGGGCGAAGCTGGCCGAGCTTCGTGCCGGTGCCGCCCCGCATGGTCAGGCCCTTTTCCAGCATGCCGGCGGAAATGTCCGCCCGCGCGCCAAGGCTGTCTGAGCCGAGAACGACGGAAACGACGCTGCGGCCGTTGCGGGTGGCCGAAGAAACCTGGTTGAAGCCGGAGGCGCAGATGAAGCCCGTCTTCATGCCGTCCGCGCCGTCGAAGCGGCCGATCAGCATGTTGAAGTTGGGATACTGCTTCTTGCCGGTGGTGAAGCCTTCCAGCGCGAAATAGGGCGCATATTGCGGGAACTCGCGCTTCAGCGTCACGGCGAGCACGGCAAGGTCGCGCGCCGTCGTGTACTGGCCCTTGCCGGGCAGGCCATGCGGATTGATGAAATGCGAGGAACTCATGCCGATGCGGGCGGCTTCCGCATTCATGCGGTTCACGAAGCCCTGCTCGGAACCCCCGACCGATTCGGCGATGGCGACGGCCACGTCGTTGGCCGACTTGACGAGGACGATCTTCAGCGCGCTGTCGAGCGTCATCTTCTGGCCGGGCTTGAAGTACATCTTGCTCGGCGGTTCGGCGGCGGCGTTCTTGGTCATGATGACCGGGCTTTCCAGCGTCAGTTCGCCGGCCTTGATGGCGCGAAACACCGTATACGCCGTCATCAGCTTGGTCAGGGAGGCGGGATACCAGCGCTGGAATGCATCCTCGTGCTCGATGACCTGCAGCGTGTTGATGTCCACCAGCATGCGCGGGTTGGCCGCAGCGCCATTGGCCGTCAGGCTGGCTGTGAGCAACAGGGCGGAGCCCAAAAACCATGCGCTCCGGCGCGTCGTTCGTCCGTTCATCTGCAAGGGTCTGTCCTCGAAATCGGGAGTTGTCTCGAACCGTCGCCCTATTTAACCTATATGGCACCGTGATGGCAAAGCCATCGAACAGCGATGGCCAAATTTACGGCCGAAATGACAGGACGTGTTGCATGCCCATTCTCAACCGCGCCGCCGAACTGCAGGACGAAATCGCCGGATGGCGCCGGCAGCTGCACCGGGAACCGGAGCTGCTTTTCGCCGTGGACAAGACGGCGGCCTTCGTGGCGGAGAAGCTGCGCGAGTTCGGCGTCGACGAGGTGGTGACGGGAATTGGCCGCACGGGCGTCGTCGGGCTCATCCGCGGCAAGGGCGAGGGGCGCACCATCGGCCTTCGCGCCGACATGGACGCGCTGCCGATCGAGGAGACGAGCGGCAAGCCCTGGGCGTCCATCACCAAGGGCAAGATGCACGCCTGCGGCCATGACGGCCATACGGCCATGCTGCTCGGTGCGGCGAAGTATCTCACCGAAACGCGCAATTTTTCAGGCAATGTCGCCGTCATCTTCCAGCCGGCCGAAGAGGGCGGCGGCGGCGGCAACGAGATGGTCAAGGACGGCATGATGGAACGCTTCGGCATTGCCGAGGTCTACGGCATGCACAATCTGCCGGGCCTGCCGGTCGGGTCCTTCGGCACGCGCCCCGGCCCGATCATGGCGGCGACCGACGAATTCAATATCACCGTCAGGGGACGCGGCGGGCATGCGGCATTGCCGCACAAGACGATCGATCCAATCGTCATCGGCGCGCAGGTGGTGACGGCGCTGCAGACCATCGTCTCGCGCGTTGCCGACCCCATCGCCTCGCTCGTCGTGTCCGTCACCAAGTTCAATGCGGGCTTTGCCCACAATGTCATTCCCGAGGAAGCAAAGCTTGCCGGTACGGTGCGCACGCTGAGCCCCGACATGCGCGAGGAGGCCGAGGCCCGCATCCGCCAGATCTGCGCCGGTCTTGCCAGCGCCCATGGCGCCGAGATCACGGTGACCTATCACCGCAACTATCCCGTTACGGTCAACCATGCGGACGAGACCGGCCATGCCGTGTCCGTCGCGCGTGGGATATCGGGCGCGACGGCAGTCGATGACGCGCTCAATCCGATGATGGGCGGCGAGGATTTTTCCTACATGCTGCAGTCGCGGCCGGGCGCCTTCATCTTCCTCGGCAATGGCGATACGGCGGGGCTGCACCACCCGGCCTACGATTTCAACGACGAGGCCATTCCCCATGGGGTGACCTATTGGGTGAAGCTGGCCGAAAGCCGCCTCGCCGCCTGACAAAAAGAGCCCGGCTGCAGGGACGAACAGCCGGGCAAGTCGGGGAGGATCGAGGGTACGAAACGGTCAGTTGCAGATGCGGACCTTCTTGATGACCACGTTGCCCCACTTGTCGTGGAACTTCTTCTTCTTCCAGAAGCAGTCGTAGCCGTAGTCGTCGTCATAGAAGGTCACGTTGGCGCTGTGGCCCCAGCCGTGATGGCCATGGCCCCAGCCATTGCCGAAGCCGAAACCGATGGAAAAGTCGCCAGCCTTGGACGGAGCGGCGAAGGAAAGCGCTGCGACGGTTGCGACGACAGCGGAAAGCACGATCTTGCGCATGAGACATTCTCCTCTGGGTTCTCTTGGATGGAGCCATCTCCATCCCATGAACCGAATGTCTCATGATCCCGTCCGCCGGGCTGTTCCCTTGGGAACGCGACGGCAAAACCCGAAAACCACTTGGCTTCGCGCCGCGGCTTTTGTATGGGTGCAGTCAGTGGTCCCGTAGCTCAGCAGGATAGAGCACCAGATTCCTAATCTGGGGGTCCCGCGTTCGAATCGCGGCGGGATCACCATTTCCTGAAAATCAGACGTCTTCCGTCTCGCGCTCCGGCGTGACGACGCGCGGCTTGGTGCGCACGGACGGCACGATCGACGGCTGCTTCGTGACGACCTTCTTCGGCGTCGGGGCCTTGAGGCCGAGCATGGAGCGGATGCGGTCGGAGACGAGAGGGCGGAAGCGGCTGGCGCGGAAGGGCATGTCGACGGCGCCGTAGCCTTCCGGTCCGTCGTCCTGGCCGCGGTAGAGTTCCATCAGCTTGATGCCGTAGAAGTCGCCGTCGACATAATGGCGGTAGTGGCCGGCCCAGCGCACGGTATAGATCTGGCCCTTGCGGATGCCCTGGTCGATGGAGACGTTCTTGAAACGGTCGTTGATGCAGACGACCTTCTGGCCGACCTGGAACGTTGGCATTGGCGTCTCCCCTCCTCGATCCCTTCCGTCAGCCCGTCTTGCGGCAGTTGACGCCGGGGGCATTCTCGCCCCTCATCAGGTCGTAAAGCGTCGCCTCTTCGCCCTTGGTCCACCATTCATACTTGCCGCCGGCATATTTGGCGCCGGAGGCCGCCATGACATTGGCGGCGATGACCGTCTCTTCGCCGATGCGCAGGACCGCCAGCGAATTGGCGCCGACATTGATATATTCGACGACGACGCGCTGCTCGGAGTCGCACTGGTAGTTCAGCGTCTCGCGCACCACGCTCTGCTCGGGTCCCGGCAGGCGGATGACGACATCGGTGTTGTTCTTCAGGCCGGCGAGGCGGATCGCCGGCGCGCCCTCCTTGCCCGTCAGGTGCAAGATGCCGTTTTCGAGCTTCCAGGACGTGACCGTGCCGAGTGCGTCGAAGAACTTCTGTTCCTGATCCATGATGGCGGGCGCGCACATCTTGCGCGTTGCGGCGGCCGGAGCGAAGGCGATGTTGCCGTTCTGCACCTTCAGCTTGCCGCGATAGGTGTTGCAGCCGCCATTACCGCCATAGGAGCCGTCCGGCTTGATCTCCAGCGTCGTCTGCAGGTCGTCGATGACGCCGTTGCCGCCGATGTCCTCGGCAAGCCATGTGCCGCCCAGCCCACCCGGGACCGGCTCGTCGGCATAGGCCGGAGCCGCCGCCCAAAGGGCGAGGCAGGCAAGGGTCCATACTCTCAGGCGTCGGTACACAGATTTCTCCAATCGCGTCGGGGCGGAAGACCGCTTTGCGGGGACGTTATGGCCGTCCGGGCGAAAAGGTCAAGCCAAGGGTTCCAGAAGAGGCCCCCAGCCTCCGCTTTACAGCATTTCGACGACTTGTTGCAGGCGTCTTTCGCCTGTAGAGCCTTGGGCGGATAACAAGAAAACCGCGGACAACATCATGGCTCCCGACGCTCGGCAAAAGCGCCGTATCACCATTCTCGGCTCGACAGGCTCCATCGGCACCAGCACGCTCGACGTGGTGCGCCAGCTCGGCGGGCGCGAGCGCTACGAGGTGCTGGCGCTGACCGGCAACGGCAATGTCGATCTGCTCGCCGCGCAGGCGAAGGATTGCGGCGCGCGCCTGGCGGTGACGGCCGACGAGAGCCGCTACGGTGCGTTGAAGGAAGCGCTTGCCGGCAGCGGCATCGAAGCGGCAGCGGGACGCGCCGCGCTGCTGGAGGCCGCGTCCGGTGACGCGGACTGGGTGATGGCGGCAATCGTCGGCACGGCCGGTCTTGCGCCGACGCTGGCCGCCGCGAAGAAGGGCGCCGATATAGCGCTTGCCAACAAGGAATGCCTTGTCTCGGCCGGCGATCTTTTCGTTCAGGCGGTGGCCGAAGGCGGCGGGCGGCTGATCCCCGTCGACAGCGAGCACAGCGCGATCTTCCAGGCGCTGGAGGACGACCAGCGCCATGCCGTTGAGCGCATCGTGCTGACGGCGTCCGGCGGGCCGTTCCGCACCTGGAGCCGCGAGCAGATGGCCGGCGTGACGGCGGATATCGCACGGGCCCATCCCAACTGGTCTATGGGGCTGAAGATTTCCATCGGCAGCGCCTCCATGTTCAACAAGGCGCTGGAGATGATCGAGGCCAAGCACCTCTTCGACGTGCGGCCGGAGCAGATCGAGGTGGTGGTGCACCCGCAGTCGATCATCCATTCCATGGTCGGCTATGTCGACGGTTCGGTACTGGCGCAGCTCGGTGCGCCGGACATGCGCACGGCCATCGGCTATGCGCTGACCTATCCCGAGCGCTCGCCGCTCAATGTCGCCCGGCTGGATTTTGCAAAACTCTCGCGGCTCGATTTCGAGGCGCCCGACGAGGTGCGTTTCCCGGCGCTGCGGCTCGCCCGCACGGCGCTGACGCGCGGCGGCCTGCAGGGTGCGGTGATGAATGCGGCGGAGGAGGTGGCGTTCCACGCCTTCGTCGCCGGGCGCATCGGCTTCCTTGAAATGGCCGACATCGCCGAAGCGGTCATGGACCGGCTCACGCATCTGCCGCCGGCCGCGTCCATGGACGATGTGTTCGCCGTAGACGAAGAAGCCCGGCGGGTGGCCGCCGGGCTTGTCGGATAATCGTTCCGTTTCGCCGTATCAGGCCACGGCGCGGGCCAGTGCACAGCGCGACCAGAGCGAATGCAGCGCGCCGACCAGATTGTCGATATCGGCGTCGGTGTGCAGCGGCGTCGGCGTGATGCGCAGGCGCTCGGTCTTCTTGGGCACCGTCGGGTAGTTGATCGGCTGGACGTAGATGCCGAAATTGTCGAGCAGCAGGTCCGAGATCCATTTGCACTTGGCGGCATCGCCCACCATGACCGGCACGATGTGGCTCGGGTTCGGCATGTGCGGAATGCCGTTGCGGTCGAGCAGCGAGCGGAGACGGCGCACGCGCTCCTGATGCGCGAAGCGCTCGACCTGGCTTTCTTTCAGGTGACGGATCGCGGCGCAGGCGCCGGCGGCGATAGCCGGCGGCAGCGAGGTGGTGAAGATGAAGCCGGAGGCGAAGGAGCGCACGAAGTCGCAAAGCGCGGTCGAGCCGGCGATGTAGCCGCCCATGACGCCGAAGGCCTTGCCGAGCGTGCCTTCGATGAGGGTGAGGCGGTGCATCAGGCCTTCGCGCTCGGCGATACCGCCGCCGCGCGGGCCGTACATGCCGACGGCATGCACTTCGTCGAGATAGGTCATCGCGCCGTACTTGTCGGCGAGGTCGCAGATTTCCTTGATGGGGGCGATGTCGCCGTCCATCGAGTAGACCGATTCAAAGGCGATCATCTTCGGTGCCTTCGGATCGGCGGCGGCGAGTTTGGCTTCGAGGTCCCTGAGATCGTTGTGCTTCCAGATCACGCGCTCGCACTTGGAGTGGCGAATGCCTTCGATCATCGAAGCGTGGTTCCCGGCGTCGGAGAAACAGATGATGCCGGGGATCCTCGAACAGAGCGTACCGAGCGCGGCCCAGTTGGACACGTAACCCGAGGTGAAGAGCAGCGCGGATTCCTTGCCGTGCAGGTCGGCGAGTTCGCGCTCGAGCAGGACGTGATGGTGATTGGTGCCGGAGATGTTGCGGGTGCCGCCGGCACCGGCGCCACACTGGTCGATGGCGCGCTTCATCGCCTCGGTGACGACGGGATGCTGGCCCATGCCGAGATAATCGTTCGAACACCAGACCGTGACGTCCTGGACCCCGTTCGCCGTGTGGCGGGTCGCCTTCGGGAAGTTGCCCTTCTGGCGTTCCAGGTCGGCGAAAACGCGGTAGCGGCCTTCCTGATGCAGGCCATCCAGCTCGTTCTTGAAGTAGGTCTCGAAGTCCATCCAGAGTCTCCGGTCCGGGACAATCCGGACGTCATCGTCAGTTGGCGGTCGTTCAATCGGCTATATCAGGCGTCGTTTCGCTGCAACGGCATGTGCTGCGGCAAATCGGCGCCACCTTTGAACCATTCCAAGGTACATTAGCCCGCACAAGGCCATCCCCTATTGATCCGTGTCAAGTCTGCACGAAAAAAGGACGGCCTCAACCGCCCTTTTAATCGAACAGTTTCAACTTTTTCGAGGGGTCAGGCGGCGGCCACCGCGCGCTTGGCCATGACCTTCACCAGATTCGCCCGGTATTCCGCGCTGCCATGCAGATCGGAGAGCAGGTCCGTGGCGTCGACAGTGACGCCGGACGTTGCCTCCGGCGACCAGTTGCCGGCAAGTGCTGCTTCCAGCCCGGCATGGCGGAAGACGCCGTTGGAGCCGGCGCCCGTGACGGCCACCCGCACCCCGCCATCGCCTGCCTTCGCCACGAAGACGCCGGCCATGGCATAGCGCGAGGCCGGGTTGGGGAACTTGGCATAGGCGGCTTTGGCCGGTGCATCGAAGGTCACGGCGACGACGATTTCGCCCTCCTCCAGCGCCGTCTCGAAGAGGCCGGTGAAGAAGGCGTCGGCGGGAATCTCACGCGTGTTTGTGACGATGGTGGCTCCCAGCGCCAGCATGGCGGAGGGGTAGTCGGCGGCCGGGTCGTTGTTGGCGATGGAGCCCCCGATCGTTCCCATGTGGCGCACATGCGGGTCGCCGATATGGGAGGCGAGGTGGCAGATCGCCGGGCAGGCGGCCTTCAGCTCCGCCGAGGTCGAGACCT
Source organism: Roseateles sp. XES5 (assembly GCF_020535545.1). Taxonomy (NCBI): domain Bacteria; kingdom Pseudomonadati; phylum Pseudomonadota; class Betaproteobacteria; order Burkholderiales; family Sphaerotilaceae; genus Roseateles; species Roseateles sp. XES5. Next base: position 2,148,827 of record NZ_CP084752.1, read on the forward strand.
CGTAATGCGTCGTGCCGGCGCCTATGCGCACCCGGTTGCCGCTGACGGAGATGCCCTTCAGTTCCGCGACGTGGCGCAGGTCCACGAGATCGGCGGGCGCGGCCAGCCGCTGCTTCATGGTCGGGATCAGCGTCATGCCGCCGGAGACGTATTTCGCCTCGTCGGAGGACGAGAGCAGCTTGACGGCATCGGCCAGCGAGGATGCGCGGTGATAGTTGGTTGCGTACATGGCGTCCTCCCGTCAATTGGCTGCTTGCCGTGCCGCCGCCCAGACGTTGTGCGGCGTGGCCGGCATGGGCACATCCGAGATGCCCAGGGCGTCGCAGATGGCGTTGATCACCGCGGGTGGCGAGCCGATGGCGCCGGCCTCGCCGCAGCCCTTCACGCCCAGGGGGTTGTGGGTGCAGGGCGTGCCCTTGGCGGTCTTCACATTGAAAGTGGGCAGATCGTCGGCGCGCGGCATGGCGTAGTCCATATAGCTGCCGGTGAGCAGCTGGCCGCTGTGCTCGTCATAGATGCCGTGCTCCAGCAGGGCCTGGCCGATGCCCTGGGCCAGGCCACCATGCACCTGGCCTTCGACGATCATGGGGTTCACCACATTGCCGAAGTCGTCCACCGCGCTGAAGCGGTCCACCCGCACCACGCCGGTGAGCGGGTCCACCTCCACCTCGCAGACATAGCTGCCCGCGGGGTAGGTGAAATTGGTGGGGTCGTAGAAGGCGTTCTCGTTGAGGCCGGGCTCCAGCTTGTCCAGCGGGTAGTTGTGCGGCACATAGGCGGTGAGCGCCACCGAGGCGAAGGGCACTTTCTTATCGGTGCCCGCCACCTTGAACTCGCCGCCCTCGAACTCGATATCGCCCTCGCTGGCCTCCAGCAGATGGGCGGCGATCTTCTTGCCCTTGGCAATCACCTTGTCCACCGCCTTGACGATGGCCGTGCCGCCCACCGCCAGCGAGCGGCTGCCGTAGGTGCCCATGCCGAAGAGCACCTTGCCGGTGTCGCCGTGCTGGATGTCCACATCGTCCAGGGGGATGCCCAGCTTGTCGGCCACCACCTGGGCGAAGGTGGTCTCGTGGCCCTGGCCGTGGCTGTGCGAGCCGGTCAGAACCTCGATGGTGCCGACGGCATTGACGCGCACTTCCGCCGATTCCCACAGGCCGACGCCGGCACCCAGCGAGCCGACGGCGGCCGAGGGGGCGATGCCGCAGGCTTCGATGTAGCAGCTCATGCCGATGCCGCGCTTCATGCCGCGGCCTGCGGCCTCCGCCTTGCGGGCGGCGAAGCCGTTCCAGTCGGCCGCCGCCATGGCGGCTTCCAGCGAGGCTTCGTAGTCGCCGGCGTCATAGTTCATGATGACGGGCGTCTGGTGCGGGAAGGAGCGGATGAAGTTGATGCGGCGAAGCTCTGCCGGCGAGAGGCCGAGTTCGCGCGCCGCCGTCTCCATGGTGCGTTCCAGAAGATAGGTTGCTTCCGGCCGTCCGGCGCCGCGATAGGCGTCGACCGCGACGGTGTTGGTATAGACCGCCCGCACATTGGCGTGGATGGCCGGGAAATTGTACTGGCCGGACAGCAGCGTCGCATAGAGATAGGTCGGCACCGCCGAGGAGAAGAGCGACATGTAGGCGCCGAAATTGGCGATGGTGTCGACCTTCAGCGCCGTGACGCGGTGGTCGGCATCGAACGCCATCTTGACGGTCGAGACATGGTCGCGGCCATGGGCGTCGGTCAGGAAGGCTTCGGTGCGGTCGCTCGTCCATTTCACCGGCACGCCGGTACGCCTGGAGGCCCAGAGACAGACGATCTCTTCCGGATAGATGTAGATCTTCGAGCCGAAGCCGCCGCCGACATCCGGCGCGATGACGCGCAGCTTGTTTTCCGGCGCGACATTGTAGAAGGCGCTCATGACGAGGCGGGCGACATGCGGGTTCTGGCTCGTCGTGTAGCAGGTGTAGTGGTCCTCGGCCGAATCGTAGATGCCGAGCGCGGCGCGCGGCTCCATCGGGTTCGGCGCAAGGCGGTTGTTAACGATCTTCATCTCCGTGACGTGGGCGGCATTGGCAATGGCGGCGTCGACCGCGGCGCTGTCGCCGATCTCCCAGTCGTAGATGAGATTGCCGGGGGCTTCCGGGTGCAGTTGCGGCTGGCCGGCCTCGAGCGCCTTCACGGCGTCGGTGACGGCGGGCAGCACCTCGTAGTCGACGACGACGGCCTCGGCCGCATCGCGCGCCTCGCCCAGGCTGTCGGCCACCACCACGGCAACGGCATCGCCGACGTAACGCACGGTGTCATGCGCGATCGGCCGCCAGGCGCCCATCTTCATCGGCGAGCCGTCCTTGGAATGGATCATCCAGCCGCAGATCAGGTTGCCGATGCCGTCGTCCAGCATCTGCTTGCCGTTGAGCACGCCGATCACGCCCGGCATATCCTCGGCCGCCGACGTGTCGATGCTCTTGATTTTCGCATGGGCGTGCGGCGAGCGCACGAATGCGGCGTAGCGCATGCCCGGTACGGACATGTCGTCCGTATAGCGGCCCTGACCCATGAGGAACCGCTTGTCTTCCTTGCGCGCGACGCGCGCGCCGATGCCTTCGACACCCATCTTCATCTCCTCCAGAGAATGGAGGCAACAGGCACCCGCTACGGGCGTTCAGGGGAGCAGCGCAATGTGCAACGGCCGCCATCCTGGCTGATGCCTCTCGCCCATGCCTTATTCCGCAGCCTGCTTGCCTGCCGCGCCCATGTCTTCGGCGGCGGCGAGGATGGCTTTGACGATGTTATGGTAGCCGGTGCATCGACAGATATTGCCTTCGAGGTTCTCGCGAACCGTCGCCTCGTCGAGCTTGGCGCCGTAGCGGTTGATCATGTCGATGGCGCTCATCACCATGCCCGGGGTGCAGAAGCCGCATTGCAGGCCGTGGCACTCCTTGAAGGCGGCCTGCATGGGGTGCATCTCGCCACTGCCCGTAGGCGGCGTCAGGCCCTCGATGGTGGTGACCTCGGCCCCGGCGGCCTGCACCGCCAGCACATTGCAGCTCTTCACCGCGCGCCCGTTCAGGTGCACGGTGCAGGCGCCGCACTGGCTGGTGTCGCAGCCCACATGGGTGCCCGTGAGTGCGAGGTCTTCGCGCAGCAACTGCACCAGCAGGGTGCGGTCCTCGCAATCCTTGCTCACTTTCCTGCCATTGACGGTCATTGCCACTTTCGCCATTCGTTCCTCCCTGGCGGTTTGCCTGCCGCTGGGCGTGATCGATCCGACGGTAGATGCAGCGGGCGTCCTCGCGACGCGGGCTGGGGATCAATCGACACCAGCATTTCTTGTTCGCATGCATTTCAAGTCCGGCGCATGGCCTTTCGGCAATGCCGGTTGCGAGAGCGGTCCTCCTCCGCCTGCGCAACCCCAACAGTCATATCATTTGACTTTTTCCGGCGGCGATCAACCGGTACTTTCAGCCGCGTGCGAAATTTCTCGTGACCGGCATGGCGGCGGCGCCTGCAAACGAAGAAGAAACGCTATTTATTCGCGCCGCAAAAAAATAGTTTATTGCCATGGACTTCCCTGATGCTGGCGATATTTTCAATCTCGGACAGACCTGACCGTCGTTGACGGCCCCGGTATGTTACCTGAGTAGAAGGGGATAGTGCGGACCCGGCAAACGCGGCCGCCGCTCAACTTTGGAGAACATCTTCATGAAGAAAGTCATTGCGCTCGTCCTGGTCGGCCTCGCAGCCGCCAGCTGCACGCAGACGGAAAAGGGTGCGGGCATCGGCGCCGTCTCCGGCGCGATCATCGGTGGCGCGGTCACCGGCAACGTTCGTGGCGCGGCTGTCGGCGCGGCCATCGGTGGCATCTCCGGCGCGGTCATCGGCAGCGTCGCCGAGCAGCCCGGCCAGTGCTACTACCGCGACCGCTACGGCCGCCGCTACATCGACCGTTGCCCGTCCGGTTACTGATAGCCGGCACTGCAACCTATGCGAAGCCCCGGATGGTCTCCGGGGCTTTTGCTTTTGTGCCCCGGGCATAAAATGCCCTTCGGTGCTTCAAATCTGCCGCGTCTGCATGTAAAACCGCCGTTAACATTACGGAAAACCTAACGCGTTAGGGTCTTTTCCTGCCTGAAAGCTCCGGATGGATCGGAGCGCCTGAAGTCTGTGTCGGAAGCTGCCGGTCTGCCGTTTGCCCCGCACCTCGAGGAGAAAGGCGACGGATAGCTGCGGATGCGGGATAAAGTGAACCGGCCGGAAAAGAGTTTTGCGTTTCTGAAGGCTGGCACCGCCCTTGCGGTCGCCGCCGCGCTGGTCTGTGGTCCTCTGACTGCCCAGCCTGCCTCGGCCTTCGAAATCTTCGGCATGAAGTTCTTCGAGGACAAGGAGGAAACCACCGCCGTCATCGATCCCGTCACCTATACGCTAACACTCGATCCGGGCACGGATGACGGCGATCTCGTGAAGGCGATCGAAAATACCGCACACTTGAAACAGGACGAGGACAAACCCGTCTCCGGCGATCTCGGCCTCGTCATCAAGGCGCGCGACGACCGCGACCGCATCCTTGCCGCGCTCTACGAGAACGCCCGCTACGGCGCGGTGGTGAATGTCTCGGTCAACGGGCAGGATCTCGATTCGCTGCCGCCGAACCCCGAATTCAACCAGAACGGCCCCATTCCCGTGACGATCAGCGTCCAGCCGGGACCTGTCTTCACCTTCGGCGAAGTCGCCTTCTCCGGCGACGCCGAAGGGCGCAACCCGGCGGACTATGGGCTGGTACCCGGCGGCCGGGCCGATTCGACCCTCATCCTGAAGGCCGGCGAGAAGGTCGTCGTCGATCTCAAGGCCGAGGGGCGACCGCTCGCCAGGCTGACGGACCGCAACGCCACCGCCGACCACAAGACGCAGACCGTCGACGTGGTGATCGCCGCCGAGGGCGGACCGGTCGCGCCTGTCGGCGAGGTCGGCGTTACCGGCACCAAGGCGGTCGATCCGGTCTTCGTGCAGCGCTACTCGCGCATCAATGCCGGCCAGCCCTATTCGCCGGAGGCTCTCAACAAGGCGGCCGAGCGGCTGCGCACGCTCGGCGTCTTTTCCAGCGTCACCATCCGCGAGGCCGGCAAGCTGGCGCCGGACGGCTCGCTACCGATGACCATCGAGGTTTCCGAGGGCAAACATCGCTACTTCGGCGTCGGCGCGCAGGTTTCCAACACGGACGGTCTTGGCCTGCAGGGCTATTGGGGTCACCGCAACCTCTTCGGCCAGGCAGAATCGCTGCGTGTCGAAGGCGCGATCAACCGCATCGGCGAGGCGAACGACCTCGGAGAACTCGACTATTCGAGCGCCATCCTGTTTTCCAAGCCCGGCGCCTTCGGTCCGGCGACCACCTTCAATGCCAGCGTGAAGGCGTCCATCGTCGATCCGGACGCTTACAAGGCGTTCACGATCACCGGCGCGGCGGGCGTCAGCGTCGAGCTTTCCGACCAGGACACCGTGAGCGGTGGCGCCGAATTGATGTGGAGCAATGTCGAGGACGCCTTCGGCAAGAACAAGTACCTGACGGCCAGCATTCCGATCGAGTATGTGCGCGATACCCGCGACAACAAGCTCAATCCGACCGAAGGCTATCGCTTCATGATCAATGCGAAGCCGAGCTACGAGAATTATCGCGGCACTTTCTTCTCCAGCTTCGAAGGCGCGATCACCGGCTACCAGGCGCTCGGCGCGGAGGATCGCTTCGTGCTGGCCGGCAAGCTCGCCGCGGGCACGATCATCGGCGGCGACCAGCTTTCCGACATTCCGGCGACACGTCGCTTCTTCCTCGGCGGCGGCGGCACGGTGCGCGGCTACAGCTACCAGCAGATTTCGCCGCGCAACGGCGCACAGCAGCTTCTCGGCGGACGCTCCTATGTGGCGGCCTCCGCGGAGGCGCGCATCGGCATCACAGAGACGATCGGCCTCGTGCCCTTCATCGATGTGGGCACGGTCTCGACCGACGAAGTGCCCGACTTCAAGGACATAAGGGCGGGCGCCGGCATCGGCGTTCGCTACGCCACGCCGTTCGGTCCGCTCCGGCTCGATGTCGCCGTGCCGCTGAACAAGTATCCCGGCGGCACCTCCTTCGGGGTCTATGCCGGCATCGGCCAGTCCTTCTGACTGCCGCCCCAATTTTCAGCTAGGCTCTTGATCCGTCGCGCGATTGGGATTCTAGACGTTGAGGAGCGATTCCGCGCTCCCGCACGCGAAATGGATGAAGCATGAACAGGCTGTCCCGAATTCTCCGCGCCACGCTCCGCTATCTCGGTTATGGCCTTGTCGTCCTGATCGTCCTACTGGTTGCGATGCTGGGTTTCGTCGGCTTCACCGATACCGGCGCGCGGATGGCGGTTTCCTATGCGCAGAAGATCGCGGCGGCGAGCGGGCAGGTGATCGCGATCAGCGAACCCTCCGGCCTGCTGACGGGCAAGCTCCGCGCGAAGACCATCACGCTTGGCGACGAAACGGGCACCTATGCGGAGATTCGCGACCTTGCCGTCGATTGGTCGCCGCTCCGGCTTCTCGCCTTCAGCTTCGAGGCGGAGCGGGTTTCGGCCTCCTCCATTTCCCTGACGCGCCTGCCGAAATCCAAGCCCGATGCGGAAACCTCCGACAAGCCGTTCACCCTGCCCGTGGAAGTGCATGTCAATTCGCTCGCCATCCCCGAGCTTTTCGTGTCTGGCGCGGTCGCGGGACGTGACCAGCGCCTCGTCGTTTCGGGGCGGGGCGATGCCACGGCCGCAAGCGTCGCGGTCAAGCTCTCGGCCTCGGAAAAGGCGCGGCCGGATGCGCGTGTTGCCGCGGATATCGTCTTCAATCCCGCCGAGAACGTGCTTCGCCTCGAAGCCGACGTCACCGAGCCGGAGGGCGGCGTGCTGGCCGGGCTGCTCAAGCTGCCGAACAATCCGGCCGTCGCGATCCGCCTGACGGGTGACGGCCCGCTTTCGCAGTGGAAGGGCCGCCTTTCCGCCGCGCTCGACGGCACCGAAATGCTGCGGGTCGACGGCCGTCACGACCTTGCGACGAGCGGCCTGCATACTCTCACGCTGAAGGGCGGCGGCACGTTCGATGCGCTGATGCCGCCGCAACTGCGTCCGCTCTTTGCCGGCGAGACCGGCATCGACGTGGTTGCCGCCTTCGACGGCACGGACATGCTGCGTATCGAAAAGGGGGCAATCGCGACCGGCGCGATGACGCTCGCCGCATCGGGCACCGTCAGCGCCAGTGGCGCGAACGATCTCGATGTGAAGCTCGCCGGCAAGGACGGCCCGATCGACTTCCGCTGGCCGCTGGCCGAAGGCGATGCCCGCGTGCTTATCGACGGCGCGGATATCGCGCTGACGGGGCAGGCAAGCGCGGCAAAGCTGGAAGCGCATGTCTCGGTGGCGGCCGCGGAGCTGCCCGCCGGCCGCATTGAGACCATCCGCCTGACGGCGACAAGCGATGCCTTCAATGTGGCTGACAGGTCCGGCCGGATCGACGCAACGCTCGAAACCGGCGTGACGGCCTTCGCCAATCCGGATGTCGACCGCGCGGTAAAGGGACCGGCGAAGCTCGTTGCGACGCTGAACGTCTCGCCGGGTGAAATCGTCTTCGATCCCGCGACGCTGGAAAGCGCCAGCATCGGGGGAACGTTGTCGGGACGCTATGGGCTGGAAAGCCGCGAGGCGGATGTCAATTTCCGCCTGTTCGCGCTGCCGGCCGTCCTGCCACCCGCAATGGCCGGCAAGTTCGACACAACCGTCGCCACGGAAGGGCGCCTTAAGCTGGCAAGCGACGGCGGGCTTCAGGTCTCCGGCTTCCAGGTGAAATCCGGCACGCTGGAAGCGGCGGGCGATGTCTCGCTCGGCAAGGGCAATCTGGAAGCCGCACTCACCGGCAAGGTCCTCAACCTTGGCAAGCTGCTCGCCGATGCGGCGGGCGAAGCGGCGTTCGAGCTCTCGGCGACCGGTCCCGTCGAAGGACTCGATGTCTCGGGCAAGATCACGTCGAGCGGCGCGACCCTTTCCGGCCGTACGCTGAGCGACCTCGTCGTGACGCTGAAGGGCAAGGCCGTTGCCGACAGCCCTTCCGGCGAATTGACGGCGACGGGCGCGCTCGACGGGCAGGCGATCAATGTGCGGTCCAGCGTCACGTCGGAAGGCGGGCGCATCTCCGTGCCGGTGCTGGAGGCGGAGATCGGTTCCAACACGCTCAAGGGCTCGCTGGCGCTGGCGCAGAACTTCATGCCCGACGGGACGATCCGTTTCGATTTCCCCGATCTCGGCCTGCTGGCCGCCATGGCGGGTCAGAAGGCGGCCGGCGATCTTTCGGGACAGATCGAGTTTGCGACGGGCAACGGCAAGACGTCGGCAAGCGTGCAGGCATCCGGCTCCGGCATTCGCCGCGATGCGTTGAGCATCGTCAAGCCGGCCGTCGACCTTGCCATTGCCGATCTCGCGACGGCGGCGATCACGGGCACAGTGCGCGCCGAGCGCGTCGCCTCGGGCGAAAACCGGCTCGAGGCCCTGAAGCTCGATTTTTCGCGCGAAGGCCAGGCGACGAGCTTTGACGTGACCGGCCGTCTGGACGGCGCGCCGCTGGTGACGAAGGGCAAGGTGCTGCAGCGCGACGGCGGTCTCGATGTCGCCCTTCAGGCCGTGGAGGCGGCGCCGCGGCGCATTGCGCTGAAGCTGGCCAAGCCGACGACCATCGGCGTCGCCAATGGCGTGGCGACGCTGGATGGTCTGACCATCCAGGCGGGACGCGGTTCCGTGGCGGTTTCCGGCAAGGCGGGTGAGACGCTCGACCTGTCGCTCCGCCTAAACGCGGTGCCGGCGGCGCTGATCAACAATTTCGCCGCCACGCTGGGGGCGGAAGGCGCGATCGGCGGTACGGTGACGGTCAAGGGCAAGGCGGCAGCGCCGGTCGTCGGCTATGCGCTCGACTGGCGCGGCGCGGTGACCAGCCAGACACGGGGCGCGGGCGTCGGCGCGCTGGACATCAATGCCAAGGGCGAATTCGTCAACAACCAGGTGCGGCTGGATACGGTTCTCTCGGGCGCGGGCGGCCTTTCCTTCCGTGGGGGCGGTACGGTCGGCATCGGCGGGGCGACGCCGCTCGGGCTGAAATTCAACGGCACGGTGCCGTTCGGCCTGCTGCAGGGCCAGCTTTCCGCGCAGGGCTTCGTCCTCACCGGCAATGCCAATGTCGATCTTTCCATCGGCGGTACGGCGGGGGCACCCTCCGTCACAGGCAGCATCACGGCGGGTGGTGCGCGCCTTGTCGACGTGCGGCGCAATCTCGCGGTGGAGAATCTCACCATCCGCGTCAACATGGACGGGCGGCAGGCGGTGATCGAGACCGTCTCGGGCAAGCTGGCGAGCGGCGGGCAACTTTCGGCGAGCGGCACGGTCGGCATCGATCCGGCAAGCGGGTTCCCGGTGGACGTGGCGATCAAGCTCGGCAACGTCACCTATGTCGACGGCACGCTGGTGACGGCCAATGTGACGGGAGACCTGACGCTGAAGGGGCCTGTCGCAGGCCTTTCCCTCGGCGGCAAGGTGCATATCAACAAGGCGAACATCACCCTCCCGCAGAAACTGCCGGCCTCGCTTTCCGAGATCGACATCAAGCACCGCAACGCCCCGGCCGACGTCAAGCGCATGACGGCCGATGTGCAGCGGCAGCAGGGCGGCGGGGGCGGCGGGCGCGGTATCGCGCTCGATCTGACCATCACCTCGCCCGGCCAGCTCTTCGTGCGTGGCCGTGGCATCAATGCGGAAATGGGCGGCGATCTGACCATCACCGGAACCTCCGCATCGCCCATCGTGTCCGGCGGTTTCACCCTGGAGCGCGGTCGCATGGAAATCCTGACGCGCCGCCTCGATTTCACCAGTGCCCATATCGGCTTTGCCGGCGGCCTCGTGCCGACGGTCAATCTCGTGGCGGCCAGTACCGCGGGCACCACGGAAATCACCGTGACGGTCGCCGGTCTCGCCAACAATCCGACCGTCACCTTCGCCTCCTCGCCCTCGTTGCCGCAGGACGAGATCCTCGCCCAGCTCATCTTCAACCGCTCGATGTCGAACCTTTCGGCGGTGCAGATCGCCCAGCTTGCCTCGGCCGCCAGCCAGCTTGCCGGCGGCAGCTCGACGGGCCTGCTCGACAGCCTGCGCAGCAAGCTCGGCGTGGACGACCTCGACATCACCACGGATGCGGAGGGCCGCGCTGCCGTCTCCGCTGGCAAGTACCTGAACGAGCGGACCTATATCGAATTGAAGCAGGACCCCGAGACGAACGGCGCGAAAGCCGTGATCAACCTCGATGTCGGCCGCGGCCTGAAGCTGCGCGGCGAGGCCGGCAGCGGGGGCAGCGCCGGCGGGGGCATCTTCTACGAGAAGGAATATTGAGGGGGACCCGGCCTTTTCTGCTTTTCGCGCACTGAACGGCCCGGCGTTTGAAAGATTTTAACCAGGACGTGCATAGGATCGCCCCGAGACGCAGACCAACTGGGAAGACCCTGATGACCTCCATCAAGACGACCGGCTTTGCCGGCGATACGCTCGAAATCATCGCATTTCGCCTGCACGATCAGGAATTCTGCGTGAAGACGACCACGATCCGCGAAATTCGCGGCTGGGCGCCGTCCACGCCGATCCCGCATTCTCCGCCTGACGTCATCGGCGTGATGAACCTGCGCGGCACGGTCATCCCGATCATCGACCTCGCCCACAAGCTCGGCATGAAGAGCACGGAAGCCAACGAGCGCAGCGCCATCGTGGTCGCCGAAGTGCACAGCATGGTCGTCGGCCTCGTCGTCGATCGCGTGTCCGATATCCTCACCATCCGCAGCGAGCAGATCCAGCCGGTGCCGGAAGTGACGACCTCCTTCGACAAGGCCTATGCCGAGGGCATCATCGCCCATGAGAACGGCATGATCTGCTTCCTGAACCTCTCGCGCATGTTCAAGGAGCGCGACATGGAAGACATGGCGGCCTGATCGCCTCCTTCCGACCGTTGAACCATGGAGCCGCCGTGCGAAAGCACGGCGGTTTTTTGTTGCCTGTGGTCGAATGCAACCAATGGGTGATATCCGGGGTGTGGCGCCAAAAGACTGCCTCCCGTTACGTAAGGCATTTAACTCCGTAAGTTGTTGTTATATAAGAAATCTAAAATCTCACCCTTTGATTTTCATCAATTCTTAAGCCTGACTCGCCATTTTGGATTGTATCCGCGGACTTTGATGAAGAAACGCTAAAGCACGCGATGATTGAAATTCAAAAGGCTGGACGATGGTCCGTGCGCGGATCGTGCGTCAGCGTCAACAATCGACGACCGCCACGCCGGCAATCACCCGAGAGCGTGGCCGTCGCACAAAGGGACAGGTCATGCTTTCATTTGCGAAATCCATGGATGCAGGCCATATCATCGACGCGCTGTCGCGCTCGCAGGCCGTGATCCAGTTCGATCTTACCGGCAATATTCTGACCGCCAACGAAAACTTCTGCCGCGCGCTCGGCTACGAATTGAAGGACATCGTCGGCAAGCATCACCGCATCTTCTGCGACGCCGCCTATGTGGCGAGCGAGGAATACCGGCAGTTCTGGGCGCGGCTCGGGCGCGGAGAATACGATTCCTCCAGCTACAAGCGCCTGCGCAAGGATGGCGGCGAAATCTGGATCCAGGCGTCGTACAATCCCGTCTTCCGCGGCGGCAAGCCCTACAAGGTCGTCAAGTTTGCGACCGACATCACCCAGGCCAAGATGCAGGCGACGGAAGATGCGGCCAAGCTCGACGCGATCTCCCGCTCGCAGGCGGTGATCGAGTTCACGCCGGCAGGCGAGATCATCCATGCCAACGAGAATTTCTGTGCGGCCCTCGGCTACGATCTCTCGGAGATTCGCGGCAAACACCACCGCATGTTCTGCGACCAGGCCTATGTGCAGACACAAGCCTATGCGGATTTCTGGAAGGCCCTCGCAGAGGGCCGTTTCATTTCCAACGAGTTCGTGCGCTACGGCAAGGGCGGCAGGGAAATCTGGATCCAGGCGGCCTATAACCCGATCCGCGATATCAATGGCCGGGTCTACAAGGTGGTGAAATTCGCGACCGACGTGACGGAGCGCATGTCGGCGATCAACGCGCTCGGCGGCGCGCTGAAGGCGCTGGCGGAAGGCGACCTCACGCAGAATCTCGGCACCGCCTTCGTTCCGTCGATGGAAATGGTGCGCAAGGATTTCAACGAGGCCGTTGCCGGCCTGCATGAGGCCATGCGCACGGTCGAGACCAATGCCAATGCCATCGCCTCGGGTGCGCAGGAAATCCGCTCGGCGGCGGACGACCTTGCCAAGCGCACCGAGCAGCAGGCGGCTTCCGTCGAGGAAACCGCGGCGGCGCTCGACGAGATCACGACGACGGTGGCCGATTCGAGCCGCCGCGCCGACGAGGCCGGTACGCTGGTCGCCAAGACCCGCACGGGAGCGGAAAAATCCGGCGAGGTCGTCAAGAAGGCCATCGGCGCCATGGGGCAGATCGAGCAGTCTTCCCGCGAGATCTCCAACATCATCGGCGTCATCGACGACATCGCGTTCCAGACCAACCTTCTGGCGCTGAATGCCGGTGTGGAAGCCGCCCGCGCGGGCGAGGCCGGCAAGGGCTTTGCCGTCGTGGCGCAGGAGGTGCGGGAACTGGCGCAGCGCTCGGCAAGCGCCGCCAAGGACATCAAGGCGCTGATCACCACATCCGGCGAGCAGGTGAAGAGCGGCGTGTCGCTGGTCGACGAGACGGGGCGGGCCCTTCAGGAAATCCTCGGCCAGGTGCAGGAGGTGCATACCAATGTCGCGGCGATCGTCGAGGCCTCGCGCGAGCAATCGACCGGCCTTCGCGAGATCAACCAGTCGGTCAATGCGATGGACCAGGCGACGCAGCAGAATGCCGCGATGGTGGAGGAAAGCACGGCGGCGAGCCATGCCATGGCGCGCGAGGCCGATACGCTGCATGCGCTCATCCGCCGCTTCCGGCTTGCCGGCAATGCGCAGCCCGTCCAACGGGCGCCCGCGCCCGCCAATGTCGCACAGCTTCATGCCGTGGCCCGCAGCATGCGGTCGTCGCGCGGCTCCACAGCGCCGGCAGCAGAGAACTGGGAAGAGTTCTGAGCGCAGCGCCATGGCATGAAAACGGCCGGCAGCAATGCCGGCCGTTGGTGTTTCAGGGGATCAGCGCGCCGCGGCGGGCACTTCCGCCGGCGGCGGGCGGTGGATCAGCGGCACGGCCGCCAGAACCAGCGCGTCCAGCCCCTCGCCGTCGTGGTTGTCGACGATGTCGAAAAGCTGCCGGCGCATGCGCGGTTCCCAGAACTTGTTGATGTGCGTCGCCACGCCGCCGGGGCCTTCATTGGCCGGCTGCGAGTGGAAGAAGGTGGCGATCTGGTTCGCCATTCTGACGAGCTTGTTGCCTTCGGACATGGCTGTCTCCTAACCGTTGCCGGCCCTTCTTTCGGGGCCGGAGACGATGCGTTCCGCACCGGTGAAAATCTCGAATTCCTCGCCGCGCACCAGCGCGATCAGCGTCATGCCGGCCTCCTGCGCGGTGCGGATGGCAAGCGCCGTCGGCGCGGAAATGGCGATGATGAAAGGACTGCCGATGACAGCGGTCTTCTGCACCATCTCGACGGAAACGCGGCTCGTCACGACCACCGCTCCCGCGCTGCCTGCATGGCCCGCGCGCCGCGCCGCGCCGACGAGCTTGTCCAGCGCATTGTGCCGCCCGACATCCTCGCGCACGGCGACGAGGCCCGCGGCCGGCACGTAGAAACCGGCGCCATGCACGGCGCGCGTCGCCATGTGAAGGGGCTGCTGGCCGTTCAGCAGGCGCACGGCCTCGACCACGTCGTCTTCGCTCAATGTAAGCGATGACGAACGCACGGACGGCGTCACGCGGACGGCCTGCTCGATGGATTCGATGCCGCAGAGACCGCAGCCGACCGGACCGGCCATGTGGCGGCGACGGGCGGTCAGCGCATCGTTCTGCACGTCGGCAAGGCGGATTTGCAGGTCGATGCCCTTGTCTTCCTGGAGAACGTCGATGGTCTCGATCTCGACGGGGTCGCCGATGATGCCTTCCGTCAGGCTGAAGCCGACGGCGAAGTCCTCGAGATCGGCGGGGGTCGCCATCATCACGGCATGGGTCGAGCCGGCATAGGAGAAGGCGACCGGGGTTTCCTCCGGTACGAAGCGCTCGCCATCCGCGAGCCGCCCGCTGCGGCGGGCGGTCTCAGGAACCTTGATCGATGTCGCGAAATCCGGCACCCGAAAATCCTACTCTGCCGCCTCCAGCTTGCCGGCGATGCGGCGCGACCGCTTCGACAGCTCGTCATATTCGACCTGCCAGTCGGACGGACCGTTGGAGGGCGAGATCTGCACCGCCGTCACCTTGTATTCCGGGCAGTTCGTTGCCCAGTCGGAGAAGTCGGTGGTGATGACGTTCGCCTGGGTCAGCGGGTGATGGAAGGTCGTGTAGACGACGCCCGGCGCGACGCGGTCGGTGATGAGCGCGCGTAGCGTCGTCTCGCCGGCGCGGCTGCCGAGGCGCACCCAGTCGCCGTCGCGGATGCCGCGGTTCTGCGCATCGTGCGGATGGATTTCCAGCCGATCCTCCTCATGCCAGACGACATTGTCGGTGCGGCGGGTCTGGGCGCCGACATTGTACTGGCTGAGAATGCGGCCGGTGGTCAGCAGAAGCGGGAAGCGCGGCCCGGTCTTCTCGTCGGTCGCGACATATTCCGTTCGGATGAATTTGCCCTTGCCGCGCACGAAGCCGTCCGTGTGCATGATCGGCGAGCCGAGCGGATGCTGTTCGTTGCAGGGCCACTGCACCGAGCCGACCTTGTCCAGATAGTCGTAGGAGACGAGGGCGAAGCTTGGTGTCGTCGCTGCGATCTCGTCCATGATCTCGGACGGGTGATTGTAGTTCCAGTCGAGACCCATGGCCTTGGCGAGATTCTGGGTGACTTCCCAGTCGCCATAGCCGTTCTTCGGGGTCATGACGCGGCGCACGCGGTTGATGCGGCGCTCGGCATTGGTGAAGGTGCCGTCCTTCTCGAGGAAGGTCGAGCCCGGCAGGAAGACGTGGGCATAGTTCGCGGTCTCGTTGAGGAACAGGTCCTGCACGACGACGCATTCCATGGCGGCAAGGCCGGCGGAGACGTGTTTGGTATCCGGGTCGGACTGGAGAATATCCTCGCCCTGGATGTAGAGACCCATGAAGGAGCCTTCGACGGCGGCGTCCAGCATGTTGTTGATGCGCAGGCCCGGCTCGTTGTTGAGCGTCACGCCCCAGAGCTTCTCGAAAATCTCGCGCGTGGCGTCATCCGAGATGTGACGGTAGCCCGGCAGTTCGTGCGGGAAGGAGCCCATGTCGCACGAGCCCTGCACGTTGTTCTGGCCGCGCAGCGGATTCACGCCGACGCCCTCGCGGCCGATATTGCCGGTCGCCATGGCGAGGTTGGCGATGGCCATGACGGTCGTCGAGCCCTGGCTGTGCTCGGTGACGCCGAGGCCGTAATAGATCGAGCCGTTGCCGCCGGTGGCGAAGAGGCGGGCCGCGCCGCGCAGCGCTTCGGCCGGCACGCCGGTCAGGGCTTCCGTCTCTTCCGGGCTGTGACGCGGTTCGGCGACGAAGCCGGCCCAGTCCTCGAACTCCGACCAGTCGCAGCGTTCGCGGATGAACTTTTCGTCGAAGAGGCCTTCCGTCACGATGACATGGGCAAGGGCGGTGACGACGGCGACGTTCGTGCCCGGCCGCAGCGGCAGGTGATAGGACGCCTTGACGTGCGGCGAGGAGACGAGGTCGATGCGGCGCGGATCGATGACGATGAGCTTTGCGCCCTGGCGCAGGCGCTTCTTGAGGCGCGAGCCGAAGACGGGGTGGGCATCGGTGGGGTTGGCGCCGATGATGATGACGACGTCGGTATGTTCGACGCTGTCGAAATCCTGCGTGCCGGCCGAGGTGCCGAAGGCCTGGCCGAGGCCGTAGCCGGTCGGCGAATGGCAGACGCGGGCGCAGGTATCGACATTGTTGTTGCCGAAGCCGGCGCGGATGAGCTTCTGGACGAGATAGGTTTCCTCGTTCGTGCAGCGGGACGAGGTGATGCCGCCGACGGAATCACGGCCGTACTGATACTGGATGCGGCGGAATTCGGCGGCCACATGGGCATAGGCCTCTTCCCAGGTCACTTCCCGCCACGGATCGGAGATCTTCTCGCGGATCATCGGATTGAGGATGCGCTCGCGGTGGGTCGAGTAGCCATAGGCGAAGCGGCCCTTGACGCAGGAATGGCCGCGGTTCGCCTGTCCGTCCTTCCACGGCACCATGCGCACCAGTTCCTCGCCGCGCATTTCCGCCTTGAAGGAGCAGCCGACGCCGCAATAGGCGCAGGTGGTGACGACGGAATGTTCCGGCTGGCCGATCTCGATGACCGACTTTTCGGTGAGCGTTGCCGTCGGGCAGGCCTGCACGCAGGCCCCGCAGGAAACGCATTCCGAATCGAGGAAATGTTCGTGCATGCCGGGAGAAACGCGGCTGTCGAAGCCACGGCCCTCGATGGTCAGTGCGAAGGTGCCCTGCACCTCTTCGCAGGCGCGCACGCAGCGCGAGCAGACGATGCACTTGGAGGGGTCGTAGGTGAAGTAGGGGTTCGATTCGTCCTTCGGCATCCAGCGGGCATTGGTCTCGCCGTTGTTGCGGGCCTTGACGTGGTTGTCGCCTTCGTAACCGTAGCGCACATCGCGGAGGCCCACGGCGCCGGCCATGTCCTGCAGCTCGCAGTCGCCGTTCGCCGCGCAGGTCAGGCAATCGAGCGGATGGTCGGAGATGTAGAGCTCCATCACGCCCTTGCGGATGTCCTTCAGGCGGCCCGTCTGGGTGTGCACGACGAGGCCGGGCGCGACCGGCGTGGTGCAGGAGGCGGGCGTACCGTTGCGGCCCTCGATCTCGACGAGACAGAGGCGGCAGGAGCCGAAGGCGTCGACCATGTCGGTGGCGCAGAGCTTCGGCACCTGGATGCCGGCCTCCATGGAGGCGCGCATGATGGACGTGCCCTCGGGGACGGTGATCTCGTTCCCGTCGATGGTGAGCGTCACCATCTTTTCCGAACGGGAGGCGGGCGTGCCGAAGTCGATTTCAGGAACGAGGGGCATGGGAACCTCCAAGGCAATTCTGCGCCGCTGACAGCGGCGACTTGGGTTCAATTCTCAGGCTTTCGTCTCGGCGAGCGTCGCCGCGACGAGCGCGTTGGCATGGCCATGGCCGAGACCGTGCGTTTCCTTGAGGAACGCGACGATCTGCATATGCGCCTTGCCATCCTGCGCGCGGATGATGTCTTTCCAGTGCTCTATCGGCTGACCGTAGGTCTTCTCGATGGACGGGAAGTAGGATGCCGGTCCCTTGACCTTTTCCGTTTCGCTCATTCCGCGGCCTCCGCAATCGGCGCCGGGGAAAAGTCTTCCGGGAAATGCGTCATGGCGCTCATGACCGGATAGGGCGTGAAGCCGCCGAGAGCGCAGAGCGAGCCGAACTTCATCGTGTTGCAGAGGTCGGTCAGCAATTCGCGGTTCTTCTCCGGCTCGATGCCCCGGGCGATCTTGTCGGCCGTCTCGACGCCGCGCGTCGAGCCGATGCGGCAGGGCGTGCACTTGCCGCAGCTTTCGACGGCGCAGAACTCCATGGCGAAGCGCGCCTGTTTCAGCATGTCGACGGTGTCGTCGAAGACGGTGATGCCGGCATGGCCGATAAGGCCGTCTTTGGCGGCGAAGGCCTCGTAGTCGAACGGCGTGTCGAACAATGCGCGCGGGAAATAGGCGCCGAGCGGGCCGCCGACCTGCACGGCGCGGACCGGGCGGCCGGAGGCCGTGCCGCCGCCGATGTCATCGACGATCTCGCCGAGCGTCAGGCCGAAGGCGGTCTCGTAAAGACCACCATGCCTGACATTGCCGGCGATCTGGATGGGGATCGTGCCGCGCGAGCGGCCCATGCCGAAGTCGCGGTAGTAGTCCGCGCCCTTGTCCATGACGACAGGCACGGAGGCGAGCGAGATGACGTTGTTGACGACGGTCGGGCGGCCGAGGAAGCCTTGCAGGGCCGGCAGCGGCGGCTTGGCGCGCACGACGCCACGCTTGCCTTCGAGGCTGTTGAGCAGCGCAGTTTCCTCGCCGCAGACATAGGCGCCCGCTCCGGTGCGGATTTCCATGTCGAAGGCCTTGCCGGAGCCGAGCACGGACGGGCCGAGCACCCCGGCGGCACGCGCGACCTCGACGGCCTCGGTCATGACGGCGATGGCATGCGGATATTCCGAGCGGGTGTAGACGTAGCCCTTGGTCGCGCCCGTCGCGAGGCCGGCAATCGCCATGCCTTCGATCAGCACGAAGGGGTCGCCCTCCATGATCATGCGGTCGGCGAAGGTGCCGCTGTCGCCCTCGTCGGCATTGCAGACGATGTATTTCTGCGGGCCCGGGGCGTCGAGCACGGTCTTCCACTTGATGCCCGTCGGAAAGCCCGCGCCGCCGCGGCCGCGCAGGCCGCTGTCGGTGACCTGCTTGACGACATCGGCCGGAGCCATGGCGATGGCCGTTTCCAGGCCCTTCAGGCCGCCATGGGCCTTGTAGTCTTCCAGCGAGACGGGATCGATGACGCCGCAACGGGCGAAGGTGAGGCGGGTCTGGTTCTTGAGGAACGGAATGTCTTCCGTTGCCCCAAGACAGAGCGCATGGCTCTTGCCGTCCAGAAGGCCGGCATCGAGCAGGCCCGCAACGTCGGACGGTTTTACCGGACCATAGGCGATGCGGCCTTCGGCGGTCTCGACCTCGACCAGCGGTTCCAGCCAGTGCATGCCGCGCGAACCGTTGCGCACGATGGTGATATCGAGCTTGCGGGCATCGGCTTCGGCAGCGAGCGCCCTGGCGACGCGGTCGGCACCGAGGGCGAGTGCGGCGGCATCGCGGGGAATGTAGATGCGTGCGGTCATCGGCGTGCCTCCGCAATGAGTTCCTGCGCAAGGTCGGCATCAATCCGTCCATGCACCTCGCCGTCGAACATGGCGGCAGGGGCGCAGGAACAGAGGCCGAGACAGTAGACGGGTTCGAGTGTCACGGCCCCATCCAGCGTCGTCTGGTGGAAATCGATGCCGAGCAGGGTCTTGATGCGCTCGGCGACCGCGTCCCCGCCCATCGACTGGCAGGCCTCGGCGCGACAGAGCTTCAGCACATGGCGCCCGGTGGGGTGGTCGCGGTAGTCGTGGTAGAAGGAAACGACGCCGTGCACTTCGGCGCGCGACAGGTTCAGTTCGCGCGCGATGACCGGCAGGCTTTCCTGCGGCACATAGCCGAATTCGGCCTGGATTTCGTGCAGGATGGGAAGAAGCGGCCCTTCGAGCCCCTTCAGCGCGGCGACGATGGCCAGCGTTCTTGCTCCGACATCGCTGCCGGTGACGTGCACGTTCATGGTCAGGCCTCCCAACCGACGCGAATGAACCGCAGGGAGATCAAGGGTTCCGGCGCGCCGATGCGATTGAAATTCCTCGGCGAAGACCGAACCCTTCCGACCTCCGCGACTATTCTAGCAGCTTCTCAGGTGGGAGACGACGGGTCAATAAAGCAGTCTCGTCGGGCAATAGAAAATTTCTATCAATCCATTCCACGCTCGGCCAGGATGCGGGCTTCATGCAACAGGGCGGAGACCAGAGGCGTGAACGGTTCGCGGTGCGTGGCAACGAGGCCGACCGTGTGTTTCGGATTGGGCTCGACGAGGGAAACTATACTCAATTCCTCATGAAATCCGAAGGATCGGGCGACATTGCTGGGCATGATGCTGCTCCAGCGTCCCGTGCGCACATGGGAAAGCAGCACGATCATCGAGTTGGATTCGAGCGACGGCTGGATGGTGATGCCGGCATCGGTGAAGTGGCGGTTGATGATACGGCGGTTCTGCATATCGGCGGTCAATAGGCAAAGCCTAACGCTGCCGGCCTCCTGCCAGGTCACGCTTTCGCGATCCGAAAAGGGGCCGCCCTTGGCGGTGATGAGACAGTAGTGCTCATGCAGCAGCGGCACACTTGTCACACGCCCGAGCGGCTCGTTTTCCAGATAGGTGAGACCCGCGTCGATCTCGAGATTTTCGAGGAGGCCGAGGATCTTGATCGAGGTGGTCGAGACGATGGAAAAGGTGACGTCCGGGTGCTTTTCCTGGAACGGGCCGGTGATGCGCGGCACCATGGCGAGCGTCGTCGGAATGGCGGCGAGGCGGATATGGCCGGAAAGGCCCCTGCGCGCGGCGCGCATCTCTTCGCGCATGGTGCGCGTGTCGCCGACGATGCGGCGCGCCCATTCCAGCACGCGCTGGCCCTCCGGCGTCAGGCCCTGGAAGCGGGAGCCGCGCACGACGAGCATCACGCCGAGCTGGTCCTCCAGCTGGCGGATCGCCGCCGAAAGCGTCGGCTGCGAGATGCCGAGCTCTTCGGCCGCCCGCGCGAAGTGCTTCTCGCGGGCAAGGGCGATGAAATATTCCAGCTTGTCGATCATGCGGGTGTGCCTCCACGCTCTTGATACAAAAGAACAGTGGCGGCACCAATGCCCCGCGCCCTATATCTGGCACGGCAAGGGATCACGCGATGCGGGACCCCCAGGGATCACGAGGAGGACGTCATGACGTTTCAGGCATTGCTGGTCGAGAAGGGGACGGATGGCGCGGTTACGGCCACCATCCAGGAACTCGGGGATGAGCGGCTTCCCGATGGGGACGTCACCGTCGCGGTCGAATATTCGACGCTCAACTACAAGGATGGGCTCTGCGTCAACGGCAAGGGTGGTCTGGTGCGCACGTTCCCGCATGTGCCCGGCGTCGATTTCGCCGGCACGGTCGAAACATCGGAGGATCCGCGCTACCGGGCGGGCGACCGGGTGGTGCTGACCGGCTGGCGGGTCGGCGAGGTCTGGTGGGGCGGGTATGCGACGCGCGCCAGGGTGAAGGCCGACTGGCTGGTGCCGCTGCCGGAGACGATCTCGACCCGGCAGGCCATGGCGATCGGCACGGCGGGGCTCACCTCGATGATGTCGGTCATCGCGTTGGAAAAGGCGGGGCTTTCGCCGCTGAAGGGCGAGGTGCTGGTGACGGGGGCGGCCGGCGGCGTTGGCTCGGTCGGCGTCGCGCTGCTGGCGCGGCTCGGCTATTCCGTTGCGGCCGTCACGGGGCGGCCGGAAACGGCGGACTATCTGAAGGGGCTTGGGGCGGAAACGATCATCGACCGGTCGGAGCTTGCCGAAGCCAACAGCAGGCCGCTCGAGTCCGAACGCTGGGCCGGGGCCATCGATGCGGTTGGCGGCGACATGCTGGCGCGCGTGCTCAAACAGATGAAATATGACGGTGCCGTCGCTTCGGTCGGGCTTGCGGCTGGCGCCGTCGTGCCGTCCTTCACGGTCATTCCGTTCCTGCTGCGCGGCGTCAGCCTGCTCGGCATCGATTCGGTCATGCGGCCCTATGACCAGCGCGTCGACGCATGGAGCCGCATCGCCTCCGACCTGCCGATGGACAAGCTGGAGGCCATGGTGGTCGAGCACCGGCTTTCCGACCTGCCGGAACTGGCGAACCGGATTCTCGAAGGCAAGGTGAAGGGGCGCGTCGTCGTCGACGTCAACGCCTGAAGCCGGAGGCGGTCAGCAGATGAGCTGGCCGCCATTGACCTCGATCACCTGGCCGGTGATGTAGCCGGACAGGGCATTGGAGGAGAGGAAGAGATAGGCGGGAGCGCAGTCTTCCGCCGTGCCGAGGCGCTGCAGCGGAATGGTCTTGCGGGTCGCTTCCAGCTTGTCGGCGGTCGAATAGCGCGCATGAAAATCGGTGGTGATGGTGCCCGGCGACACGCAGTTGACGCGGATGCCATCCGGCGCGAGCTCGCGGGCGAGGCCCTTGGAATAGGTGGAGACGAAGGCCTTGGTGGCCGAATAGACCGCCGAGCCGGGGCTGCCGCCCGTCAGGGCCGAGATCGAGACGGTGTTGACGATAGCCGCATGCGGTGCACGGCGAAGCGCGCGCAGCAGGCCGCGCGTCACCTCCACGACGGAACTCTGGTTGAGACGCACGATGGTTTCGTACTGCTCGTCAGTCAGATCGGCGGCCGGGAAGCGGCCCACCATGGTGCCGGCATTGTTGATCAGCACGTCGACATGCGGAAAGAGGCTGTCCACCCGCTGCAGCAGCGCGCCGATGCCGCCTTCCTCCAGGAAATCCGAATAGACGATATGGGCGCGGGCGTCGGCCACGGCGTTTTCGAGAAAGTCGGGCAGGGGGCCGGTCGCCGCGCGCCCGCCATGCAGCAGCACATGGGCGCCGCAATCGAGGAACTGGCGGGCGATCTCCAGCCCGATGCCGCGCCCTGCGCCTGTCACGACGACATTGGCGCCCTTGAACAAGGCTGGATGAAACATGGTCTGTCCTCCCCGGTCATCGGCCGTCCGCCCAGTATCACAAAAACTGGGGCACTCTCCAAGAAGGCGGAACGGATCAATTGATGTGCTTTCGTTTTTGCATATGATGAAAGAAAACGAAAGCAGTGGAGGCGCTTATGTTTCTGACGGGTCGACAGGCGGAGATCGTGGATCTCGCCAAAGCCGAGGGCCGCGTGCTCGTGGAGGACCTCGCATCGCGCTTCTCCGTGACGCCGCAGACCATCCGCAAGGACCTCAACGATCTCTGCGACAACAAGGTCCTGACGCGCATTCACGGTGGGGCGCTGTTCCCGAGCGGCAACGAGAACGTGAAATACGAGGCGCGCCGTTCCATTGCTGCGCCGGAAAAGCAGGCGATCGGCCGGGCCGCCGCCGCGATGATTCCCGACAATTCCTCGCTCTTCATCAATATCGGCACCACGACGGAGGCCGTCGGCGAGGCGCTGCTCGAACATAAAGAGCTGATGGTTATCACCAATAACATCAACGTCGCCAACCGCTTGCGCGTCTACCCCTCCATCGAGGTGGTGATTGCCGGCGGCGTGGTGCGTGGGGCGGACGGCGGCATCGTCGGCGAGGCGGCGGTCGATTTCATCCGGCAGTTCAAGGTGGACTACGCCGTCATCGGCGTTTCGGCCATCGATGAGGACGGCGCCCTGCTCGACTTCGACTATCGGGAAGTGAAGGTGGCGCAGGCGATCATTGCGAATGCGCGCCATGTCATTCTGGTTTCGGATTCGACGAAATTCGAACGGACCGCGCCCGTCCGGATCGGCCACCTTTCGCAGGTCCACACTTTCATCACGGACAGCTGTCCTTTCGAGGGCATTCGCAGCATTTGCCAGGAGCATGACGTGCGTCTCGTCGAGACGGCGACGCAGGCCTGAAACCGGAAACGGCATTTCTTCTCGCATTCGTTTGACATTCGGAATGTTTTCGTTTTAACTTCTTCTGCTTTCGCAACTGCGCAAAATTGTGCAATGCGAAATGGGAGGGGAACTTGGACGGCGACGTGATCCGCGATATTTTCGTCATCGGTGGCGGCATCAACGGCTGCGGCATTGCGCGCGATGCGGCGGGCCGCGGCTATTCGGTCGTGCTTGCCGAAATGAAGGATTTCGCTTCGGGCACGTCTTCCGCTTCCACCAAGCTCATTCACGGCGGCCTGCGTTATCTCGAGCACTACGAATTCCGTCTCGTGCGCGAGGCGTTGATGGAGCGTGAAGTGCTCTGGGCGATGGCGCCGCACGTCATCTGGCCGATGCGCTTCGTACTGCCTTTCCAGAAGGGCGGCCTGCGCCCGGCCTGGCTCATCCGCCTCGGCCTTTTCCTTTACGACTATATCGGCGGTCGCAAGCTGCTGCCGGCGACCGCGACGCTGGATCTTGCCAGAGACCCGGCCGGCGGGCCGCTGAAGAAGCTCTTCCGCAAAGCCTTCGAATATTCCGACGGCTGGGTGGACGATGCGCGTCTCGTGGTGCTGAACGCCCGCGACGCCGCCGATCGGGGTGCGGATATCCGCACCGGCACGAAGGTCGTCACCGCCCGCCGCGAAAACGGCCACTGGACCGTCGAGACCGAGAATGTCGAGACCGGCGCCCGCGAGACGGTGCGCGCCCGCATGCTGGTCAATGCCGCGGGCCCTTGGGTAGACAAGGTTCTCTCGGCGGCTTTCGGCCGCAACGACGTGCACAATGTCCGTCTCGTGCAGGGCAGCCATATCGTCGTGAAGAAGAAATTCTCCGATCCGCGCGCCTATTTCTTCCAGAACCCGGACGGGCGCATCATGTTCGCCATCCCCTATCAGGAAGAGTTCACGCTGATCGGCACGACGGACCGGGATTACGAAGGCGATCCCCGGGATGTCCGCATCAGTGACACGGAAATCGATTATCTTTGCGCCTCGGCCAGCGAGTATTTCGCCGAGCCGGTGAAGCGCGACGACATCGTCTGGACCTATTCCGGCGTGCGCCCGCTCTTCGACGACGGTGCCAGCAAGGCGCAGGAAGCGACACGCGACTACGTGCTGAAGGTCGAGGGCGGCAATGGCCAGGCGCCGCTGCTCAACATTTTCGGCGGCAAGCTCACCACCTACCGGCGTCTGGCGGAATCGGCGCTGGAGAAAATCGGTGAGGCGATCGGCGCCAAGGGCGACCGCTGGACCGCGACATCCCGCCTGCCGGGCGGCGATTTCAAGGTCGACGGTTTCGACGCCGAGGTGAAGGCGCTCGGTCTGCGCTTTCCCTTTCTCGCCCCGACCCATGCCCGCCGGCTCGTTCGGCTCTATGGCACGCGGGCGGCCGCGATGCTCGACGGTGCGACGACGGTCGGCGATCTTGGCCGGCATTTCGGCAGCGACCTTTTCGAACGCGAGGTGCGCTGGCTGATGAAGGAAGAATGGGCCCGGCACGCCGAAGACGTGCTGTGGCGGCGGACCAAACGAGGATTGCACCTGACGGCCGCGGAAGCGGCCGCGCTGGAAGACTACATGGCGGCTGCGCAGGCGGCGCCCCACTAGCACACCCTGATCCGGTGGCTGGGAGGAACGACGGAGATAGGAATGCTGGAACTGAGAAACATCACGAAGGTGGCGGGGGCGGACACGCATATCCACCCGACCAATCTCGTGCTCGAGCGCGGCTCGCTCAACGTGCTGCTTGGCCCAACACTGTCGGGCAAGACCTCGCTGATGCGTCTGATGGCGGGCCTCGACAAGCCGACGGCGGGCTCCGTCTGGTTCGACGGCAAGGATGTGACGGGCGTGCGCGTGCAGGACCGCGGCGTCGCCATGGTCTACCAGCAGTTCATCAACTATCCGGCGCTGACGGTCTATGAGAACATCGCTTCGCCGATGCGCATCAAGGGTGCGGACAGCGCGACCATCGACCGCGAGGTGCGCAAGGCCGCGGATCTTCTGAAGCTGACGCCCTATCTCGACCGCACGCCGCTCAACCTGTCCGGCGGCCAGCAGCAGCGAACGGCGCTCGCCCGCGCCATTGTCAAGAATGCCAGCCTCGTGCTGCTCGACGAGCCGCTCGCCAACCTCGACTACAAGCTGCGCGAGGAACTGCGCCTCGAACTGCCGAAGATCTTCGCCGCGTCCGGCGCCATCTTCGTCTATGCGACGACCGAGCCGTCCGAGGCGCTGCTTCTCGGCGGCAACACGGCGACGCTTTCCGAGGGCCGTATCACGCAGTTCGACCGCACCATCGACGTCTATCGCCGTCCGAACGATCTCCTGACCGCGCGCACCTTCGCCGATCCGCCGCTGAACACGGTGCAGGTCGTCAAGACGGGCGGCTATTTCGAGATCGCCGGCAAGCCGGCGCTGCCGGTGCCGGCGCATCTGGCCGGCGTGCCGGATGGCGCCTGCACCATCGCCTTCCATCCGCACCATCTGTCGCTGACGAGCCAGACGCCGGCCTCGGCCAGTCTTCAGGCGCGCACCGCGATTTCGGAAATCGCCGGCTCGGAAAGCTTCATCCATATCGAATTCGAGGGCAGCCGCTGGGTCATGCTCTCGCCGGGCATCCACGACATCGAGCCGGATGCGGTCATCACCGTTCACGTCGACACGCGCCATCTGATGGCCTTCGGCGCGGACGGCAAGGCGATCGCCGCACCCGCGGCCGCGGCGGCCTGAGGAGGACACCATGGCACGCATCAATCTCGATCACATCCGCCACGCCTACGGCGAAAAGCCGAAGTCGGAAGCGGACTATGCGCTGAAGGAAGTCCACCACGAGTGGAACGACGGGGGCGCCTATGCGCTGCTGGGCCCCTCGGGCTGTGGCAAGACCACCATGCTCAACATCATCTCGGGCCTGCTGCAGCCCTCGCATGGCACGGTGAGCTACGACGGCCGCGACGTCACCGCTCTGTCACCCCAGGCGCGCAATATCGCCCAGGTGTTCCAGTTTCCGGTGATCTACGACACGATGACCGTGGCCGAGAACCTGGCCTTCCCGCTGAAGAACCGCGGCGTGGCGCCCGAGCGCATCAAGGCCCGCGTGGGCAAGATCGCCGAGATGCTGGAAATGAGCGGCCAGCTGGACCAGCGCGCCGCCGGCCTCACGGCCGATGCCAAGCAGAAGATCTCGCTGGGCCGCGGCCTGGTGCGCGAGGATGTGTCGGCCGTGCTCTTCGACGAGCCGCTCACCGTGATCGACCCGCACCTCAAGTGGCAGTTGCGGCGCAAGCTCAAGCAGATCCACCACGAGCTCAAGCTCACCCTGATCTACGTGACCCACGACCAGGTGGAGGCCCTGACCTTTGCCGACCAGATCGTGGTGATGTCGCGCGGCCGCGCGGTGCAGGTGGGTTCCGCCGACGCGCTGTTCGAGAAGCCCCAGCACATGTTCGTGGGCAACTTCATCGGCTCGCCGGGCATGAACTTCCTGCCCGCTGCCATCGACGGCAGCAGCGTCAAGATCGGTGAACAGACGCTGACGCTCGACTACAAACCCGCCGTTGCTGTCGGGGCCAAGACGGAACTCGGCATCCGGCCGGAATTCATCGCGCTGTCCCGCGAGGGCATGCCGGTCTCGATCAGCAAGGTCGAGGATATCGGCCGCCAGAAGATCGTGCGCGCCGAATTCGCCGGCAAGCCGATTGCCATCGTCGTGCCGGAAGACGGGGAAATCCCCGCCGATCCGCGCGTGACCTTCGATCCCGCCGCCATCAACATCTACGCCGATAGCTGGCGTGTCGGCAGGGAGGGCTGACGATGAACAAGACCTGGAACAACAAGGCCTGGTTCATGGTCCTGCCCGTCCTGCTGCTCGTCGCCTTCTCGGCGGTGATCCCGCTGATGACGGTGGTGAACTATTCGGTGCAGGATACGTTCGGCAACAACCAGTTCTTCTGGAACGGCGTCGGCTGGTTCTCGGACGTATTGGAATCCGACCGCTTCTGGGAAGCGCTCGGCCGCAACCTGCTCTTCTCCATCATCATCCTGGCGATCGAGATTCCGCTTGGCATCCTGATTGCGCTCAACATGCCCAAGAAGGGCCTCGGCGTACCGGTCTGCCTCGTCCTGATGGCCCTGTCCCTGCTGATCCCCTGGAATGTGGTGGGCACCATCTGGCAGATCTACGGCCGCGCCGACATCGGCCTGCTGGGCGCCGCCCTGCAGTGGCTGGGCGTGGACTACAACTACACCGGCAATGCCACCGATGCCTGGGTCACGGTGCTGGTGATGGATGTGTGGCACTGGACGCCCCTGGTGGCCCTGCTGTGCTTCGCCGGCCTGCGTTCCATCCCGGATGCCTACTACCAGGCCGCGCGCATTGATGGCGCCAGCAAGCTGGCCGTGTTCCGCTACATCCAGCTGCCCAAGATGCGCGGCGTGCTGATGATCGCGGTGCTGCTGCGCTTCATGGACAGCTTCATGATCTACACCGAGCCCTTCGTGCTCACCGGTGGCGGCCCCGGCAATGCCACCACCTTCCTCAGCCAGTACCTGACGCAGAAGGCCGTGGGCCAGTTCGACCTGGGCCCCGCTGCCGCCTTCTCGCTGATCTACTTCCTCATCATCCTGCTGCTGTCGTGGATCTTCTACACGGTCATGACCAGCAGCGACGAGCAGGCGTGAGGGAGGAGACCATGACCTCACAGGCAACCACCGCAACCACCCTCCAGACGGGCGTCGCCAGCAATGCCGGTGCCAGGGCGGCGCGCAAGCGCAGCCTCTCCTGGATCGTACCCACCCTCTACATCGTCTTCCTGATGCTGCCGATCTACTGGCTCGTCAACATGAGCTTCAAGACGAACCAGGAGATCACCGGCGTCTTCTCGCTGTGGCCGCAGCAGCCGACGCTGCGGAACTATGCCGTCATCTTCACCGACCCGTCCTGGTACTCGGGCTACATCAACAGCCTGATCTATGTGGGCATCAACACGCTGATCTCCATCACCGTGGCCCTGCCCGCCGCCTATGCCTTCAGCCGCTACAGCTTCCTGGGCGACAAGCATGTGTTCTTCTGGCTGCTGACCAACCGCATGACGCCGCCCGCGGTCTTTCTGCTGCCCTTCTTCCAGCTCTACACCACGCTGGGACTGATGGACACGCATATTGCCGTGGCCCTGGCCCACCTGCTCTTCAATGTGCCGCTGGCGGTGTGGATCCTGGAAGGCTTCATGAGCGGCATCCCGCGCGAGATTGACGAGACCGCCTATATCGACGGCTACAGCTTCCCGCGCTTCTTCCTCACCATCTTCCTGCCCCTGATCAAGGCGGGCGTGGGCGTGGCGGCCTTCTTCTGCTTCATGTTCAGCTGGGTGGAGCTGCTGCTGGCCCGCACCCTGACCAGCGTGAACGCCAAGCCCATCGTGGCCACCATGACCCGCACGGTCAGCGCCTCTGGCATGGACTGGGCGACCCTGGCCGCGGCCGGCACCCTGACCATCGTGCCGGGCGCCATCGTGATCTGGTTCGTGCGGCACTACATCGCGAAGGGTTTCGCGATGGGACGTGTCTGATGGCTGCCGTCGCCAATCGCAACAATCGCTGGCCGGTCGCGCTGGCCGCCGTCATCGTCGTCTATGCCGTCATCGCCGGGCTTCTCGTCATGGCGCTTCCCGTCAAGGACGGCGCGCGCGACTGGTTCGCCTCGCTCATCCCGGGCGGCTGGATGGCCTGGTCGTTCCCGACGGCCATGTTCTTCCTGACGATCTTCCTGCTGATCGCGCTGATGGCAGTCTGGGAATATGCCCGGCCGGGCGGTTCCCCGCGCGTCGGCATCCTGCGTTTCGAGACGACCCGCGGTGACCGGCTCTTCGTGTCGCTGCTCGGCTCGGCGTTCATTCATCTCGCATGGCTGGGACTGGTCGGTCCCAACCTGTGGTGGGCTCTTGCCTTGTCCGTGGTCTACGCCATCGGCGTTTTCCGCTTCGTCTAGGCAAAGGAAATGGAGGCCCCGGGGAGAATTTAAGGGGCCTTCGCACATGCAATCGCAAAACCCCAAGGGAGGATCGAAATGCGAAAGCAACTTCTGACGACGACGGCAGTCCTGCTGCTGGCGTTCACCGGTTCCGCATTCGCGGACATGGATGCTGCCAAGAAGTTCCTGGATTCGGAGGTCGGCGACATGTCGGCGCTGGACCGCGCCAGCCAGGAAAAGGAAATGCAGTGGTTCGTCGACGCCGCCAAGCCGTTCGCCGGCATGGAAATCTCGGTGGTGTCCGAGACCATCACCACCCATGAGTACGAATCCAAGACCCTGGCCAAGGCCTTCGAGGAAATCACCGGCATCAAGGTCAAGCACGACCTGATCCAGGAAGGCGATGTGGTCGAGAAGCTGCAGACCTCCATGCAGTCCGGCAAGAGCATCTACGACGGCTGGATCTCCGACTCCGACCTGATCGGCACCCACTACCGCTACGGCAAGATCATGAACCTGACCGACTACATGTCGGGCGCAGGCAAGGAATTCACCAACCCCGGCATTGACATCAAGGACTTCATCGGCACCAGCTTCACCACGGCGCCCGATGGCAAGCTCTACCAGCTGCCCGACCAGCAGTTCGCCAACCTCTACTGGTTCCGTGCCGACCTCTTCGAGCGCAAGGACTTGAAGGACAAGTTCAAGGCCAAGTACGGCTACGAGCTGGGCGTGCCCCTGAACTGGAGCGCCTACGAGGACATCGCCGAGTTCTTCACCAATGACGTGAAGCAGATCGATGGCAAGCCCATCTACGGCCATATGGACTACGGCAAGAAGGACCCCTCGCTGGGCTGGCGCTTCACCGATGCCTGGCTGTCCATGGCCGGCACCGCCGACAAGGGCATTCCCAACGGCATGCCGGTGGACGAGTGGGGTATCCGCGTGGCCGATGACAAGTGCACCCCGGTGGGCGCCTCGGTCAGCCGCGGCGGTGCCACCAACTCGCCGGCCGCCGTCTACGCCCTGACCAAGTACGTGGACTGGATGAAGAAGTACGCGCCCAAGGAAGCCACCGGCATGACCTTCGGCGAGGCCGGCCCGGTGCCGGCCCAGGGCCAGATCGCCCAGCAGATCTTCTGGTACACCGCCTTCACCGCCGACATGACCAAGCCCGGCCTGCCGGTGGTCAATGCCGACGGCACACCCAAGTGGCGTATGGCCCCCGGCCCCAACGGCCCCTACTGGAAGCAGGGCATGCAGAACGGCTACCAGGACGTGGGCAGCTGGACCTTCTTCGCCAACCACGACGCCAACAAGACGGCCGCCGCCTGGCTGTACGCGCAGTTCGTGACGGCCAAGACCACCTCGCTGAAGAAGACCATCGTCGGCCTGACCCCGATCCGCGAGAGCGACATCCGCTCCAAGGCCATGACCGATATGGCGCCCAAGCTGGGCGGTCTGGTCGAGTTCTACCGCAGCCCCGCCCGCGTGGCCTGGACGCCCACCGGCACCAATGTGCCCGACTACCCCAAGCTGGCCCAGCTCTGGTGGAAGGCGATCGGCGATGCGTCGTCGGGTGCCAAGAGCGCACAGGAAGCCATGGATTCGCTCTGCGCCGAGCAGGAGAAGGTGCTTGAGCGCCTGGAACGCGCCGGCGTTCAGGGCGACATGGGCCCGAAGCTCGCCGAAGAGCACGATCTCGAATACTGGAACAAGGATGCCGTTTCCAAGGGCAACCTCGCTCCGCAGCTCAAGATCGAGAACGAGAAGGAAAAGCCGCTCACCGTCAATTACGACGAACTCGTCAAGAGCTGGCAGAAGTAATGCAAGCCGGCCGCGGGTGGTCTTCACCCGCGGCCGTTTCTTTCATCCGATCCCCTTTGCCCGCGTGCCGAAAGGCAGGCGGGCCTTTTCATTTCAGCCCGTTTGCGCCTATGTCGTAGCTCTATTGACGACATGCTGCGAAGAGGACGCCGGAATGCCTGGATTGCAGGAGCGGATCGCCATTATCACGGGGGCCGGCCGAGGACTTGGAGCGGCGCTTGCGGTGTCCTTGGCCGAGGCCAAGTGTAATCTCGTCCTGTGTGGCCGCAACCCGGGAGCGCTCGAAGGCGTTGCCGAGGCGGTATTCCAGAGGGTCGGCAGGCGTCCGGTCTGTATTGCGGTCGATCTCGCCGACAGCGAAAGCGTGCTTCGTGCCGTCGAAGCGATTGGCCGGTTACACGGCCATGTCGATCTTCTGGTGAACAACGGCGCAATGTGGCTGGAAGCGCGTGACGAGCCCTATACGGCGGAAGAGGTGCTTGGCGTCGTCAACTCAGCCGTCACCGGAACCTATCTGTTCACGCAGGGGCTTTTGCCGATGCTGCGGCAGTCCAATCATCCGGACATCGTGACCATCGGGTCGACCAGCGGTTTGCCCAATGCGCCCCTCGACAATGTCGCCGTGCCTTTCTACGCCGCAAAGCGCGCTCAGGCGGCCATCGCGGATGGACTGCAGCAAATGCTTTCGGGAACGCCGGTACGCTCGATCGCGATCCATCCGCCCAATCTCGATGACATCCAGCCGGGAGAGCCGGAATGGGACGCGGTGGCAGGGCGAGCAAAAGGAGCGCGCGGCACCAATCGGGACGTGGTGGAGGCCGTGCTTTTCGCTGTTACACGCCCGCGCCACATCACCCTTTCCATCGTGATGGATACGGCTGATGGCGGGCGCTTTCCTCCCGGGGGTGGCTGATCAGAGGTCCAGGACAACAAAGCAGAGATCGCTCCGGGACTTTTCGTTTCAGCCGAGTTTCTTCACCCAGAGCGTATCGATGATCGCGGGGAAGAGGGTCTCCAGCATGTCCGCGTCGCTGCCGCAGCTCTCGATGCGGGCGAGCTTCTTGTCGAGCGTCAGATGGGCGAAGCCATGCGCCGTCGACCAGATGCCGATCAGCATGGCGTTGCCTTCCGCATCGAGTTCGCTGCTATCGGGCTGGCCGCGAATGGCAAGCACCGTGCGTTCCAGGGCGTCCCAGGCGGCGCTCGTCGTTTCTTCCAGCACCGGTGCGTCCTCGAGCAGCATGTCGTGGCGGAACATCAGGTGGAAGCGGCCGGGAAAATCGACGGCGAAGCGGACATAGGCAAGGCCCTGCGCCTTGAGGCGTTCGGCCGGCGTGCCGGCTTCGCCGGCGTCGATCAGTCGCCGGGCGAGCTCCGCATAGCCGAGCGCCGCGACCTCGGTGAGGAGCCCTGCCGCACCGCCGAAGTGATGCGAGGGGGCTGCCGGTGAAACGCCGGCCCGGCGGGCAGCCTCGCGCAGGGTGAAGCCTTCGAGGCCGCGTTCGGCGAGAAGTTCGTCGGCCGCGCGGATCAGCGCTCCGCGCAAATCGCCATGGTGGTAGCCGCGTTCCGCAGTTTTTTTCTCGTTCATCGCAGGCCTCGCAGAGATGTCATCTTTACAGTGTAAAGATAGTGCGGTAGCACAATATGAACACTGTTCAGATTTGGTGGAGGTATCATAATGCGCGCAGGCCACATGGCAACCGCCGAGGGCATTGGGGAGGACAGGGCCTGGACCGTATCGGCCATGCCGGATCAGACGGGGCGCCTCTGCATCGTCACGGGCGCCAATAGCGGGCTGGGCTTTCTGACCGCTCGGGAACTTGCTAGAAAAGGCGCGCGGGTCATGATGACCGCGCGGGACGAGGGCAGGGGGCACATGGCGCTGGCGCGCATTCGAGCCGAGCTTCCCGATGCCGCAGTCGAGCTGCGCAGGCTCGACCTGGCGGACCTCGACGATGTCGCCGCCTTTGCGGGGACATTGCTTGCGGGAGGACATCCCCTCGACCTGCTCATCAACAATGCCGGGGTGATGATGCCGCCGCGCGGATTGACGCGGCAGGGGCACGAAACCCAGTTCGGCGTCAATCATCTCGCGCATTTCGCCCTGACGCTGCGCCTGCTGCCGCTTCTTTCGGCCGCCCCCGGGGCGCGGGTGGTGACGGTGAGTTCCGAGCTGCATCGGCGTGGCCGCATTCGGTTCGACGATCTGACGGGCGAGACGGGATACGGGCGGCTCGCCTTCTATGCGCAGTCGAAGCTCGCCAACGTGCTTTTCGGCCTTGAACTCGACCGTCGACTGAAGGCTGCGCGCCTTCCCGTCATGAGCCTGCTCGCGCATCCCGGCTATTCCGACACCAATCTCCAGACCAGCGCGACGTCCGGCCTGTTGCGCGTCTTCATGCGCATCGGCAATCGCTATCTCGCGCAGAACGCCGAGCGGGGCGTGCTGAACCAGCTTTATGCTGCAACCGCGGACAATGTGTCGGGTGGCGACTTCATCGGCCCGGACGGCTTTCGCGAGATGCGCGGGTCTCCCGCACGGGTGCACCCGCTGCCGGAGGCGACCGATCCGGCGCTGGCCGCCAGACTCTGGCAGCTCTCGGAAACCCTCACCGGCCTCACTTTCCCCTCCAGCGCGGAGCGCATGCCATGACTGCCGTGACGATGGATGCCTATCACTTCTTCCGCGCCTGGATGCGCGATCCCCTGCGCGTCGCCTCGATCACGCCTTCCGGCAAGGCGCTCGCCGATCTCATCGTGCGCGAGATCGGTCCCGAGACCGGCAGGGTCATCGAACTTGGACCGGGAACGGGTGTCTTCACGCGGGCGCTGCTGCGCCGCGGGGTGGCGGAAGAGGATATCCTCCTCGTGGAGAAGGGGGCGGAGTTCGCCGCGATCCTCCAGCAGCGCTTCCCCAAGGCGATGATCGCCTGCACGGATGCGGCGCGCATCACGCGCTTCTGTGCCGAGCCTGCGGGCGCGGCGATCAGCGGCCTGCCCCTGCTCTCGATACGGCCGGAGAAGGTTTACGCCATTCTTGCCGGAACCTTCGCGCGCCTCGGGGAGGATGCGGCGCTCTACCAGTTTACCTATGGCCTTCGCTGCCCGGTGCCGCGCGCCGTGCTCGAGCGGCTCGGCCTGTCGGCCGTCCGGGTCGGCGGTACGCTTCGCAACGTGCCGCCCGCCTTCGTCTACCGCATCGCCCGCAAGCGCCCGGCCTGACCGTACCGATTGGTACACTTTCGGGATTCCATGCATTGCGCAGCGCGGGGTCTTCCGCTAAGAGACCCCGCGGTTTCCCCCGCGCGCTCGCGCGAACATCGAATATAGCGGTACACACACATGGCACGCATCGTGATGAAATTCGGCGGAACGTCCGTCGCTGACCTCGACCGTATCCACAATGTCGCCCGCCATGTGAAACGCGAGGTCGATGCCGGCCACGAGGTCGCCGTCGTCGTCTCGGCAATGTCCGGCAAGACGAACGAACTCGTCGCCTGGGTGCAGAACATGCCGAAGGTGACGGGCGCCAACTCGCCCTTCTACGATGCGCGCGAATACGACGCGATCGTCGCCTCGGGTGAACTCGTCACCGCCGGCCTTCTCGCGATCGCCCTGCAGTCGATGGATATCAACGCCCGCTCCTGGCAGGGTTGGCAGATTCCGATCCGCACCGACAACGCGCATGGCGCCGCTCGCATTCTCGATATCGAGGGCGACGAGATCGTCCGCCGCATGGGCGAGGGCCAGGTCGCCGTCGTCGCCGGCTTCCAGGGGCTTGGCCCGGACAACCGCGTCGCCACGCTCGGCCGCGGCGGCTCCGATACGTCGGCCGTCGCCATCGCCGCCGCCGTCAAGGCGGACCGCTGCGATATCTACACGGATGTCGACGGCGTCTACACGACCGATCCGCGCATCGAGCCCAAGGCGCGCCGTCTGAAGAAGATCGCCTTCGAGGAAATGCTCGAAATGGCTTCGCTCGGCGCCAAGGTTCTCCAGGTCCGCTCGGTGGAGCTTGCCATGGTGCACAAGGTGCGCACCTTCGTGCGTTCGTCTTTCGAGGATCCCGATGCGCCGGGCATGGGCGATCTTCTGAACCCGCCCGGTACGCTGATTTGTGATGAGGATGAGATCGTGGAACAGGAAGTCGTAACCGGCATCGCCTATGCCAAGGATGAAGCGCAGATCTCGCTCCGCCGCGTCGCCGACCGGCCGGGCGTTTCGGCTGCGATCTTCGGCCCGCTGGCCGAGGCCCATATCAATGTCGACATGATCGTCCAGAACATTTCCGAGGACGGCTCGAAGACCGACATGACCTTCACCGTTCCCTCCGGTGACATGGAGAAGGCGATCAAGGTTCTCGAAGGCGCCAAGGAAAAGGTCGGTTTCGACGTGATCCAGCACGAGACGGGTCTCGTGAAGGTCTCCGTCATCGGCATCGGCATGCGCAGCCACGCCGGCGTTGCCGCCTCCGCCTTCCGCGCGCTTGCCGAGAAGGGCATCAACATCAAGGCCATCACCACCTCCGAGATCAAGATTTCCATCCTGATCGACGGCCCCTATGCCGAACTCGCCGTTCGGACTTTGCATTCCGTCTACGGTCTCGATAAGAAGTAAGAACCGGCCGACTCGGCGCCGATCTTATGATCGCCGGCGCAGGCAAGCGCCGGTGAGGTAACGTCATTTTCGGGAGACGCCACGCGATGAGAGATCTCTCCGCGGGTCCGCGCGTTCTTCTCAAGCGGCTGCGCGAACTGATGGCGGAGCCGCTCGAGCCGCAGGAGCGCCTTGACCAGATCGTGCGCCAGATCGCGCAGAACATGGTCGCGGAAGTGTGTTCCGTCTACGTGCTGCGTTCCGACGGCATTCTCGAACTCTATGCGACCGAAGGCCTCAATCCCGGCGCCGTTCACCTTGCCCAGCTCAAGATGGGCCAGGGCCTTGTCGGTACCATCGCGGCCTCCGCGCGGCCGCTGAACCTGTCCGACGCCCAGTCGCACCCCGCCTTCACCTACCTGCCGGAAACGGGCGAGGAGATCTACCACTCCTTCCTCGGCGTTCCTATCTTGCGTACCGGCAGGGCGCTCGGTGTGCTTGTCGTGCAGAACAGGGCGAGCCGCACCTACCGCGAGGACGAGGTAGAGGCGCTCGAAACGACGGCGATGGTGATTGCGGAAATGGTGGCGACCGGCGAGCTGAAGAAGCTCACCAAGCCCGGCCTCGAGCTCGACCTTTCCCGTCCTGTCGCCATCGAGGGCGCGAGTTTCGGCGAAGGCATCGGCCTCGGTTATGTCGTGCTGCACGAGCCACGCATCGTCGTCACGAACCTGCTCAACGAGGATTCCGAACACGAACTCGGCCGCCTTGCCGAGGCGCTGGGGTCGCTGCGTATCTCCATCGACGACATGCTGTCGCGTCGCGAAGTGTCGATGGAGGGCGAGCATCGCGAGGTGCTGGAAACCTACCGCATGTTCGCGCATGACCGCGGCTGGGTGCGCAAGCTCGAAGAGGCGATCCGCAACGGCCTGACGGCGGAAGCGGCGGTCGAGCGGGTGCAGAGCGAGACCAAGGCGCGCATGATCCGCCTGACGGACCCGTATCTGCGCGAACGCATGCACGATTTCGACGACCTGGCGAACCGGCTGCTGCGCCAGCTTACCGGCTATGGCGCGAAGCTTTCGGCGAGCAGCTTCCCGAACGATGCCATCGTCGTGGCGCGCGCCATGGGCGCGGCCGAACTGCTCGACTATCCACGCCAGAACGTGCGCGGTCTCGTGCTGGAAGAGGGCGCGGTGACGAGCCATGTGGTGATCGTCGCGCGCGCCATGGGCATTCCGATCGTCGGCCAGGCGGCCGGCGCGGTGGCGCTTGCCGAAAACGGCGATCCCATCATCATCGATGGGGACGACGGCCGGGTGCACCTTCGACCGCTGCCCGATCTCCAGCGTTCCTATGAGGAAAAGGTGCGCTTCCGCGCCCGCCGGCAGGAACAGTACCGGGCGTTGCGCGCCGTCGAGCCGCTGACGAAGGACGGACGCGAGATCAATCTGCAGATGAATGCCGGTCTTCTGGTCGACCTGCCGCATCTCAACGAATCGGGCGCATCGGGCATCGGCCTCTTCCGCACCGAACTCCAGTTCATGATCGCCTCGACCATGCCGAAGGCGGAGGAGCAGGAAGCCTTTTACCGCAACGTGCTGAAACATGCCGGTGGGCGTCCCGTCACCTTCCGCACGCTCGACATCGGCGGCGACAAGGTCGTGCCCTATTTCCGTGCGGCGGAAGAAGAGAACCCGGCGCTCGGCTGGCGCGCCATCCGTCTGTCGCTCGACCGGCCGGGCCTGCTCCGCACCCAGCTGCGCGCCATGCTGCGCGCGGCGGCCGGCAACGATCTCAGGCTGATGCTGCCGATGGTGACGGAGGTTTCCGAACTCCGGGAGGTCCGCGACCTTCTCCAGAAGGAAATCCAGCGCCAGTCCAAGCTCGGCGAGCAATTGCCGAAAAAGCTGCAGTTCGGCGCGATGCTGGAAGTGCCGGCCCTGCTCTGGCAGCTCGACGAGTTGATGGCCGAGGTCGATTTCGTTTCGGTCGGCTCGAACGATCTTTTCCAGTTCGCCATGGCTGTCGACCGCGGCAATGCCCGTGTCTCCGACCGTTTCGATACGCTTGGCCGCCCGTTCCTGCGCATCCTGCGCGACATCGTGCGCGCCGGCGAACGCAACGAGACTTCCGTGACGCTGTGCGGCGAGATGGCCAGCAAGCCGATCTCCGCCATGGCGCTGCTCGGCATCGGCTTCCGTTCGGTATCCATGTCGCCGGCGGCGATCGGTCCGGTGAAGTCCATGTTGCTGTCGCTCGATGCCGGCAAGCTCGAATCGCTGCTGATGCCGGCGCTCGACGATTTGAAGCCGACGGCCTCCATCCGCCAGATTCTCACCGACTTTGCGGCCGAGAACGGCATTCCGCTTTAAAGACCTGACTGGAGTTGAACGGTGGCGAAGCTTCCCGTTGAAAAGATGCGCGAACTCGAACGCCGTTTCGGCGAGATCGAGGCACGCATGTCGGCGGGGCCGGATTCGGAGACCTATGTGCGGCTCGCCTCGGAATATTCCGAGCTGCAGCCCGTCGTCACCAAGGTGCGCGAATACGAGAAGGTCAATGGCGAGATCGCCGACCTCGACGCGCTGCTCGCCGACAAGTCGACCGACCGCGAGATGCGCGACCTTGCGGAAATGGAGCTGCCCGACCTGAAGGATCGCCTCGAAGGCCTCGAAAAGGAGATGCAGATCCTGCTTCTGCCGAAGGACGCCGCCGACGAGAAGAGCGCGATCCTCGAAATTCGCGCGGGTACGGGCGGGTCTGAAGCCGCGCTTTTTGCCGGTGACCTGTTCCGCATGTACGAGCGCTATGCGGCCGCCCATGGCTGGAAGGTGGAGGTCATCTCGTCGAGCGAGGGCGAAGCGGGCGGTTTCAAGGAAATCATCGCGACGATCACCGGCCGCGGGGTTTTTGCGAAGCTGAAGTTCGAATCGGGCGTGCACCGCGTCCAGCGCGTGCCGGAAACGGAGGCGAGCGGTCGCATTCATACGTCTGCGGCGACCGTCGCCGTGCTGCCGGAAGCCGAAGAGATCGACATCGAAATCCGCGCCGACGATATCCGCATCGACACGATGCGGTCCTCGGGCGCCGGCGGCCAGCACGTCAACACGACCGACTCGGCCGTGCGCATCACGCATCTGCCGACCGGCCTCGTCGTGACCAGTTCGGAAAAATCCCAGCACCAGAACCGCGCCAAGGCGATGCAGATCCTGCGTTCGCGCCTCTACGACATGGAGCGCCAGCGCGCGGACAGCGAACGCTCCGCCGACCGCAAGAGCCAGGTCGGTTCCGGCGACCGCTCGGAGCGCATCCGGACCTACAATTTCCCGCAGGGGCGTGTCACCGATCACCGGATCAACCTGACGCTCTATAAACTCGATCGCATGATGATCGGCGAGATCGACGAAGTGGTCGATGCGCTGCTGGCCGATTACCAGGCCGGCCAGCTGGCCCAGCTCGGCGAACAGGGCCGATGAGCAACGTGACGCTCGCCGAGGCGCTGGCCACGGCGCGGCGACGGCTTGCCGAGGCGGGCATTGGCGAGCCGGCACAGGACGCGCGGCTGTTGATCTCGGGCCTTCTGGCGCTTTCCTCCACGGCCTTCGTGACGGATGGGCGCCGGTCGCTTGCCGATGACGAGGTGATGGCAATCGACGCGGCGGTGGCGCGCCGGATTGAGCGCGAGCCGGTGCACCGCATTCTCGGCCACCGGGCCTTTTCGCGGCTGGATCTCGTGCTTTCCCCGGATACGCTGGAGCCGCGACCGGATACGGAAGTTCTCGTCGACATGCTGGTGCCGCATGCGCAACGGATCCTGACGGAACGGGGAAACTGCCGCATTCTCGATCTCGGCACAGGAACGGGGGCGATCTGCCTCGCCTTGCTCGATCTGGTGCCGGGCGCCACGGGGGTCGGCGCCGATTTTTCGGCAGGCGCCCTTGAAACGGCGATGCGCAATGCCCAATTAAACAAGGTCGCGGACCGTTTCGAAGCGGTCGAGAGCAACTGGTTTGCAGCCGTGACCGGCGTTTTCGACATCATCGTGTCAAATCCGCCCTATATCGTCCGCTCCGTGGTCGGAACGCTGGACGAAGATGTCCGGCTCTACGATCCGATCCTGGCGCTGGATGGCGGCGATGATGGGCTCGATGCCTACAGAGCCATTGCGGCCGGGGCGGGCGACAGACTTCGGGACAATGGCCTGGTGGCCTACGAAATCGGCTTCGATCAGAAGGATCAGGTCACCGCGATCATGTGGGAAAACGGTTTTGCCCGAACTGACGCTGTAAAGGACTTCGGCGGCAACGACCGCGCGCTTCTCTTTTCAAAAGCAATGGCTGTGTAGATTTCGCTGCGGCAGTGCAGCAAATTCCGCAACCGCAAAGAAAAGGCTTGGAATTGTGAAGGAAGCGGGATAGTTTGCGGCCACGCACTGGGCAAGAGGTCATGACAAAAGGCTTTGCTCCTGTCTGACCCGATCGCGAGGATAGCTCTCTCGAAGAGTTGCTAGGGTTGAAGACTGCCCTGTGCGGGTACCTGTTAATTTGACGTCTTACGGCGACAGGACCACCGACCGGCGTGGTTTGCCCGCGGGTAAGGATGCTTGATCTGGTGTGTCCCGATCAGGCGTGCAGAGACATGAATCATCATACACGATACGTTAGGTGAGTGACATATGAGGCCAGGACAGCAAAACAAGCGCGGCCGCGGGCGTAATAACAACAATAATAACAATAATAACAACAACAATAACCACCAACGCAAGGGCGGCAATCCCCTGACGCGGACCTACGACAGCTCGGGTCCGGACGTGAAGATCAGGGGCACGGCCCAGCACATCGCCGAAAAGTATTCCGCGCTCGCCCGGGACGCCCAGAGCGCCGGCGACCGCGTGATGGCGGAAAACTATCTGCAGCATGCCGAGCACTATAACCGCATCATTGCCGCCGCCCAGGCGCAGATGCAGGATCGCTTCCCGCGGGAAGACCGCTCCGACAATGCAGACCGCAACGACTACAATGACCGCGATGGTTTCGACCGCGATCAGGACGAGATCGATTCGACGCCCGTCGACGAACCGGCTCCGGTTGCTGCTGCTCCCGCCGTCGTGGCTGTCGAACCCGTCGTCGACGGTTCCGGTCCGCAGCCCGTAATCGAAGGCACGCCGGCCGAAGTCGCGCTCGAAGAGGAAGGCACGGCCTCCGGCCGCGCGCCGCGTCGCCGCAACGCCGCCCGTCCGCGCCGTCCGCGCCGGGGCGAAGGCCAGGCAGCCGGTGACGACGCCCAGCCGGCCGATGGCGATGCGCCGGCCCTGGAAGCCGCTTCCGAGTAAGCGCATCCATGGAAGACCTTGCGGAACCCGGCCTCGTGCCGGGTTCTTGCGTTTCGGCAAGCCCGTTCAAAAATGTTTGGGGTGCGCCGGGCGCTCTCTTTAATTCCGAAAACGTCTCCACCATATTCGCTTCAAGCGGTTGACCGGTCGAAGGCCGGGACCCCGCAGGCATGAAGGTTCGCCTTTACGGGAGCCTTATCCTGAATCGTCGACCGGCGCCTCGAAGGGCCGGCCGAGTTATGGAGGCAGATTGATGAACATTGAAAAATACTCCGAGCGCGTTCGCGGTTTCCTGCAATCCGCCCAGACGAAGGCGCTGGCGGACGGGCATCCGCAATTCACGCCCGAGCACGTTCTGAAAGTGCTGCTCGACGACGAGCAGGGCATGGCCACGTCGCTGATCGAGCGGGCCGGCGGCAACGCGCGTGACGCGCGGATCGCCAATGACGCCGCCCTTGCCAAGCTGCCGAAG
This sequence comes from Roseateles sp. XES5, assembly GCF_020535545.1. Lineage (NCBI taxonomy): Bacteria > Pseudomonadati > Pseudomonadota > Betaproteobacteria > Burkholderiales > Sphaerotilaceae > Roseateles > Roseateles sp. XES5. The sequence continues at coordinate 2,190,437 of NZ_CP084752.1, forward strand.
GTTTCCGGCGGTAACGGGCAGGTCTATCTTTCCCAGCCGCTCGCCAAGGTTTTTTCCACGGCGGAAGAGGCTGCCAAGAAGGCCGGCGACAGCTTCGTCACCGTCGAGCGTCTGCTGCTGGCGCTGGCCATCGAAAAGTCCGCGGCGTCGGCCGACATCCTGGCCAAGGCCGGTGTGACGCCTGCTGCGCTCAACCAGGTCATCAACGACATTCGCAAGGGCCGCACCGCCGACACGGCGAGCGCGGAGCAGGGCTTCGATTCGCTGAAGAAATACACCCTGGACCTCACCGAGCGCGCCCGCCAGGGCAAGCTGGATCCGGTGATCGGCCGCGATGACGAGATCCGCCGCGCCATCCAGGTGCTGCAGCGCCGCAGCAAGAACAACCCGGTGCTGATCGGCGAGCCCGGCGTGGGCAAGACGGCCATCGTCGAGGGCCTGGCCCAGCGCATCGTCAACGGCGAGGTGCCGGACTCCCTGCGCGACAAGCGCGTGCTGGTGCTGGACATGGCGGGCCTGCTGGCCGGCGCCAAGTTCCGCGGCGAGTTCGAGGAGCGGCTCAAGGCCGTGCTCAAGGAAGTGGCCGCCGACGAGGGCCGCATCATCCTCTTCATCGACGAGATCCACACCATGGTGGGCGCGGGCAAGGCCGAGGGCGCGATTGACGCCGGCAATATGCTCAAGCCGGCCCTGGCGCGCGGCGAGCTGCACTGCATCGGCGCGACCACGCTGGACGAGTACCGCAAGTATGTGGAGAAGGACGCCGCCCTGGAGCGCCGCTTCCAGAAGGTGCTGGTGGACGAGCCCACGGTGGAGGCCACCATCGCCATCCTGCGCGGCCTGCAGGAGAAGTACGAGGTGCATCACGGCGTGGAGATCACCGACCCGGCCATCGTGGCCGCGGCCGAGCTGAGCCACCGCTACATCACCGACCGCTTCCTGCCCGACAAGGCCATCGACCTGATCGATGAGGCCGCGGCCAAGATCAAGATCGAGATCGACTCCAAGCCCGAGGTCATGGACAAGCTGGACCGCCGCATGATCCAGCTCAAGATCGAGCGCGAGGCGGTCAAGAAGGAGACCGACCGCTCATCGCAGGATCGTCTCGAAAAGCTCGAGATCGACCTTGCCGCGCTGGAAGAGCAAGCCTCTGCGCTCACCGCGCGCTGGCAGGCGGAAAAGTCCAAGCTCGGCCGCGCCGCCGATCTCAAGCGTCAGCTCGACGAGTTGCGCAACGAGCTTGCCATTGCCCAGCGCAAGGGTGAGTTCCAGCGTGCCGGCGAGTTGGCCTATGGCATCATCCCCAAGCTCGAAAAGGAGCTGGAAGAGGCCGAAGGCAGCGATGCCAGCGACGTCGATCCGATGGTGCAGGAGGTGGTGACCGCCGACAACATCGCCCATGTGGTCTCCCGCTGGACGGGTATTCCCGTGGACAGGATGCTGGAAGGCGAACGCGACAAGCTGCTGCGCATGGAAGACGAGCTCGGCAAATGGGTCGTCGGGCAGGGGGATGCCGTCCAGGCCGTTTCCCGCGCCGTTCGCCGTGCCCGCGCCGGCCTGTCCGACCCCAACCGGCCCCTGGGCAGCTTCCTCTTCCTGGGCCCCACGGGCGTGGGCAAGACCGAGCTGTGCAAGGCCCTGGCCGGCTTCCTCTTCGACAGCGAAGACCACATGATCCGCATCGACATGAGCGAGTTCATGGAGAAGCATTCGGTGAGCCGCCTCATCGGCGCGCCCCCGGGCTATGTGGGCTATGACGAGGGCGGCTACCTGACCGAGGCTGTCCGCCGCAAGCCCTACAGCGTGCTGCTGCTGGACGAGGTGGAAAAGGCCCACCCGGATGTGTTCAATGTGCTCTTGCAGGTGCTGGACGATGGCCGCCTGACCGACGGCCAGGGCCGCACCGTGGACTTCAAGAACACCGTGATCGTGATGACCTCCAACCTCGGTGCCGAATACCTGACGGCGCTCGGCGAGAACGAGGACAGCGATACGGTCCGCGACCAGGTCATGGATGTCGTCAAGATGGCATTCCGACCGGAGTTCCTGAACCGTGTCGACGAGATCATCCTGTTCCACCGCCTGCGGCGGTCGGAAATGGGGGCGATCGTCGACATCCAGCTGGAGCGCCTGCGCAAGCTGCTCACCGACCGCAAGATCGTGCTCGATCTCGACGATGACGCGGTGCACTGGCTGGCCGAGAAGGGCTACGATCCTGTCTATGGTGCACGCCCCCTCAAGCGGGCGATCCAGAAGCACCTTCAGGATCCGCTGGCCGAGAAGATCCTCGGCGGCGATATCGCGGACGGATCGATCGTGAAGGTTACCGCCGGTTCCGACCGGCTGCTCTTCTCGTCGCGCAACGGCGCGGTCAGCAAGGCCGCCTGAGGCGATCGACGGTTACAGGAAAAGCAAAAGCGCGGGTCCCGGCCCGCGCTTTTTGCATTTTCGATGACGCGGTGAAAAGCGCCGGCGAATGCGGTCAGTGCGTTTCCGCCACTTCCGTCGAGCCGTCGCCGCGACCGAGCAGGTCGTCGATGCGCTTGCGCTCGGTCTCGAACTGGGCAAGGGCCTTGCCCTCCAGCGACTTGCCGCCGGGCAGGCGGATTTTCAGGGCATCGACCTTGTTGCCGTTGACGATCAGCTCGTAGTGCAGGTGCGGGCCGGTCGAAAGGCCGGTCGTGCCGACAAAGCCGATCACCTGGCCCTGTCGTACCTTCGCTCCGACCTTGACGCCCTTGGCGATGGCGCTCTGGTGATTGTAGGATGAGACATAGCCGTTGGCATGGCGGATCAGGGTCTGGTTGCCGTAGCCGCCCGAATCCCAGCCGGCCTTTTCGACCACGCCGTTGCCCGCCGCGATGATCGGCGTGCCGCGCGGGGCCGCCCAGTCGACGCCGGTGTGCATGCGCGAGAAACCGAGGATCGGGTGGCGGCGCATGCCGAAGCCGGAGCGGAACACACCGTTCGGCACGGGATTGCGCAGCAGGAACTGCCGGATGCTCTTGCCGTCCTCATCGTAGTAGTCGACCGATTCGTCGTCCGGATTCTGGAAGCGGTAGACGCGGGTTTCCGTGTCGCCGAACTTGGCGTCGAGGAAGAGGATTTCCGAATCCTCCGTCGCCGTGCCGTTCTGGTCCGTGACGGAGAAGAAGGCTTCAAGGGAATCGGTCGGGCGAAGCTGTGCCTGGAAATCGACATTGCTGGCGAGGATGCGAATGACCTCGCTCGTCATGTCCTGTCCCATGCCATAGGACAGCGCCGCGCGGTATATGCCATCATAGACCCGCGGCAGATCCCGCCCGGCGATGATCGTCGGCCGGTCGTCGTTGTCGAAGGCGGTTGCGACCGCATCGAGCACGGGCGGTTCGGCGCCTTCGACGAAGCGTCCGCTGTCGTCGAGCGCTGCCGTCACCACATGGCGGCCGCGCGAATAGACGCTGGCGCGCACGATGTTCGCTTCCTTGCCCTTCTGGGAAATGCAGATGCGCAGCACGTCGCCCTCGGCGAGTTCCTTGCTGCCGAGCTGATGCTCCAGATAGGTGGAAAGGTCTTCGGCCTGGGCCTTGGTATAGCCCGCCGCCGTCATGACCTCGCCGATATCGGCCGCGCGTCGCACGGGGATCACGTCATCGGCATATTCGGTGTCGTCGGGTGTCAGCGTGTCGAAGGTCGATACGCTCATATTCTCTTCCACGATGCGGGCCGTCAGGCCGAGCAGGTCGAGATCGGAGGATTCCGAGGCGAAGCGCTGCGGGTCGACGTAATAGAGGGAGGCGACCTGCGTGCTGCCGTCCGTCAGCACCGAGCCATTGGTGCGCACGTTCTCCTCGACCTCTTCGATCGACATCTGGTCGGCATAGTCGAGCGCCGATCCGCCGGTCGGGAAGGCGTCCGTCTGCAGCGCCACTTCCGATTCGACGTCGGAGCCGTAGATGGTGCCCATGCGCGAGGCGGGCGCCGCATCCTTGCCGTTGGTCGAAAAGATCGAGAGCGGATCGAAGCGCGGATAATCCTCGTTCGTCGCATGGTTGGCCGCAAGCGCCATCTTGACATGGGCGAAGGGCTGCCGGCGCACCACTTCCTTCTGGCCGTCATGGATCATGGTGGAGATTTCCATGATCTTCTTGTCGGCGGGCTTGGCGACGATGGCGGGCTCCAGCACGCGTTCGCCGCGCTTGGCCGTTTCGCCCGTCTTGCTGGTCTGGCTTGGGGTTCCGAGCGCCGCGAAGGCTTCGGCGGGAATGGCGAGCTGCTGGCGACCGTCAAGGGCGGCGAAAAGCGCGACGCCCATAAGAATGGACGAGGTAATGCCCGTGAGGAAGGTGCCGGATAGCCAGCGAAGCGAGATTTCCCGCCGGTCGGGCGCCTTGCGCCCGTCGGCCAGGATCGGCGGTTCGTTGCCGAGGGATCGGATCATGTTCCGGTCGGTGGTCATGCCGATTGCGCTTCGCCCTGTGCCGTCTGTTTGTTGTCAGCGCGGGAAGATGCACGCAGGAAGGCCCGCGAGTCAAATCACGCTCGTTCTTCCTCTCTCTAAGAGGGGCGGAATGTGAAAATCTGA